>JAEZCG010000056.1 GCA_023430065.1 Pseudomonadota bacterium | reverse complement strand
GGCTGCGCTGGTGGACGAATCGGCATTCCGCAGGCGCTTCGCGGACATGCCCGCACGACTGGCCGAGCGGCGCGCCGGGTGGCAGGTACTCATGGACGAATGCGGGCTGCCCGCGGTGTTCATCGATCTCGATCACCCCGACCTGCCGGCCGCCGAGAGTGCGGCGAACGCGGCGCTGGAGCGCAGTGCGCGAGGCGAAGCATGAGCGTCGAGCCGCAGCGCATCGACCTGTCACTGGTCTCCCACACGAATGTCGGGAAGACCACGCTCGCGCGCAGCCTGCTCGGTCGCGAAGTCGGGGAGGTGCGCGATGCGCCGCACGTCACGGCCCATGCGGAGGTCTTCACGCTGATGGAAACGCCGCAAGGCGATCTGCTGCGGCTGTGGGATACACCGGGGTTCGGCGACAGCGCGCGGCTCGCCAGTCGGCTCGCGCAGTCAGCCAATCCCATCGGCTGGTTCCTCACTCAGGTCTGGGACAGATGGCGGGATCGTGCATTCTGGTCAAGCCAGCAGGCGGTGCGCAACGTTCGCGAGGACGCCGACGTCGTGCTCTACCTGGTCAGCGCAGCGGAGGATCCCAGGCAGGCCGGCTACGTGGAACCGGAGATGCGCATCCTGGCGTGGATCGGCAAGCCGGTGATCCTGCTGCTCAATCAGGTCGGGCCGCCGCGCCCTGCACAGGAGGAGCGCGCCGAGCTGGAGCGCTGGCGCGAACACGTGCGCGGACACGCCTTCGTACGTACCGTGCTGTCGCTGGATGCATTCGCGCGCTTCTGGGTACAGGAGTTTCGCTTGATGGAGGCGCTGGCCGAGGCGTTGCCCGAGACGCAGCGCCAAGCGTTCGCGCGCCTGGCGGCCGCGTGGCGCACGCATCGGCTCACGCAATTCGACCAGTCGATGCAGGCGCTGGCCGAGTTGATCGGCCGCATCGCCTGCGATCGCGAGCCGCTGCCCGAGCAGGGCTGGGGCGAGCGGCTGCGTGACGTGGGCGCCTTGTTCAAAGCCGGAGGCCGCAGCGACGGCGGCAAGGCACGCGCCTCCGAACAGCTCGCCGCGCGCTACCGCCAGGCCGTGCGTGCCACTGCGGATCGGCTCATCTCGATCCATGATCTGGAGGGCCAGGCGGCCGAAACGGTCCTTGCGCGCGTGGCGGAGAGTGTTGCCGCCGAGGCGCCGGTGCACGAGGGAAAGGCGGCCGTGCTGGGCGGCCTGGTGTCGGGTGCGCTGTCCGGCCTGGCGGCGGATCTGGCCAGCGGCGGCATGACCTTCGGTGCAGGCCTGCTCACCGGAGGAGTGCTCGGCGCGCTGGGTGCCGCAGGCCTCGCGCACGGTTTCAACCTGGTGCGCGGCGCGGACCAGACCTTGGTCGCGTGGTCCGAGGCATTCCTGCTCGAACTCGTGACGACCCAACTGCTCACCTATCTGGCGGTGGCGCACTTCGGCCGCGGCCGGGGAGCGTGGCGCGAATCCGAGTATCCTGGATTCTGGCGCGAGAGCGTGCGTGAGCTGGTCGAACACCATCGCGATCGATTGCGAACGTTGTTCGCGGCGCGCAATGCGAGCGAAGGGGAAGCCGCACTGCGTGAGGATCTGTATGCACAGTTGCGCGAGATGGGCCTGGCACTGGTGCGGCGGTTATATCCGGATGCCGCCGCGATCGGAGAGGACGCTCGATGGTGAGGGCCGCGCCCGCGCGCTAGGCTTGTAGGACGCCCACCTTGCGCGCCGGAACCCCTGCCCAGATCTCGCCGCGGCCGATGTGCGTGCCCTTCAGCACCACCGCGCCGGCCGCGACCATGCCGTAATCGTCGATGCGCACGCCCGGCATGACGATGGCGAGCGTGCCGACCGTGACGTGCTTTCCCATCACCACCTTGTCCAGGGTGACGCGGTCGGCTTCGATCGCGTGCGCCGTGATGACGCTGTTCTCCCCCATGAACGAGTAGTCGCCGATCTCGATCATGGGCGGCTCGATCAGCTTGCCCGCGATCATCACGCCGCTGCCCAGGCGCGCGCCGAGCAGGCGATAGAACGCGCGGCGCAGGCTCACCGGCAGCACGTATCCCAGAACGCTCTGCGTCCAGTCGTTGCTGAACTGATAGTACTTCCAGAACGTCATGAAGGTGCCGGTATCGACCTTGTACGTTCCCTCACGGTAAGGCTGGAACAGGCGCAGCACCTTGGCGTATAGCGCGGTGAAGAGGAACACCCCGAAAATGAACAGCAGGACGGTCACGGTGGGTGCGTAACGGCCCAGGGCCCGGTCGAGTAGCGGCGCGCTCAGTGCCGCGACGCCGAAAGCGAGGGCGAGCACCAGCAGAACGGACACGATGGTGAAGAGGATGTCCTTGATCCCGAACTGCATGCCTGCTCCGATTCGCCGATCTGTGTGAACATTGTTCCACATAACGGTCGAAACGGAGGAGAGTTCAGATGCAGATGACGGGCAAGGTCAGCATCGTCACCGGCGGCAATGGCGGCCTCGGACAGCGCATCTGTCATGCGCTCGCGCAGGCGGGGAGCGACGTGGCGGTGGTCTATGCGCGCAGCGCACAGGCGGCGCAGGCGGTCGCGGCGGAAGTGCGCGGCCACGGCGTGCGGGCGCAGGCGGTGCGCTGCGATGTCGCCGACCCCGCGTCCGTGACGGCCATGGCGCGGCAGGTGCAGGAGGCGTTCGGGCGTATCGATGTGCTGGTGAACGACGCGGCCTACAACAGGTGGATTCCGTTTCCGGACCTGGACGCGCTCACGTTGGACGAGTGGCACAAGATCCTATCGATCAACCTGACCGGTCCGATGCTGTGCATCAAGGCCGTCGCCGAGGCGATGAAGCGAGGCGACGGCGGGCGCATCGTCAACATCGCTTCCGTCGCGGGGTTGACGCCGTCGGGATCGTCCATTCCGTATGCGGTCTCCAAGGCCGGTCTCATCCACCTCACGCGCTGCATGGCGGTCGCGCTGGCGCCCTCGATCCTGGTCAACTGCATCGCGCCCGGCTATCTGGAGGACACGCGTGCCACGCAGACGCTCGATCCCGCCTACCGCCAGCGCTCGCGTGACGCTGCGCTGCTCAAGCGGGCAGCGGACAAGGATGACATTGCCAGGCAGGTGGTGGCGCTTTGCGGCGCGGATACGATCACCGGGCAGACGCTGGTGATCGACGCCGGCCGCGTGTTCCACTGACCTGCCATCAATCGGAGGCGAGTGCGCCGCCGCGACCCATCGGCTCGATCGTACCCATGTGCAGGGTGAACCTGCCGCTGCGCCGGTCGTTGAAGTAGTGGGTCAGGGTGTTGCGCACCGTCACGAACGCCAGCTCGTTCCACGGCACCTCGGTTTCGTCCACCAGCTGGGTCTCCAGGGTTTCCGATCCCGGCCCGAAGTCGAGGTCGAGCAGGCGCGCGCGGAACAGCATGTACACCTGGTTGATGTGCGGGAGGTTATACAGCGCGAACAGGTCGTCGATCTCCACGCGCGCATTCGCCTCCTCCAGCGTCTCGCGCCGTGCGCCGGCTTCAGTGGTCTCGCCGTTCTCGAGAAAGCCGGCCGGCACCGTCCACAGTCCGTAGCGCGGTTCGATCGCACGTCTGCACAGCAGCACGCGACCCTGCCATTCGGCGACGCAGCCGACGATCATCTTCGGATTCTCGTAGTGGATGATGCCGCACGTGTCGCACACGTGACGGGGAAGCGAGTCGCCGGGTGGCACGCGGCGCGCGAGCGGCGCCGCGCATTGGCTGCAGTACTTCATGCTGAAAGGAATGAGCGTTCAGGCGGCGTGAAGCAGTAGACTGTGCCCATCCTGGCACATCGGACGAGGACCTGCATGCGCACCAGAAGAAGATCTATTTTGAAGGGCCTGGCGCTGCTCGTGACTGTGGCCGCGAGCCCGGCGCTTTCCCAGTCTGCCGACACCGGTTCCATCGACGGCATTTGGGAGGGCCCATGGTACCGCGGCATGAGTAGCGGCAAGGCACGCTTCGAGATCCGAGACGGCGGCGGCACGATGGAGCTGACCAATGCCGAATCGTTCGGCGACGGTGTCCACCCGCTGGAGAAAGTCAGCTTCGACGGCACCACGTTCTCGTTTCAGGCGCCGGGTGGCGGTGGACCCATGACGGCCCGGCTGACGCTCAACGAGCGCGGCGACCAGATGATGGGGATGGGCAAGCACGAGGGCTTCGGCGTGCGCTTCGAACTGCGGCTCGTAAAGCCCTGAGGGACGGATGCACGGAGGGCGACTCGTGGCCGCCCTCTGCGCATCCTGCGGCGCCGGTCAGTTGGCCGGCAATGCCTTGATGTAGTCGGCCAGCGCCTCGAGCTCGTATTCCTTCAGCTGCTTCTTGAAGCCAGGCATCGGCGACTTGCCGTTGGCGATCTGCTTGACCACCTGTTCGCGCGACTTGTCGGTCCCGCCGAGCTTCGGCCCGTCCGCCTGACGCATGCCGTAGCCCTGATGACACCAGCTGCACCGCTGCGCGAACAGCTTCTTGATGTCGAGGTGGTGCTCCGCATACTTCTCGTTGACCAGCTTCACCGCCGGGGCAATGGCCTCGTCGATGTCCTGTCCCCATGCGGCGGGCGGCACGGCAAGCGCGACTGCGGCGACGGCGTAGACGGCGGCGCCCTGCAGGATGTTTCTCATCGGTTTCTCACTCCACGTCGACCATCGTCCGGCTACTTGCTACGAGACTTGAGCGCCATGATGTAGGTGGTCAGGGCGTCGATCTCTTCCGGTTTCAGCATCTTCTTGAACGACGGCATCATGCCTTGCTTGCCGTCGCTGATCCGGCCGTGCACCTGTTCGGCAGTCATCGCGGTGGCAGACAGCTTCGGTCCACCGCCACGTCCGCCCATGGACGTTCCGTAGCCGCCGTGGCATAAGCCGCACTGCGCACCGAAAACCTTCTTCACGTCGACACCATGCTTCTCCTGGGCTTCTGCCCTGGCGGCTTCGATGATGTCCTCATTCGCTGCGGCTGTGCCCACGCCTGCACCGAGCACCAGCGTGAACGTGAAGAGGGCAATTCTCGATCGAGACAGGCACATATTCGATGCTTCTCCAGATAACACTTTTATTCCGCAATTATGCCACCGCCGAAACATTCGAGACCCCGATCATCGGTGTCTCTGCCGTGCAGCGACCGCAAGAAAAAGGGGCGGGGGATCTCCCCCGCCCCTCCTAAACGTCTCTGCAGCGTCTTCGGATTACTTCACGCTGAAGACCAGCAACTGACCGTTGTCGGTCGGCATGCTGGCGAACGGCTCGCCGAACAGCGGCGCGTAGTTGCCGGCCACGTGGCTGCCCCAGCCCGTCACGACAGCGATGTACTGCTTGCCCTTGGCGGTGTAGGAGATCACCCCGCCGTGGTGGCCCACGCCGTTGTTGTGCTGCCACAGCTTGTTGCCGTTATCTGCATCCAGTGCGTAGAAGGTGCCGTCAGCACCCGGCACGAACACCAGGCCGCCCTTGGTCGAGAGCAGCGAGGCGAGCGGCGGATACTTCATCTCGACTTCCCACTTCTTCTTGCTGGTGATGGGGTCGAACGCCTGCACCGTGCCGAACGCCTGACGACCTTCCGGATGCGTCGCAGTCCACGAGGCACCGAAGTAGGACTGGCCAGAGAAGTCCGCCGGACGGTCCACCTGCTGCACTTCGATGTCGAAGCACCATTCCTGGGTCACCTTGTAGTACAGCCCGGTGTTCGGGTTGTAGGTGCCGGTGTTCCAGGAGATCGCGCCGTCGATGGCCGGGCACACGTTGGTGTGCTTGCCGAGCGGCAGATCGCGGCGGCCAATCAGCTCACCGGTCTTGGCGTTGACGCCCGTGACGTAGTTGAACGTCTTGCCGAGCATGTACGCGTTTTCGACCTTCAGCACCTGGTCGCCCTGCGTCACGCTCGGGTCGGCGTTGTACACGAACATGATGCCGCCCTTGTTCGGGTGAATCATGTAGCGCTTGCCGCCACGGTCGATCTGCACGAACTCGCCCACCGCGCTGTCGAAGTCCCACGCGTCGTGCGGCATTTCCTGGAAGTACGCCTTCAGCGTGCCGGTGTCGGCGTCGAGCACGACCACGGAGGAGCTGTACAGGTTCAGGCCGGGGCGCGGGCCTTCGGTCATCCAGTTCTCGCCGGCCCAGTCGTAGTCGGGCGCCGGGTTGGCGGTACCCCACCACACACTGTTGGTTTGCGGATCGTAGGAGCCGGTCATCCAGCCGCCGCCGCCGCCGACCTTCCACGAGTCGTTGCCCCAGGAGGCACGGGAGCGCTCGTCGCCGCCGATGCTGTCGAACTGCCACTCGACTTCCCCGGTCTGCGCGTTGACCGCGAAGATCGGGCCGCAGCAGCCGGACAGCTCGCCGCCATTGGAGCCGATCAGAACCTTGTCCTTGACGATGACCGGGGCGCCGGTGAAGCCCTTGTTGCCCTTCTCGACCGTCATGATCATGTTGTCCCACACCACCTGACCGGTCTTCTGATCCAGGGCGATCATGCGCCCGTCGACGGTACCGACGTACACCTTGCCGAAGCCGAGAGCGAGGCCGCGGTTGTACGGGTTGTAGAAGGTGCCTTCGGCACGCTCCTGGTCGATCTTGGCGCTGTGCTTCCAGATGAACGCGCCGGTGGCGGCGTCGAGCGCCCATACCTGGCCGGTCGAGCTGGTGTAGTACAGGATGCCGTCAGCGACCAGCGGGAACGACTGGATGCCGCGCTTGGCGGCGGCCGGCGTGTGGATCCAGGCGATGCTCAGATCCTTGACGTTGTTCTTGTTGATCTGATCGAGTGCACTGTAGTGCCAGCCCTTGAAGGAGCCGTGATACATCAGCCAGTTGTTCGGATCCTTGTCGGCGTTGAGCAGCCGATCCCAGGTGATATCTGCTGCGGTGGCCTGAGCGGCGAAGCCGAGAACGGCTGCGGCCGACATTGCCTTGGCGACACCGGCAAGTTGCGTCTTCCATCGGTTCATGACGTCTCTCCCAATCGGAGTGTTTTAGTTCCAACTTGTCCTTGCGGACGTTTCTTGTTGAACTTAGAGATTCGTTCGGGTCCGCGTGCGGCCATGTCCCGCCCTCCGAACGCACGGCTGGACCCTGCAAATCCGCTTGGGAATTTATCCTTGATCGATATGCTTTGCAACTGTGAGCCAGTGCGAATCGAACCGCTTTGTCCATGTTTTGTCGGCAGTTTTCCGATAATGTCGATGTTGCGACGCAACGTAATCGGATCGCCCGGCTGCACTGCGTCCGCTGGGGTGGGCGCGCCATGAGCAGGACGCTTGCCGTAGCGGAGGGGCTCGTCATCGGTGAAGACGAGTTGTCGGAGAGCTTTCAGCGCGCACCGGGACCGGGCGGGCAGAATGTCAACAAAGTGGCTTCTGCGGTGCAGCTAAGGTTCGATGCCGCCAGATCGCCCGGACTGAACGACCCGATCCGGGAACGGCTCCGCCGGCTCGCCGGGCGGCGCATGAACGCCGACGGCGTGATCCTGATCGAGGCCCATCGCTACCGAACGCAGGCACGCAATCGGGACGATGCGCGCGCTCGGCTGTTCGAGCTGTTGCGCCAGGCGGCCGTGCCGCCCAAGGCGCGCAAGGCGACGCGGCCGAGCGCCGCCATGCGCGAGAGACGTTTGCGCGACAAGCGCGCGCGCGGCGAGGTCAAGCGTGCCCGCCGCGCCCGTGACGAGGCCTGATCGCCAGATCCGGCGCTGCGCCGGAGCTCGATGCGGTAGAGGCGGATGGACGCGCTCAGGTGCGCTGACCCACACAGGCCAGCCGTTCGAGCAGATCGAACAGCTGGGCGCGCTCCCGCTCGCGCAGCCCCGCGGTGAGCCGCCGCTCGTGCGCCAGCACGCGGCGCTTGAGCCGGCGCAGCAGCGCACCGCCCTCGGCGGTGAGCCACAGCCCCTTCACCCGGCGATCGTCGGGCGGCGCGCGGCGCGCGACCAGCCCGCGCGCCTCGAGCTTGCCAAGCACCGGCACCACGCTCGAGCGGTCGAGCAGGGCGGCATTGGCGAGCTCGGTCTGCTTCAGACCCGGGTTGGCCTCGATGATGACCAGCACGCCGAACAGCCCGGGCGAGACGCCGGACTGTCCGATGCTGGCCTGGAAATCGGCGAACACCGCGCGCTGCGCCAGGCGCAGGCGGTAGCCGAGCAGGGTCGGCAACATGCCCAGGCCGGCGGACGCGCGTGCGCGCGTCCCGCCCTCAGGGCGGCGACCGGTGCGGGACGATGCGCTGCTCGCCGGCACTTTGTTGGACGTCCAACAATTGGCGTACCATGGCCGCATCCTATCTAAACCAGACGGTGCCGGGAAGGACGGCGCCGCGTGCCGCTTCGACATGAACCACTGCATCCTCGTCGACGGGGACGCCCAGCCGGTGGACGCGCAGGACGGCGAGACCATCCTCGATGCGCTGCTGCGTAACGGGGTGGGATTTCCCTACAGCTGCCAGGCGGGCAATTGCGGCGCGTGCAAGTGCGAGTGGGTTTCCGGCGAAATTTTCGAGCTGGAATACTCCGAGCACGCGCTGTCGCCGGCCGAGCGCGCGCGCGGCCTCGTGCTCGCCTGTCGCACGCAGGTGTGGGGCGACGTGCGGGTCCGCCGCCTCGATGCCGAGGAGTTCGTCATGCATCCCTCGCGCGTGATGCAGTGTCGCGTGAGCGCGCTGGAGGCACTCACGCACGACGTACTGCGCTTGCGCCTCGAGATCGAGTCGGGGGGGCCGTTCACCTTCTCCGCCGGGCAGTACGCCAAGCTGCAGTTCGCGTTCGCGCCGGATGCACCGCGCGACTATTCGATGGCCAACGCGCCCTTCGAGCCCGGGTTGGAATTCCACGTGCGCGTGCTGCCCGGCGGCGTCAGCGGACAGATTCGAGACCGGCTGCGCCTGGGCGATGCGGTGCGCGTCAGCGGGCCATTCGGCACGTCCTATCTGCGCGAGCGCCACGCCGGGGCCGTCCTGGCGGTGGCCGGAGGGACCGGACTCGCCCCGATCCGCTCCATCGTGCGCGCTGCATTGCACGCCGGCCTGCGCGATCCCATCCATCTATACCTCGGTGTGCGCGAGGAGCGCGACGTCTACGGCGAGGCCGAGCTGTGCGCCTGGCAGGGCGACCATCCCAATCTGCGCGTGCACGTCGTGCTCTCCGCCGGCAGGGCCGGCGCAAGGCGCCGGTCGGGCATGGTGGCCGATGCGGTCGGGGAGGATTTCGCCGACCTCACCGGATTCCAAGCCTATCTGGCCGGACCGCCGGCGATGGTCGATGCCACGGCCGAGGTGTTGCGCGCGCGCGGGGTTGCGGCGCGCGACGTGCATGCTGACGCCTTCTACGGTGCGGTGTCGCCTCAGCCGGTGGACGCACTGTGAAACGGGGATTTCCATGAACAGCGGTTTCGATCTGAAGGATCGCGTGGCGATCGTCACCGGTGGCGCACGAGGGATCGGACGCGCGGTGGCGGAAACGTTCGTGCGCGCGGGTGCACGGGTGATCGTGGCCGATGCCGGCGTGGACATCGGCGGTCGTACCCCCGATCCCGGTCTTGTCGAGGCGGCGGCGCGCACGATCGGGGCGCGCGCCTTCGCCGGGGACGTGGCGGAGCCGGATGCGGCACAGGCGTTGGTCGATCTCGCGCTGCGCGAGTACGGCGCCATCGACGTGGTCGTGAACAATGCCGCGATTCTGCGCGATGCCTTCATCTTCAAGGCTGGCCGTGAGGATTTCGAGCGCGTACTGCAGACCAACCTCACCGCCGCCTTCGCGTTGCTGGCCGCCGCCACCCCCATCATGCGCGAAGCGGTGAAACAGGGGCGCGCGCCGGGACGCATCGTCAACGTCGTCTCGACCGCGGGGTTGTACGGCAATTTCGGCCAGTCCGCCTATGCCTCCAGCAAGGCCGGACTGGTCGGGCTCACACGGGTGGTGGCGCTGGACATGGCACGTTCCGGCATCCACTGCAACGCGCTGGCGCCCTTCGCCGCCACCCGCGTGACCGAGTCCATCCATCCTGCGAACGCGGCGCAGGCGCAATACAAGGCGCGCGCCCTGACCGTCCCCGCCGACTACGTGGCCCGCGTGGTCGGCTGGCTGTGCGCGCCCGGTTGCAGCGTGACCGGTCAGCTGTTCGGCGTGCGCGGTCGCGAGGTCTTCCTGTTTTCGCAGCCGCGTCCCGTCGCGCGTATCGTGGTGCCGCCTCTCGAGCATCTCACCCCCGAGGCACTCGACAGTCTCGCGAGTGTCGAGATGGGCGAGCACTTCACCGATCTGACCAGCGATCTCGAGGCATTCAATACCGAACCCTTGCTGTAGGAGAGGCCCTCTTGTCCGACTCCGCCATCCTGGAAGTCAAGTCCGCCGCCGATCTGAAGACGCAGCCTGAGGAGTACCGCACGGCGGTGGAGAAGATCGTGATCAGCCATGCCGTGAACGAGCTCTACGGCGCCCAGGTGTTCGATGAACCCGCCATCGCGCTGGCGCCGACGCCCTATGCGAAATGGCTCACCTGCCGCGTGGCGATGGAGGAGTATCACCACCACGTGCGCTTCCGTGCCTTGGCCGAGGAGATCGGTGTGGCGCCCGAGCGCATGGATCCCGCCAACAAGAAGCCGCTGTCCATTTTCGAGTTCGAACTGCGTACCTGGCCGGAGTTCTGCGTGATCAAGGCGATCGCGGACTATGCCGAGATCCTGCAGGTCGAGGACCTGCTGCACTGTTCGTTCGTGCCGCTGCGCAACCTCGGCCGGATCACCATGCCGGAGGAGAAGTTCCACGCCAAGTTCGGCAGGGACTTCTGCCTCGAACTGATCCAGGCCGGACGCGGCGCCGAAGTGCAGGATGCCATCGACCGCTACTTCCCGATCACACCCGCGTTCTTCGGCTCGAGCAAGTCCAGGAACAACGAGATCTATCTGAAGTGGCGGCTGAAACAGCGGACCAACGACGAGATGCGCGCCGACTTCACCAATCGCGTGACCGAGCTGGTGGAGAAAGACTTCGGGTTGAGGCTGCCTGCTCTGTGAGCGTCGAGCCGATGTGTTCGCCACGAAGAACACGAAGAACCATAGACCGTTCAACACAAGGGCACAGAGGCGGAAAGAGGAACTGCGGAGAGATCGACAGCCTCGCTCGGTGATCCTCTGTGTCCTCGGTGTTGAAAGCTCTTCGTGAGCCTGCGTGACCTTCGTGGTGGATGAGGTTCGATTCAAGTAAGAGGGCAGCGAGATGATCCAGCCTGTCGACCCCCGTGCGGCGCGCGCTGCGTACTACGAGCAGATCGCGGCGAAACACATGACCCCGCTGTGGGAGTCGCTCGCCGCCCTGGTGCCCGAGCGGCCGAACTCGCCCTGCGTCCCGGCGCTGTGGCGTTACGAGGAGGTGTGGCCGTGGCTCATGCAGTCGGGGACGCTGATCAGTGCGGCCGAAGCGGTGCGACGCGTGCTCATCCTGGAGAATCCCGGCATGCCGGGCTCGTCGGCGATCACGCAATCGCTCTACGCCGGCCTCCAGCTCATCCTTCCCGGCGAGGTGGCGCCCAGCCATCGCCACACGCAGTCGGCGTTGCGGCTGATCGTCGAGGGCAGCGGCGCCTACACCGCAGTCGAGGGTGAACGGGCAACCATGCACCCGGGCGATTTCATCATCACGCCCTCTTGGACCTGGCATGATCATGGCAGCGACGCCGCGGAGCCGGTGGTGTGGCTCGACGGCCTCGACATCCCGCTGATCCGTTTCTTCGACTGCGGCTTCGCGGAGAACGGCACGCGGGCAGTGCAGCGCGTGGCGCGTGCCGAAGGCGATGCGCTCGCCCGCTACGGCAACAACCTGCTGCCGGTCGACTACGAACCGAGCGCACCGGCCTCGCCGGTGTTCGCCTATCCGTACGACCGCACGCGCGACTCGCTGCGCCGGGTCTCGCACGACGGTTCGCCCCATTGCGCGCACGGCTACAAGATGCAGTTCATCAATCCTGCGACCGGCGGTCCGGTCATGCCCACCATGGCTGCTTTCGTGCAACTGCTTCCAGCGCGGTTCTCCGGGGTCGGCTATCGCGCGACGGATGGCACGGTGTTCCACGCCATCGAGGGCGCAGGGGCGGTGCACATCGCCGGGCAAGCATTCTCGTTCTCCGCGCGCGACACCTTCGTGGTGCCGGCCTGGACCGAGTGCCGCCTGCAGGCCGATCGCGAGACCGTGCTGTTCAGCTTCTCCGACCGTCCGGTGCAGCGGGCGATGGGGGTGTGGCGCGAGGAACTGTTGGCGGCGTGATGCATCGGTTGCCCGGCCTCGCGAATGTCGCTTGGTTCGCCGGCCTGGGCCTCCCGCTCACGCCGTCGGACCGCCGCCACGCGGCCGCTTATCTGGCAGCGCTGGGCCACGACGAGTTGCCGTTGCACGTCGTCATGGGCTGGCGAGAGGCAGCCGGGATCGCGCACGATCCGGGCTGGGACACGCAATGGTGGACGCGCGAGGAGGCCGAGCGCGCACATCTAATGGGGAGGGCCGGCGCGCGCCTGGGCCAGGCCGCACTGCTCGAGCGCCTCAGCGCCGTCACCGGGGCGGCGGCGGAAATGATCCATGCAGCGGCGGCAGACGCGGCGCAGCGCGACGGTGGCGTCGATGCCGCGCTGGTGCGCGCCGCGTCCGGTGCCGCGTCCATGGCGCTGCACACCGCTACGCTCGCGTGCCTGGCAGGGCAGGGGGCGGGGCACCTGTTCATGAGAAAATATCGGCTGTTCGCTTCCGGACGCTGGCCGCTGGGCATCGTTCGCAATGCGTTCTTCTTGTTCTGACCGCAACAGCTTTCGACACCGAGAGCGTGAAGACTGCAACGTGCGCGAAGGATGCAGGGACACGCAACCGCCGCAGTTTCCTTCGCTGATCTTTGCGTTCTTTCGTTCTTTGCGTTTGGCGTTGGATTTGAAACATCAGAGGAGCCGCGCAGGCATGGCTGAATCGTTCGTCATCGAGGTGCCCCCGGTCGCTTCCGTTCCCGTGTTCGGGCACAAGGGCCGCTTTCCGGTGCGCCGCATCTATTGCGTGGGCCGCAACTACGCAGCGCACGCGCGCGAGATGGGCAAGGATCCGGACAAGGAGCCGCCGTTCTTCTTCTGCAAGCCGGCCGATGCCGTCGTCACCGACGGCGCCGACATGCACTACCCGCCGGGCACCAGTAATCTGCATCACGAGATCGAACTGGTGGTGGCGATTCACCGAGGAGGGGCGAACATCCCGGCCGCGCGCGCACTCGAGCACGTCTACGGCTACGCCGTCGGCCTGGACATGACGCGGCGCGACCTGCAGCAGGAAGCCAAGGATGCGGGGCGTCCGTGGGATTTCGGCAAGGCCTTCGACGAATCGGCGCCGATCTCGGCCATCTATCCCGTCGCCAGCCACGGCCATCACTCCTCCGGCGCGATCACGTTGAGCGTCAATGGAGAACTGCGCCAGTCGCAGGATCTGTCCGACATGATCTGGAGCGTGCCCGACACCATTGCCTTCCTCTCCCAGTACTACCGTCTGCAGCCGGGAGACCTGATCTTCACCGGCACGCCGGCGGGGGTGGGCGCCGTGAAGCAGGGCGACGTGCTGGTCGGCGGCATTCAGGGGCTGACGGAACTCAGGGTCAAGCTCGTCTGATCCGGACGGGGCAACAGGCTGGAACCATGAACGACGAGAACCGCAAGACCTGGCTCGAGGTCGCCGTCAACGGTGCGTGGGGCCGCAAGAAGCAACCGCGGATGCCGATCGCGATCGACGAGATCGTGGCCGAGGCGGTCGACTGCGCGAAAGCCGGCGCCGCGATCATCCACCTGCATCCCTACGACGTCGCCACGGGCAGGCAGAAGGACGACCCGGAGCTCTACGCCGCCATCATCACCGGCATCCGCTCCCAGTGCGACGCCATCGTCTATCCCACGCTGCCCTTCAGCCACGAGGGCAGCCCGCAGGAGCGATATGCGCACGTCGAGGAACTGGCGCGGCGCAGCCTGCTGGAGTGGGCCGCGGTCGACCCGGGCTCCTGCAACATGGCGCTCTACGACGATCTGCGCGAGGATCGCAACGGCTTCGTGTACGCGAACACCGAGGAGCACCTGCGGCACGTCCTCGGCCTGGCGCGCCGCCACCGCTTTCATCCCGCCTACGCCATCTACGAACCCGGTTTCATGCGCCTGGGCGCGACGCTGCACTGGCGTTGCAGCTGCCCCGCGCCGATCTACCGGCTGATGTTCTCCTCCGGCTTCACCTTCGGCTTCCCGCCCGAGGACTACGGCCTGACCGCGTACCTGAACCTGCTGGACCAGGTGGCGCCTGGCGCCCAGTGGATGCTCAGCGGCCTGGCGGTGGACGTGCTGCCGCTGATTCCGCGCACGGTGGCCGAAGGCGGCCACGTACGCGTTGGCCTGGAGGATGCGCCGTTCGGCTCCACCCGCAGCAACCTGGAGTGGGTGAAGATGGCAGCGGACGCGATCGGCAACGCCGGCGGCGAACTGGCCAGCCCTTCCGACGTGCGCGCGACGATGCGGGCCGTCGAGATGGGCGAGCAGTGAACGCCGCGTCGCCATCCGTCTCCAATTCCACGTCGGATCCACTTACCGAGGCCCCGCAATGAGCGCGCTGGCAAGAATCGGCATCACCATGGGAGATCCCGCTGGGATCGGCCCCGAGATCATCGTCAAGTCCCTGCAGCAGATGACGCCCGAACGGCGCAGTGCGACTGCCGTGATCGGCAACATCGGCATCCTCGGGCGCGCCGACAAGATGGTCGGTGCCGGCCTGGACTACGTCGACGGGCTGGACGCGCGCGATGGGCAGGTGCCGGTGGTTCACGTGCCGAGCACGGGCGCGGATGCGATCGAGGACGGCAAGATCAGCGCCGCGGCGGGCGAAGCCGCCTACCAGTACGTGGTCAAGGCGGTCGAGCTCGCGCTCGCGGGCAAGATTGCCGTGATCGTCACCGCGCCGCTCAACAAGGCCGCGCTGCACGCGGCCGGCCACCACTTCGACGGTCACACCGAGCTGCTGGCGCACCTCACCGGTGCAAAGTCGTCCTTCATGCTGCTCGCCTCGGACAAGCTCAATGCCGTGCACGTGTCCACCCACGTTAGCCTCAAGGGTGCGACCGAGCGCGCGACGGTGGAGCGCGTGCTGGCGACCATCCGCATCGGCAACGAGCATTTCAAGGCGCTCGGCATCGCACGCCCGCGCATCGCGGTGGCAGGTCTGAACCCGCACTGCGGCGAGGGTGGCATCTTCGGCAACGAGGAGGAGCGCATTGCGCAGGCGATCGAGCTTGCCCAGAAGGAGGGCATCGACGCCAAGGGGCCGATCTCCGGCGACACCGTGTTCTATCGCGCCCTGAACGGGCAATTCGACCTGGTGGTGGCGCAATACCACGACCAGGGCCATATCCCGACCAAGTTGATCGCCTTCGATACGACGGTGAACGTCAGCCTCGGCTTGCCGATCCGTCGCGCGTCGGTGGATCACGGCACGGCGTTCGACATCGCCTGGACCGGAAAGGCGAGCCCGGTGAACATGAACAGCGCCATCGCCTACGGCCGGATGATGGCGGACCGCCTCCCGACTACCGCCGCGGCGGCCTGACCGGCCGGCCGGCATGGCGGTCGAAGTCGCCATCGTCGCCGACGACCTGACCGGTGCGCTCGACGTCGCCGGGCCGTTTGCCGCGCGCGGGCAGCACACGGTCGTGGTGGTCGATGCGCACGCCTGCACGGCGGCGCAGTTCGAAGGCGCCAAGGTCGTATCCATCAATGCCACCTCGCGCCATCTTCCCGCTGATCGTGCCGCCGCGCTGGTGCGCGAGGTCATGCGTGGACTGTGCCCGGCGGACGCGCCGATCCTGATCAAGAAGATCGACTCCACTCTGCGCGGTAACGTGGTCGCCGAAACGCTGGCGATGCTGCAGGCAAGCGGACGCCGCCATGCGGTCATCGCCCCGGCGTTCCCCGCCCAGGGACGCACGGTTCTCGACGGGGTCGTGCACGTTCGCGGCCAACCGCTGCACGCCACGCAGTTCGCGCGCGATGCGCTGTCACCGCCGCCGCTCGACCCGCTCGATGCGGTATTCCGCGCCGCATTGCCCGGTGCGCGCGTCATGCGGGTGCCGGCGGGCGGTGCAATCGTACTGGACGGCCCGAACGCAGGCGTACACGTTCACGTGGTCGACAGCGGCACCGACGAAGACCTCGAGCGCGTGGTGCGGGCACTGCGCGGCAGATTGCACGACTGCGTGCTGGTGGGATCCGCCGGCATGGCCGGCGCGGTGGCGCGCACCTGTATGCCCAGTGCGCCACCGCCCGCCGCGCCGCGACTGCGCGGGGATCTGCTGATCGCGGTCGGATCGCGCGCCGAGCAAAGCGCGGCACAGGTCGCCGCGCTATCGCGTCAACCGGGGGTCATGGTGCTCGGCGCCCCGAACGGGGTGGTGGATGTGCAAGCCCTGCTCGCCAGTCCTGCGTCCGTTCAGATCGTGCGTGCCACGCCGGATGCCGAGGGGCGCGAGGGGGATGCGGAAGCGGTGGCGCGCGGACTCGCCGCCGGCGTCGTGGCACGCGTGCGCGGCCGGCAGGTGGATGCGCTGCTTGCCACCGGCGGAGACACCGCCGTCGCCATCCTGCAGGCCCTGTCGTGCGCGTGCCTGCGTGTGATGGGCGATCTGATTCCCGGCATTCCGTATTCGGCTCTGCAGGTGGACGGACGCCCACTGCTTCTGTTGACGAAGGCAGGCGGCTTTGGAACGCCCGAGACGCTGGTCGAGGTCGTGCGCCTGCTGCGCGGGTGAGGCTGCCTCAGGTGTTGTCCACCGCGCCGGCGATCCCCGCCTGCCGCGCGCAGTGCGCGCAGCAGAAGAAGCGCCCACCGCCCTCGATGCCGTGCCCCAGGATCCGGCAACCGCAGTGCTCGCACCGCGGTGCCAGCTTGTGGATCGCGCACTCGAAGCTGTCGAAGACGTGCCGTTCGCCCGCTGTGATCACCTCGAAAGCCATCGCGTACTCGTTGCCGCACACTTCGCACTTGCCCGTCCAGCCGCCGGGCGCCTCGCCCAGCGTCTCCACGGGGCCCGGTCGCGGTCCGAATTGAACCCGACCCTCGTCCAGTTCCTGCGCCATGGTGGTACCTCCTCGATACCGGGCCGGCAATCCGCGTGCCGCCGCACCGGATTGCCGGACGCGCGTGAACCAGGCCGAGTGCCTAGAATCCAATCGCAACCCCGACTGCCGGCATCACGCCAGGAGTGCCTCATGCGCGCATCCACCCTGTTCCTCGCCGCCGCGCTGTTCGCGTGCAGCGTGGCTTCTCCCGTCCGAGCCGAGCAGGCCGACTCCGTGCGGCTCGGCCAGATCGGGCTGAGCTTCTATGCCGTCACGGCCGGTGTGGTGCAGGAGGTGCTCGAGCGGCTTGGCCATGCCGTCGAGATCACCACCGGCAGCCATGCGCAGATCTTTCCCAAGCTCGGTGCGGGCGACGTGGACCTGCTGGTGGCGGCCTGGCTTCCTCACGGACACGCGGTGTACTGGTCGCAGTACGGACCGCAGGCCGTCGAACTGGGCGTGCTGTACGAGGGTGCGCGGTTCGCCTGGATGGTGCCGGCCTACGTGCCGGCCGATGCCGTGACCGGCATCGGTGACCTGCGCAAGCCCGAGGTGGCGGAGCGTATGAGCAAGGTGATCCAGGGCACTGGACGCGACTCCGGCAACATGATGCTCTCGGCCGAAGTGATCGAGGCCTATGCGCTGGACGAGGCGGGATATACGCTTCGACCGGGAACGCTGTCCGACTTCCACGGCGCCTATGGGCGTGCGCTGGCTGCACGAGCCTGGTTCGTGATGCCGCTGTGGTATCCGCACTACATCAACCGCGTCGGCAGCATGCGCCCCCTCGACGACCCCAAAAGCGTGCTGGGTCCGGCGAGCAACGGCACGCTGGTGGCGAGCAAGACCTGGGTCGAGGGGGCGCCGGCGCGCACGCTGCGCGTCCTGTCCCGCATACAACTCGGACTCGACGGCGTGGCGGAAATGGATCGCCTCGTGAACGTCGAGCGCATGCAGCCGCGCGAGGCTGCCCAGGCGTGGATGCGCGCCAACGAGGCGAGAGTCGCCGGCTGGTTCGCCGAGTGAGTATCGGGTGCGCGCGGCTGTCCTGCTGGGGGTTGCCGTCTGCGCCTTCGCTGCAGGGCCTGCGGCGCCCGCCGCGGCACTCGTGGAGGCACACCGTGAGGGCGAGGGCGTGGTCGTCCACGCAGTCGCGGAGATTGCAGCCGATGCACGGCTCGCCTGGGATGTGCTGACCGCGTACGATCGTTACCCAGAGTTCGTGCCCGACCTGCAGGCGAGCAGGGTGGTGGCGCGCAGCGGGCGCACCGCGACGGTGGAGCAGCGCGGCCGTGCCGGGTGGCTGTTCTACCGCATCCCGGTGTGCGTCGAGCTATCGGTGGTCGAGGAGCCCTACGAGCGCGTCCGCGCCTTTGGCACCGGCGGCGACTTCCGCGTGTTCGAAGGGACGTACCGGCTGGTGCCGCTCCCTCACGGCGTGCGCGTCGAATACAGCGGGCGCCTGGTGCCGGATTTCCACCTGCCGCCCTGGATCGGCCTGGCGGTGCTGCGGGCCATGGTCGCGCGGCAGTTCGAGGGTCTGACCGGCGAAATCGAGCGGCGCGGCGCCGCCGCAGGACGCACGGCACCGTGACGTGGCGTGTGCTGCGCGTCGTCCTGGCCGCGTTGGTGGCGAGCGGGTGTGCACCGCTGCGGCCGGTCGCGCCATCTGGCAGCGATGCCCTGGATGCCTGCCGGGCCTTCTATCACGTCCTCGACGCCTCCATCGACCGGGCCGCTGTGCGCGACGGCGGGGCCGCGCGCATCGCCGGCTTCCCCTACCTGCGCGTCGACCGGCTGCTGGCGAGCTTCGCGAACGAGGACCTGCGCCAGGACCAGGTCCGGGCCTGGATGGACCAGCTCGTGGCACTCGATCTGCAGGCGCGCACGATCGAGCTCGCCAATCTTCCCAGAGCCGACCTCGATCGCATCGCCCTCGACGATGTCGATGTGGACGCACGGCTGCGCGACTGCGCCACGCGCCTGTCGTCGGCCGACCTCGCCGACGCATCGCGGGTCGAGACTTTGCGCCGCGTCGCGCGCGTGCCGGATGACTACGACACGTGGAAGCGCGTGGCGGGTGTCTACTGGCTCACCCGCGTGCCGTTTGCCGCCGGGGTGCGCCGCTACCAGGCGGAGGTCGCGCGCGCGTTCGCCACTGCGCCGGCGGACTTGCCGGTGCGCGGGCGTCTGGTTGCGTACCGGACCGCCTCCAGCGATCCACCGGCCGTCAGGATGCGGATGCCGGCGGATGCGCTCGGGATTCCCCGTCCTGACCCCATTACGCTGACCCGACTGTTCGCCGTCCACGCGCCCGTATGGGTGGTGGACGAGCTGGATGAGAACGACCGCATCGGCCGGGTGCGGTGGAGTTCGGGCGCAGTGCTGCATGTCGACACCGCGCAACCCACCGAGTATCGACGCATCGCTTACACCCGCGCGGGGACGCACACGTTGTTGCAGCTCGTGTACAGCGTCTGGTTTCCCGCGCGGCCGAAAGCATCGGCGCTCGATCTCCTGGCGGGGCAGCTCGATGGAATCGTCTGGCGCGTGACACTGGCGCCGGACGGTGCGCCGTTGATCTTCGACAGCATTCACAGCTGCGGCTGCTACCACCAGTTCTTTCCGACCGTGCGCGCAGTGCCGCTGGCGCAGCGCAGCACCCTCGAGGAAGGTGCCTTCGTGCCGCAACGTCTGGATCGCATCGCTGCTCGCCTGGCCGTGCGCGTGGCCGCCCGGACCCACTTCCTGCAGCGCGTGCACGCGGTCGACGCGGTGCGAACGGCTGCCCGCGACCTCGTGCCGGAGACCGACGACGCCCTGCGCTCGCTGCCTCTGGACGAGGGAGGACGCCGCAGCGCCTTCCGCAGCGATGGCATGGTGGCAGGCTCCGAGCGCGGCGAGCGCTTGGTGTTCTGGCCGATGGGTGTGCGCAGTCCGGGCGCCATGCGCCAATGGGGCCGGCACGCCACGGCTTTCGTCGGGCGTCGCCACTTCGACGACGCGCGCCTGCTCGAGCGCTACTTCCGCTTCGATCTGGCTTCGGCGCCTGCGCGCTGAGGCGCTCGCTGCGGCTTGGCTACAATCGGGGTTTCCTTCCTCCGCCAGCAGCGCTTCATCGCCGTGAGCCGATCCCTGCAGTCCTTCCTTCTTGCCGGCAGCGTGGCCGTGGTCGGAGCCGGCGACCGGCCCAGCAGTTCCGGCGGAGCGGTGCTGCGCAATCTGATCCGAAGCGGCTATGCCGGACGCATCGTCCCGGTCAATCCGAAAGGCGGCGAACTGCTGGGATTGCCAGTGGCGCGCACGCTCGCGCAGGTCGATCCGCCATGCGAGCTGGCCGTGATCGTGGTGCGGCCGGACCTCATCCTCGATGTGGTGGCGGAGGCGGCGGCGAGCGGACATCGCAACCTGCTCGTGCTGCCCGGTGGTTTCGCGGAGGGTGGGGAGGAGGGCCAGGCGCGCGATCGGGCACTGCGCGACCTGTGCGAGGCGCATGGATTGCGGGTCGCCGGACCGAACTGTGCGGGGCTCATCAACCTGCTCGATGCCGCGCAGCCCTGTGCCGTGACCTTCTACCGCGACCTGCCACGCGGAGGGAGCGTGGGACTGATTTCGCAATCGGGGGCCATCGCCGAGGAGGCGATCGCCGCCAGCCACCGCATGGGTATTCCCCTGGGCGCGGTGGTATCGGTGGGCAATGCGATGCAGCTGGGTCTGGTCGAATACCTGGAGCAGCTCGGCGAGGATCCCGCGTGCCGCGTGATCCTGCTGTACGCCGAGACGGTCGGGGCAGATTCGCGCCTGCGCGACGTCGCACGCGCCGTCTGCGCGCGCAAGCCGATCGTGGCGCTGATCGGCGGGCGCACGGCAGCGGGCCGGGAGGCGGCGTACCGGCATACGGGTTCCTCGGCGCCCTCCGATGCGCAAGCCGCGGCTTTTTGTCGGGATGCCGGGGTGGTGCGCGTGTCCAGCCTGCGCGCGATGTTACGGGCGGGAAAGGCGCTTGCCGCCCACCCGCATGGCATCGGCGAGCGCGTGCTGCTCCTTTCCAACTCCGGCGGCCCCGGCGTGCTGTGTGCCGACCGTTGCGTGGAGGAGGGGCTGGAACTACCGGGCTTGCCGGCGGCACTGGCCGGGCGGCTGCGCGGCCTGTACCCGTCCGAGGCAGTCGTGGCCAACCCGCTCGACTTGCTCGCCGACGCGCGCGAGGATCGCTTCGGCGACACGCTGCAGGCGGCGCTGGAACATGCCGCAGGCAGCTTCGACGCGATCCTGATGATCCACGTGGTTCCCTTCATGGTCGATGCCGACGCGGTCGTCGACCGGCTGGCGGAGATCGCGCGCGGCTCTACCGTTCCGCTCCTGCACGCGATGATGGGCACGCTGGAGCGAAGAGAAGCATGGATGCGCAGGATGGAAGACGCCGGCGTGCCGATGTTCGACGACGTCGAGGACATGGCCGCCGCAGCCGGACTGCTCGCCCGCGTGCATGGCACGCAACGCTGACCGGAGAGACGACATGCAGTTGTATGGCTTCTTTCGCAGTTCCGCCGCCTACCGGGTGCGCATCGCGCTGGCGCTGAAGGGTCTGAGCGCCGATCCGGTCAGTGTGCATCTCGGCAAAGGCCAGCAGTACGGCGAGGCGTTCTCTGCCGTCAGCCCCCAGAACCTGGTGCCCGTGCTGGAGGACGCCGGGCACCGCATGTTCCAGTCGCTGGCCATCATCGAATACCTCGAGGAGCGATATCCCGAGCCGGCGCTGCTCCCGCGCGATCCGTTCGAGCGCGCACGCGTGCGCTCCCTCGCGCTCATCATTGCGTGCGAGATCCATCCGCTGAACAACCCGCGCGTGCTCAACTACCTCACCGGCAAGCTCGGCGCGAGAGAAGACCAGAAGCTCGAGTGGTACCACCATTGGGTAAAGATGGGCTTCACCGCGCTGGAACGGCGGCTGATGAGCGAGCCGCACACGGGCAGGTTCTGTCATGGCGACAGCCCCGGCCTGGCCGACTGCGCGCTGGTGCCGCAGGTGGCGAACGCCCACCGCTTCAAGGTCGACCTGAGCGACTTTCCGACGATTCGGCGCATCAACGACGCGTGCCTGGCGCTGGAGCCCTTCCAGCTTGCATCGCCGCAGAATCAGCCGGATGCAGAATAAAGCGCACGCCTCACACGAACCAGGCCACGGCGAAGATCACCACCATCGCTAGTGCGAGGGCGAGCTTCGCCAGGCTTCCGACCAGGAACCCGACCCAGGCGCCAAATCCCGCCCGACCCGCGTCGGCGACGTCGCGGCGAACCAGGAATTGTCCGGCTGCCGCACCGGCAAACGGACCGACCAGCAGCCCGGCTAGCCCGAAGAACAGGCCGACCAGCGTCCCCAGCGCCGCCCCCAGCATGGCCGCACGCGAGGCGCCGACGCGCCTGGCTCCGAGGCTCGCTGCGGCGAAGTCGACCACGAAGCTGAGCAGTGCAAGCGCCCCCAGCACCGTCAGAACGGGCCAGCCGACGGCATGGAACCCATTGGCCCAGGCGGCGAGCAGGAGACCGCCGAACACCATGGGCACGCCGGGCAGCGCGGGGAGGATCGTGCCGGCTACGCCGACCGCAACCAGGGTAAGCGCCAGCATCCAGAGCAGCAGTGTCATCGTTCGTGCAGGTCCTCGTCGTTGCGCAGGCTCGCGCTCCAGCATGTTGGCGTAGAATGCCAAAGCCCGCACGGTGGACCGGAATCAGGAACCGCGGGCGAGGCGGATCGGAGCGAGGGGAGATCCGTTTTGCCATCGACATTCGCCGAGGACGTACGTTCATGCCCACAGATCTCAAGCGCGCACTGGCCATCCTGCTGGTCAGCGCCGGAATTTCCGCTCCCGCGTTGGCCGAAGGCGACGCCGCTCCGACCTACCAGCGCGAACGGGCCATGCAGCGTTTCAAGGGCTGCCATTTCACGGACGAGATGGGACAGTATCTCTATCAGTGCGTGAAGAAGAACGACGGGTTCGGCACGCATTGGTGCTACGACGAGACGCTCGAGGTCTATTGCCCGGATCAGCTGGCGGCGCGCAAGGCCGAGGAGGCTGCCGAATCGGCGCCCAAGCCCGCGACCAATTGAGCGGGCGCCCTGGCTGCCTGAAAGGCCTCCGCGGAGGCCTTTCTCATTTTCGGCTGCGTGCCCGCGGGAAAGATTGCGCGGCGCCAGGGATGCCGGTCTATACTGGCGGACGAGGAGACCGGAGCACTCATCGAGAGAGTGAAGGAACGTGAACATCGAATGTCGACAAGCGCGCGTGCACATGGGAGGCTGGGCGTGATGCGCCGGGGCGTGCAGATGCGGCTTGCTCAGCCGGGCGATGCCATGGAGATCGCGCTCATGTCACGCGATCTGATCGAGCACGGACTGGCGTGGTCCTGGACGCGCACGCGCGTGGCGCGCAACATGGTCGATCGCGATACGTCGACGCTGGTTGCAGCCGTCGGCCGCAAGGTGGTCGGATTCGCGATGATGCACTTCGGCGACGACCATGCGCACCTGAACCTGTTCGCCGTCAAGCCGGCCTACCAGCGTGGCGGGGTGGGCATCGCAATGCTGCGCTGGCTCGAGGCGTCGGCGAGCGCCGCCGGCCTGAGTGCAATCCATCTCGAGGTGCGGTTGAACAACGTGAGCGCGCGTCGCTTTTACCGCGCCGCCGGGTTCCAGGACGTGGCCGTCCTCCCGCGCTACTACAGCGGCGTCGAGTCCGCGCTGTGGATGGCGCGCGACATCCGCGTGCGCGCCGCCTCGCCGTCCACCTGATCGCGCGGCGCGGCGCTCGCCGCCGCACGAGGGCTCAATCGAGGTATCGGATGGCGCCGCGCTGCGCGAGCGTCGCTTCCTTCCAGAACTCCAGCTTCTCGCCTGCCTTAACGCGAGCCTCGGCCTCGACCTCCTTCTGCTTGACGGCCTGCAACTGAGTCGCCACGCGCTCGGCCTGGTCGAGCGCCACCGCCACCACACCGTCGCGGTCCCCGACCACGATGTCGCCGGGCGAGACGGCGATGCCGCCGCAGCTCACCGGCAGATTCACTTCTCCCGGACCGGTCTTGAATCCGCCGTTGGGGCAGGCGCCGCGGGCGAAGACCGGCACGCCCGCGGCCAGCAGCCCCTTCACGTCGCGCACCAGGCCATCGCAGACGATACCCGCCACGCCGAGCCTGGCCGCCCACAGCAACCACAGGTCGCCGAGTTTCGCGGCGAGGTTGTCGCCCCCGCCGGCGATCACGATCACGTCGCCCTTCTTCACGAAGTCCAGCGTGGCCATGACGGCCAGAATGTCGCCGGGAGGGCAGTACGCGGTGACGGCAGGTCCGCACAGGTACATGTCGGGGGTGAGCGGCTTGATGCGGTAGTCCATGCAGCCCTTGCCGTTGTAGGCGTCGGTCACGAACCCGGTCGGGGCGCCCTGATACGCTGCCAGCAGCGCAGGCGCGGGGCGCTCGATGTTGCGACGGACGGTCAGCGCGACCGGTTCTCCGATCATGTCAGTCTCCTCAGTTGTCGTGGGATTGGCTTTTATCAGTCGGGCGGGTCCGGGGATCGTGCAGGCAGGCAAGCGCAGACGATGCGCGCGGCACGGACGATCGGGGCGCGGTCGCGAGCATCGATTATGACCGAAAGCGCCGGTGCGTCAGGGCGATTCTCCCGCGCGCTTGAACGGGCTGTGCTCGTTGAGTTCGTCGAGGTAGGCGCCGATGCCGCGCGTTTCCCGCTGCAGGAACTGGTCGATGGCCTGGGAGAACTGCGGGTGTGCCAGCCAGTGCGCGGAGTGCGTGCGCGCCGGCAGGAGTCCTCGCGCGAGCTTGTGTTCGCCCTGCGCGCCACCCTCGAAGGCGTGCAGCCCGCGCTCGATGCAGAACTCGATCGCCTGGTAATAGCAGGTCTCGAAGTGCAGCCCGGAATGGAACTCCGCGCAGCCCCAATAGCGGCCGTAGAGGATGCCGCCGCCCATCACGTTGAGCGCACTGGCGATCGGGCGGTCCTGGCGTCGCGCGATCACCAGCAACAGGTCGTCCGGCATCGTTTCCGCCAGCCGTCGGAAGAACGCCCGGTTGAGGTAGGGAGTCGAATGATGCGCACGATAGGTGCGGCGGTAGCACCAGGTGAAGAAATCCCAGTCCGCCTCGACCGCCTCCCGCCCGGTCAGGCGCGCGAAGTCGATGCCCGCTTCGCGCACCCGGCGGCGTTCCTGCCGGATCTTCTTGCGCTTGTCGTGGTTCATGCCGGCCAGGAACCCCTCGAAATCCGCGTGCCCCGGATTCTCCCAGTGGAACTGCACACTCGAGCGGATCATCATGCCGCGTGCGGCCAATTCCTCCGTCTCCTGAGCGGTGGGCAGCAGCACATGCAGCGAGGACACGCGTTGCGTGTGGGCCAGATCGAAGGCGGCGTCGAGCAGGGCACGGCGCTGGTCCGGCCGCTTGGCCACCAGGCGCGGACCGGTCGCAGGGGTGAAGGGGATGGCGCTGAGCAACTTGGGGTAGTAGGCCAAGCCGTGGCGCCGGTACGCATCGGCCCAGCTCCAGTCGAACACGTACTCGCCGTAGGAGTGCGACTTGAGATACAGGGGCATGAACCCGGTCAACTCCCCCGCCTCCCACAGCGTGACGTGGCAGGGAACCCAGCCGGCATCCGCGCCGACGCAGTCGGTGTCCTCGAGTGCGGCCAGGAACTCGTGCCGCAGGAACGGACAGTCGCCGGCGAGCGCGTTCCACTGCGCGGACGGCGCAGCGGCAACGGTGGTCAGGATGCGTGTGACTGGGGCGGACATGCGTGCAGCGCGCCCGAAATGATCGCGCCGATTCAACTGGTTGGTGAGAGTGACTATACTGTAGGCGGTGGCGGAGGTCGTCCCGTCCGTGCCAAACCTCATCAGCCTACCGTGCGGGGATTGCTATGAAGAAGATCGAAGCCGTCGTGAAGCCCTTCAAGCTGGACGAGGTGCGCGAGGCGCTGTCCGAGATCGGCGTCACCGGGTTGACCGTGACGGACGTCAAGGGGTTCGGTCGCCAGAAAGGGCACACGGAACTGTATCGCGGCGCCGAGTACGTCGTCGATTTCCTGCCCAAGGTAAAGGTGGAGGTGGTTCTCGCCGACAGCTTGGTGGAGCGGGCGATCGATGCGATCGTCAAGGCGGCGCGGACCGGCAAGATCGGTGACGGCAAGATCTTCGTGACGAGCGTCGAACAGGTGATCCGCATCCGCACGGGCGAGACGGACGAAGCGGCCGTCTAGTCACCATCCGACCGCCGGGATCGGCGCTCAATCGTCTTCATCCTCTCCGGCCCGCGGCATGCCGGCCGGTTTCTTCGCGCGCAGCAGCACCAGCACCGCGCCGCTTCCGCCGCCTTCGGGCCGAGCCTCGCAGAACGCGACCACTTCCTTGCGCTGGATCAGCCACGAGGCCACCCGCGGTTTCAGAACCGGCTCGCCCTTCGGGGAGCGGCGGCCCTTGCCGTGGATCACGCGTACACAGCGCGCACCGCGCCTGTCCGCCTGTTCCAGGAACTGCACCAGCAGCGGTCGCGCCTCCTCGGTGCGCAGACCGTGCAGGTCGATCTCCTCCTGGACCGTCCACATCCCGCTGCGCAGCCGACGCAGGACCTGTGGCGACATGCCCTCGCGCAGGAACGAGAGGACTTCGCCTGATTCCAGCTCCATCTCGGGCGGTGGCGCATCGCTCAGGCTGTCTTCCAGCACCTGACGCTCGTCGCGGATCCGCTGGACTGGTATGGGTGCGGGACGCTGCGGCGGATGCTCGACGCGTTCGCGCCGTCGCAGCGGCGCGACGTCCTTCACCGCCTCGCGAAAAAGAGCGGGGTCGTCGTCGGAGGGAGGCGGATTGGTCTTGGCCATGAACGGTGTCCCATGGCGGCATCAGTGCGCCGCGCGGCCCAGGCCATCCAGGTAGCGTTCGGCGTCGAGCGCGGCCATGCAGCCGCTGCCGGCGCTGGTGACTGCCTGACGATAGACGTGATCCTGGACGTCGCCCGCGGCAAACACGCCCGGCACGCTGGTGGCCGTGGCATTGCCGGTTCGGCCGCCGCGCGTGACGATGTAGCCGTTCTCCATCTCCAGCTGGCCCTCGAAGATCTGCGTGTTCGGCGTGTGGCCGATCGCCACGAACAGGCCTTTCACGTCCAGGTCCTTGGTGGCCTCGTCCTGCGTGCTGCGGATGCGTGCTCCGGTCACACCGGTCTTGTCACCCAGCACTTCGTCGAGCGTGTGGTTCCATTCGATGCGCACATTGCCGCCGCGCGCTTTTTCCATGAGCCGATCGATCATGATCTTCTCGGCGCGGAGTTTGTCGCGGCGGTGAACGAGCGTGACGCTGCGTGCGATGTTGGCGAGGTACAGCGCTTCTTCCACGGCGGTGTTGCCGCCGCCGATCACGGCCACGTCCTGACCCTTGTAGAAGAAACCGTCGCAGGTGGCGCAGGCCGATACGCCCTTGCCCATGAACGCCTGCTCGGAAGGGATGCCCAGGTACTTGGCCGATGCACCGGTGGCAACGATCAGCGCGTCGCAGGTGTATACCGCCGAGTCGCCTTCCAGACGGAACGGCCGATCGCCCAGGGCAACCGTATGGATGTGGTCGAGCACGAGTTCGGTGCCGAAGCGCTCGGCGTGCTTCCGGAAGCGCTCCATCAAGTCCGGACCCTGCACGCCTTCCCAATCGGCCGGCCAGTTGTCCACGTCGGTGGTGGTCATGAGCTGGCCGCCCTGTGCGATGCCGGTGATCAGGACCGGCTCGAGATTGGCGCGGGCGGCATAGACGGCGGCACTGTAACCGGCCGGTCCGGAACCGAGGATGATGAGGCGTTCATGTCGTGCTTCGGCCATGGGAGATTCAGACCCTCTCGTTGCGACGCAGGCCCGGTGCCTGCCTCGGTAAGAACTGCCAACCTGGTGGCCATTGTACCGGCCTGCCCTCGGATGCCCGGTGCGGTTCCAGGCCGCTATAATGAGCCATGCCTGTAAACCGCTGTGCCCAGGATGTTTTTCAGGGCCCGCACTAAGCCGGCGACGGTCGCCGCTCCGCTTCCGCCACGCTTGGCCGGCCTGCTTCGCGAGTCGCGCTGGCTGGTGCTGGTCGCTGCGGCCGCCTTCCTCATCCTGATCCTCACGACCTACGACAGAGCGGATCCAGGCTGGTCGCACAGCAACGATTCCGGTGCCGTGCGCAACGCCGGCGGCCGGCTCGGTGCCTGGCTCGCCGACGTGCTGCTCTATCTGTTCGGCGTCTCCGCCTATTGGATCGCGGTGTTCCTGCTGCTCGCCACCTGGTGGGGTTATCGGCGCATCGAGATCGCCGGCGTCGACGACCGTCGGCCGTTCTGGGTGGCCTGCGCCGGCTTTCTGCTATTGCTTCTCGCCAGCGCCTCGATCGAGGCGATGCGCCTGCACAGCCTGTCGGTGTCGCTGCCATTTGCGCCGGGCGGCATCCTCGGCATCGCCATCGGCGAGCCCCTGTTCGCCACGCTCGGCTTCACCGGCGCGACCCTGACGCTGCTGGTGGCCGCGGGCGTGGGGCTGAGCCTGTTCACCGGAATGTCCTGGCTGGGCGTGTGCGAACGCGTCGGCACCTGGCTCGAGGTCGGGTGGGAGCGCACCTGGGCACGCGTGCACGAGGCGCGCGACCGCCAGCTCGGCGAGGAGGCGGCGCAGCGCCGCGCGCTGACCGTCACCGAAGAGAAGAAAATTTTCGAGGACCATCCACCCCTGTATATCGAGCAGCCCCAGACGACCATCGCGAAGTCCGAGCGCGTCAAGCGCGAGAAGCAGCGGCCGCTGTTCGAGGATCTGCCCGATTCCCCGCTGCCCCCGCTGTCGCTGCTCGACGATCCGCCGTCCAACGTGGAGGTGATGTCGGCCGATACGCTGGAGTACACCTCGCGGCTGATCGAAAAGAAGCTGCTCGACTTCGGCATCGAAGTGAAGGTCGTGGCTGCCTACCCGGGGCCGGTGATCACGCGCTACGAGATCGAGCCTGCGGTCGGCGTGAAGGGCAGCCAGATCGTCAACCTGATGAAGGACCTGGCGCGCGCCTTGTCGGTGATGAGCATCCGCGTGGTCGAGACCATTCCCGGCAAGTCGTGCATGGGACTGGAGATCCCCAACCCGCGGCGCCAGACCGTGCGCCTGTCGGAGATCGTCAGTTCCCAGGTCTACAACGACACCACCTCGCCCCTCACGCTGGCCATGGGCAAGGACATCGCGGGCAAACCCGTTGTCGCCGACCTCGCACGCATGCCGCACCTGCTGGTCGCCGGCACCACGGGGTCGGGCAAGTCGGTGGCGATCAATGCCATGATCCTGAGCCTGCTGTACAAGGCCACGCCCAACGAGGTGCGCCTGATCATGGTCGACCCGAAGATGCTCGAACTGTCGGTGTACGAGGGCATCCCGCACCTGCTTGCACCGGTGGTCACCGACATGAAGGAGGCGGCACACGCGTTGACCTGGTGCGTGGCCGAGATGGAGCGGCGCTACAAGCTGATGTCGGCGATGGGC
The DNA here is from genome assembly GCA_023430065.1 of Pseudomonadota bacterium. Lineage (GTDB taxonomy): Bacteria > Pseudomonadota > Gammaproteobacteria > Burkholderiales > SHXO01 > SHXO01. The sequence continues at coordinate 8,860 of JAEZCG010000056.1, read as the reverse complement.
GTGCGCAACCTGTCCGGCTTCAATCAGAAGGTCATCGATGCGCGCAAGGCGGGCAAGCCGCTGAGCGACCCGCTGGCGCTCAACCAGGAGGAACCGCCGCCGCTGCAGGAGCTGCCGCTGCTGGTGGTGGTCATCGACGAATTGGCCGACCTGATGATGGTGGTCGGCAAGAAGGTGGAGGAACTGATTGCGCGGCTGGCGCAGAAGGCACGCGCGGCCGGCATCCACCTGATTTTGGCGACGCAGCGTCCGTCGGTGGACGTGATCACCGGATTGATCAAGGCGAACATCCCGACCCGCGTCGCGTTCCAGGTGTCGAGCAAAGTCGATTCGCGCACCATCCTCGACCAGATGGGCGCGGAGTCGCTGCTCGGCCAGGGCGACATGCTCTATTTGCCGCCCGGTACCGGCTATCCGCAGCGGGTGCACGGCGCCTTCGTCGCCGACGCGGAGGTGCACACGGTCGTCGAGTATCTCAAGTCGCGCGGTGCGCCGCAGTACATCGACGGGATTCTGGCTGGCGGCGAGGACGAAACCTCCATGGAAGGCGGCGCAGGGGAGGGCGGCGACGCCGAGGCCGATCCGCTGTACGACCAGGCGGTGGAGATCGTGCTCAAGTCGCGGCGCGCCTCGATTTCCCTGGTGCAACGGCACCTGCGCATCGGCTACAACCGTGCAGCGCGCCTGATCGAGGCGATGGAGCGTGCCGGCCTGGTGTCGAGCATGGCAACCAATGGCAACCGCGAGATCCTGGTGCCGTCCAAGGAAGCATGATGGGAAACAAGTTCGCGTCACTCACGCTGGTCGGTGCACTGATGGTGGCCGGCGTCTCCCAGGTCCACGCCGGCAGCATCGAGAAGCTGCAGGCCTTCGTCGCACAGACACAGTCCGCACGCGCCAACTTCAGGCAGGACGTGATCGACGAGAAGGGCAAGGCGGTGCAGTCCGCACAGGGCCAGCTCAGCTTCTCGCGTCCCGGAAAGTTCCGCTGGGAATACCGCAAGCCGTACGAGCAGTTGATCGTCGGCGACGGCGAGAAGCTGTGGGTGTACGACAAGGAACTGGCGCAGGTCACGGTCAAGAAACTCGACGGCGCCCTGGGCAGCAGTCCTGCGGCACTGCTCGCCGGCAGCAACGAGATCGAGGAGGTCTACAACCTCGATGCGAAAGGCATGAAGGGCGGCCTCGACTGGTTGGAGGCATATCCGAAGACCGACGACACGATGTTCGAGAAGGTTCGCATGGGCTTCAAGGGCAACACCCTAGACACCATGGAACTGTACGACCATCTGGGACAGGTCACGCGCATCCGCTTCAGCGGCATCCAGCGCAATCCGGGCCTGGGGCCGAGTACCTTCACCTTCACGCCGCCGGATGGGGTGGACGTCCTGGAGGACCAGTGAGCGCTGCGCTCCAACCGGGTGCCTGATCGGCCGTGACGACCCGCGCCAGTTCGACGGACCTGTTCGACACACCGAATCCCGCCGCGCCACTGGCTGAGTTGATGCGGCCGCGACGCGTCGATGAGGTGGTGGGCCAGCGCCATCTGCTAGCCCCCGGCAAGCCTCTGGAAGTCGCTGCCCGCTCCGGCAAGCTGCACTCGATGATCCTGTGGGGGCCGCCGGGGGTGGGCAAGACCACGCTGGCGCGGCTCCTCGCGCAGGCGGCGAATGCCCGGTTCATCGCGCTTTCGGCCGTGTTCTCGGGCGTGAAGGATATACGCGAGGCGGTGGCAAGCGCGCAGGAAACGCTGCGCCAGAGTGGCGGCCACACGATCCTCTTCGTGGACGAGGTGCACCGCTTCAACAAGTCGCAGCAGGACGCCTTTCTGCCCTTCGTCGAGCAGGGCCTGTTCACCTTCATCGGTGCGACCACCGAGAATCCGTCCTTCGAGGTGAACAGTGCGTTGCTGTCGCGCGCCGCCGTGTATGTGCTGCAACCGCTGTCGGCCGAGGATCTCTCCGTGCTGCTCGAGCGGGCACGCGAGCGGCACCTGCCGTTCCTGCGGCTGGACGACGAGGCGCGCGAACTGATGATCGGCTTCGTGGACGGCGACGCGCGGCGGCTGATGAACATGCTCGAGCAGGTTGCAGCGGCCGCGCGCACCGAGGGGCGGACGGAGGTGGATGCGGCGTTCGCCCGCGATGCGCTGGCCCAGCGCCTGCGCCGCTTCGACAAGGGTGGAGAGGCGTTCTACGACCAGATCTCCGCCCTGCACAAGGCCGTGCGCGGGTCCGCGCCGGATGCCGCACTGTACTGGCTCACGCGCATGCTCGACGGCGGTGCCGATCCGCTGTACCTGGGGCGCCGGCTGGTACGCATGGCGATCGAGGACATCGGCCTGGCCGATCCGCGCGCGTGGCGTCTGGCGCTGGACGCGTGCGAAACCTACGAGCGGCTCGGTTCCCCGGAAGGCGAGCTGGCGCTCGCGCAGGCCGTGCTGTACCTGGCGTGTGCGGCGAAGAGTAATGCGGCCTACGTCGCCTATAATGCCGCCCGGGATTTCGTGGCTCGCGACACGTCACGGCCCGTACCCCTGCATCTGCGCAACGCGCCGACGCGGCTGATGAAGGAACTCGGCTACGGGAAGCGCTACCGCTATGCGCACGACGAGCCGGACGCCTACGCCGCAGGGGCGGACTACTTCCCCGAGGACATGCCGCCGGTGCGCTTCTACCAGCCGACGCCGCGCGGGCTAGAAGGCAGGATTGCGGAGAAGCTGGCGCACCTGCGGGAGCTGGACGCAGCGGCAAGGAACGAAAACGCATCCACCACGAAGGACACGAAGGACACGAAGGACTAAGGCAACGCATACAACACAGAGGCCGCAGAGGTACACCGAGGAAAGCGACAGATCGCGTTTCCGCACGGAAGGCCGGTCCGTTCGTCCTCTGTGCGCCTCGGTGTCCTCTGTGTTGAGCGAGGTTCCCTTGTCTTTTCTTCATGTTTCTTCGTGACCTTCGTGGTTCATGAGGTACAAATGCTCGACATCCAACTCCTCCGAACCGATCTCGATCGCATCGCGCAGCGCCTGGGCGCACGCGGCATGACGCTGCCCGTCGAGGACTTTCAGCGCCTGGAGGCCGCACGCAAGGACGTGCAGACCCGCACGCAGGAGCTTCAGAACCGCCGCAACGCCATCTCCAAGCAGATCGGGGAGGCCAAGCGCAGGGGCGAGGATGCCTCGGCGGTCATGGCGCAGGCCGCTGCGCTGCCCGAAGAGTTGAAGCAGGTCGAGGGCGAACTCGAGGCGATTCAGGGCAGCTTGAACGATCTGCTGCTCGGGATTCCGAACGTCCCGCACGAGTCCGTGCCGACGGGCAGGTCCGCCGACGACAACGTCGAGGTGCGCCGCATCGGCGAGCCGCGCCGCTTCGGCTTCGCGCCGAAAGATCACGTCGACATCGGCGAGGGGCTGGGTCTGCTCGACTTCGCCACGGCGACCAAGATCAGCGGCACGCGCTTCACGCTGATGCGGGGCGCGATGGCGCGCCTGCACCGCGCCATCGCGCAGTTCATGCTCGACGTGCACACGATCGAGCACGGTTACACCGAGGTGTACGTGCCGTATTTGGTCAATGCGGCGAGCATGCGCGGCACCGGCCAGCTTCCCAAGTTCGAAGACGACCTGTTCGGCGTGCCGCGCAAGGATTCGGACAAGCTGTACCTGATCCCGACGGCCGAGGTGCCGGTGACGAATATCGTCCGCGACGAGATCCTCGCGCCCGAGCGGCTCCCACTCAAGTTCGTCTGCTACTCACCGTGCTTCCGCAGCGAAGCGGGCTCGTACGGAAAGGACACGCGCGGCATGATCCGGCAGCACCAGTTCGACAAGGTGGAGATCGTGCAGATGGTTCGTCCCGAGACGTCCTACGAGGCGTTGGAGGAGCTGACCGGCCACGCCGAGACCATCCTCCGGCGCCTCGAGCTGCCCTATCGCGTCATGGCCTTGTGCACCGGCGACATGGGATTCTCTTCGGCCAAGACCTACGACCTCGAGGTGTGGCTGCCCGGGCAGAACGCCTACCGCGAGATCTCCTCGTGCAGCAACTTCGAGGCATTCCAGGCGCGTCGGATGCAGGCGCGCTACCGCAACGACAAGGGCAAACCGGAGCTGCTGCACACACTCAATGGCTCGGGGCTGGCGGTAGGCCGGACCCTGGTTGCCATCCTGGAGAACTACCAGCGCGCCGACGGCAGCGTCGAGGTGCCTGCCGCGCTGCAGCCCTACATGGGCGGTACGACGCTCATCGAGCAGACGTCGCGTTAGCGGGCGGCCGGGCGAACAGGCTGAACCCGGACGTGTGCGGCGCCTCGAGCCGCTGCAGGATGTCGTAGTAGGCGCGCACGTTCTCGGTTAGGACGACCGCCTCGCCCCCGCGGCAGTAGCCGTACCGCACCGTGCTGTAGTACTCGTATTGCGACAGCAGGGGCAGGACCGACTTCACGTCGCTCCATAGATCGGGATCGAGCTTCCTGCGCTGGGTCAGGATGCGCCCGTCCTCCAAATGGCCATAGCCGATGTTGTAGGCAGCCAGCGCGAGCCAGGTGCGATCCGGTTCGCGGACGCGTACCGGGAGGGTGTCCTTGAGCTCCTGCAGATACTTCGCCCCGGCCAGGATGTTCTGCTGCGCATCCAGCCGGTCCTTCACCCGCATGCGCGTCAGCGTGTCCGCGGTCAACATCATCAGCCCGCGCACGCCGGTGGGAGAAATGGCACTCGGATTCCAGTGTGATTCCTGGAAGCCCAGCGCCGCCAGCAGACGCCAGTCGATGCCGGTGAGCTCCTGTGCCTCCTTGAACATCGGGGCATAGGTCGGGAGCAGATTCACGCGCAGGCGCAGGAAGTTTGCGACGTCGAGGGGATGCAGGCGTTCTGCATGACCGTAGTAGCGCTCCAGCATCTGACGCATGGTTCCCTCATAGATCAGGCGCAGGAAGAACTCCTCCACCTGATCGATCAGTTTCGGATCCGCGTTCTTCGGGAACACCCAGGCAAGCGGCTTGGGGTCGCCGAGCGGGAACGCGCGTGCCACGTTCGGATAGAACTTGCGCACGATGTCCAGCAGATGCGCCTGCGTCACGGCGTAGTCGGTGCGTCCCTGCGCCAGCCGCACGAGCAGGCCCTCGCTGTCGCTCTCGGGGACTTCGTGCCAGCGAATGCCCGGAAAGCGCGCCTTGAGCAGGCGCAGATCCTCGATCTCCGCCGCGCCCCGCACCACCTCGATGCGCTTGCCGACCAGGTCCTTGGGGCTGCGCGGGGCCCGCGTCTTCGTGTTGTACGCGAGCACGCCCTGCACCATCTGGTAAGAGGGTGAGAACAGGTAATCGTCCAGCCGGTCCGAGGTGATCGCCAGACCCGCCGCCGCGATGTGCGCCTGCTGCCGCTTCAGCGCGGGAAGGATCTGATACAGGGGCTGGCGGTCGAGATAGCGCACCCGCAGGCCCGCTTCACGCGCGAACAGCTGGATGAGGTCGTTCTCGACGCCCGCGTAGCGACCCTCCTGGTTCACGTAGCGGGTGGTGGGCGAATTGCGCGTGAGCACGATCAACTCCCCGAGCTTGTCCGGTGGGAGCACGGGACGCCTCGGCACGAACCCGGGTTCGAGCACGAACGGCAGCAGCAGCGCGATGGATGCGATGAGCTTTCGCATGGGCAGCGGGGTCGTGCTCAGTGAACGTGCGACATGCGAGACGGATGCGGGTCGTGAAACGGCGGTTTCGCGGTCAGGGGCGACCGAAACCGGCGCACCCTTGAGAAGACCTTGGCGGCGGCGGCGCAACCGCCCCCGGGGCGGGATTGAAGCAAGAACGACGCCCCGTCGGCCGGCATCGTAGCAGGCCCTTGGCTGGTGCAGCCCCGGTCAAGGGATTTGGCGAGGATCGGATGGGGTAGAATTGCGCCCTCGGAGAGGTGCCGGAGTGGCCGAACGGGGCAGACTCGAAATCTGTTGTCCCCCTCGCGGGGGACCGTGGGTTCGAATCCCACCCTCTCCGCCAGAGAAGTAGCCTAAGTTAATGATTTAGCGCGAAACCTGGAACCAGTCGAGTCTGCGTCCCACTTCTCGTCCCACACGGCGACCCTCTGCTCTCTAGCAGGATGCGTCTCGGCCTCGTTCCCTCTCCTCTGCGCTCGATTTGATTGGAACTCGGTTAGGTCGAGATCTGTACTGAGCAAACTCAGCGTGCGCGTCTGCCGCGCAGCTAGGTACCGACCTCTCCGCGGCCCCGCGTCCGCATTCCGTCCTCCCACGAGGCAACGGCTGGGGCGCTCTCGAGCCTCGAGCCGGCACGCCCCAGCTCCCATGCGCACCCCGCCGCCCCCACCCGATCGCGGCCGCACGATCTCTCACCGGGTGCCCCGACAAAAAATCCTGGTCGCGCGAGCGTGTAAACATTACGACAGCATTGCGTGCATTAGCCCGGGTTCGCCCTATTGATCATAGAAACGTCGGGGAGTACCGTTGTCATGCCTAAAGAATACAAAAAAGGGAGGGCATGACAATGAGTAAGAGCTTCAGGCGTGGCACTGGTGATTCCCGTCTAGGCAAAACTGGTTTGTACTCCGGTTGGGCGTTATGTACCGCGTTACTTGCGATGTCAGGGCCATCTCTCGCATTGCCGTTAACGCTGGAGTTCGGAACTGGTAAACCCGGCCCCGGAGAGACGCAAAGCGGCTACTACAATTTCTATCGCGGAGAAGAAAAGAAGTTCTTCTGGCAGAACACCGTAAAGAAGGATCTTTTCAGCGACGGTTACGTGCAGGGTCACTGGGACTACGGAAGCTGCCACGACTTTGCATGCGGTCAGAACATCGATCCCGACTTCCCTGTCGAACCGTGGGACTATGACGGAAGCACGTTCCTTGGTACGGATCCCACTCGATGTCGCGTCGTGGACGAGGCTGGTGAGCCTCTGGGGCCTGTGTCTGACAAGGGGGAGCCTATTGCTGAAGACCAAGTCGTTCCCTTATGCGGAACACCCCTGAAGCTAAGTCGCGGCGGTCTTCCATTCAATGTCCTCAGCTTTATTCCGGTCGGCAGCGGCATCTATAACGACAAGGGCGCCTACGCGGATGGATTGTCGGGGTACCTTGTGTCGCTGGCCGACGATCCGCTCTGGCAAGGTGTCAAGTGGATCATCATTGAAGGATGCGGCTGTGGATCTCCTGCAGGTATAGATTCGCTCACAGTAGAGATTCCTGAGCCAAACTTCTTAGCGCTCGCGCCATTTGCGATAGCCGCATGGGCATGCCGTAGGCGTCGATAGCTATAGCCGCTACACTAAGGGCCGCGCCCGGTCGGCTGACGTCCCTATACGACCATCCAACGTCCCTTGTCTCACCCATCGGGGCGTTAAGAGATGCGATTCAAGTAGCGACAGCGTTCTCTCCACATGTAACGGCAATTGATTCGAGCGCCTGTACCTGTGCCAATACCAGACCTCAATGCCTTTGGAGTTTTGCCGCCTGGCTACCACATCTGCAGTTTGCAAGAGATCGAGGAGCGGTTCTGCAACTCTCCGCAGCGCGATCATTTGTGGACTCAGTTTGGCGCATTTCTACAGTGGATGAATCAACAGGTACACTGCCCGAGCGTCCTATTCATCGACGGCAGCTTTACTAGCGACAAGTCAGTTCCACAGGACATTGATGTAGTGGCGGACCTCTCGGGCTTGCCGGATGCTGGAGTGGTGCACTGGTTCGGCATCTACGCCAACCGCCAGACACAAATTAAGCAACAGTACTCGGTACACTTTTTCATCTATAGCCCTACTATCGGACCACATGATCTAAGGCAATTCTTTCAATACGTGCGCACCGATGAGGCGCTTCGCAGGGGCATGGACCCGAGCGATCGGAAAGGGCTGCTAGAGGTTCATTTATGACCACCTGGACAGAACAAGTTGAGCAACGAGCGAAATTGGTTCATTCCGAAATCGCCGCCCTACGGTTATTCGGTCAGGTGAATCGCATTGATGTCACGTCGACCTGCGAGCACCTATACGCAGTGCTCGATAGCATCTACTCAGAAGATTTCCCACTTGCGAAGGCCAAAGACTCTGCGGACCTCTTCCTCCACGTTGAAGGAAGCGGAGTTAAGGACATTCCTCGCCTGTCCTTCGTCTCTAGTTTGTTCGATAACATGAAGGTGCAAGTGCGCGATCTGACGAAGGTAATCGCTGGGATCGATCCGCATCGTCGCACGCCTTTGCGCGAAATCGACCTAGGCGTTTCAGGCTTAGCAAAGGGGAGCCTATTCGTTGGGTTTGCAGTAACACCCGCGAAACCTGACTCGCTTCTGCTGGAGGATGATCTCCTTCACCTTGCTACTCGCGCTGCTTTAAGCGCAATCGCGACTGCGTCGCAAGCGATAGTTGAGGGAGACGATGCCGAATCATTGCAGGAGTTGAGGCGAGCCCTTCCCGATCCAAGGCTTCGGGATGCGGCATTATTGGCGATTCGTCGCATTGCTCCTAGTGGAAATGATGGCATAACCTCCATCGAAGTAACGGGCCAAGATAGCGAGGCAAGAAAAGCAGTTGGCACGTTGACTCCGGTTCTGCGAAGGCAAATTGGACGCCTTCTAAAGAAGCCTAGTCCGCAAGTCGAGTATGTGTCGTTTGAGGGGGTAGTGCGCGAGATCGATTTAGATGCTCAGAGATTTGAGTTGCGTCGGGTTGCAGATGCGCAGCACATTAGATGTGCGTATGGAAGTACTCTGTATGCCCAACTCGGCAAGCAGCTCCTTGACGCACGCATAAGGGTGGCTGGAATCCTCGAGCGGGGTGCAGACGACTCCCCCAGACTATTAAACGTTGACCGCTTGGTAGAGTTAGATTCAGAAGGTGATTCTTGAGG
>JAEZCG010000236.1 GCA_023430065.1 Pseudomonadota bacterium | reverse complement strand
ACCAAGCGATCCTAGTGCCAATTGGCTCGACGAAAGGCCGTCACATGGTTGGTTTTGACGGCGGCCACGCCGCAACATCCCAGCCGCCGCCCCATTCCCTACAGCGAAGCCAGAACCGCCAGAACCTCCGGATCGTCTCCCCGCCCCCCAGTCGCCTCGCTCAGCAGCCCCACCACCTCCAGCGACAGGTATTCCTCGCGCGCCACCCATTCCAGCAACACGTACCACGCGAGGTCCTTGTCCTCCAGGATCCGCCGCAGCGCGGCGATGACGCGATCGATGCCGCGGCCATGTCGCGCGGCTGAGAGACGCCGAACGGCATCTGCCAATTCCTCGCGGGTGGACACCTGCCGCAATGCTGAGAGAATGGCTTCGCGTTCGAACCCGTACGGCGCTGCATCGGACATCTCCGCAACACGCTCCCGCCGCAGGTAGGCCGGAATTTCCATCCGATCCGCCACACTTGCAGGCGCGGATGCCGCGGAAGCAACCATCGGCATATCGAGGCACGCGAACTCCACACGCTGCATCCTGGCCGTCCCCATCCCATGCACGCCCGCCGCATGCATGTGCGCGATCTTCTGCAGCTCCGGCATTGACCTCGCCTTGTCCTCCCGTTCGTGCACGACGAAGAAGCTCGTCGCCTCCGTCACCAGCTGATAGCGCAGCGCGTGCGCCTCGCGCGCCGCCTCGGCCAGATGAGGCAGGCGGACGAATGCCAGCATCCGGGCCAGCGTTTCACCCGGCGCCATCGCGCAGTCCAGTCCGACCTGCGCCTCGTGCACCACGCGCTCGTCCCCCGCGCGATAGCGGATGGACAGCCCGCCAGCGGGCGGCTGCGCAAATGCAGCCGCGAGATATGCCGTATCCCCAGCAAAGATCGCCCCCTGCACCGGCAGCTCCCAAGTTGTCTGTCCTGGCCAGCGCAGCGCAACGTCATGCACCCGCGGCTGCCGCAGCCTGCGGAAGGTGCGCAGGATCGCCGCCGCGACGTCCTCACCCGCGCTCACCAGCTCGCAGCCACCGCCGGTGCGGCTCGCTAGGCCGCGCAGCATGCTCTCGCCCGGTGCGCTGCCGATGCCGATGGAGAACACGCGCTGACCGGCCCGCGCAGCCGCCGCGATCGTGCCCTCGATGTCCCAGCTCAGCGCATCGGTGACGAGCAGCACGTCGGCGCCGGTGGTTTGGCTGTCGAGGGCGAAGACCTGCGAGAGCGCACGCTCGATCTCGGTGCCGCCGAGATCGGCCTGCATTGCGCTCACCTGCGCCGACAGGGCTCGGATCGTGGCCGCATCGGCGCGCTTCATCCCGGCGAAGGCGTGGTGCGTGGTCGAGCCGAAGCGGGTGAAGCTCACGCGATCGGCCGGCGTCAGTTCCGCGAGCACCGCGTGCAGCGCGCGGCGCGCGGCCTCGATGCTGTCGCCTGCCATCGAGCCGGAGCAGTCCACGACGATCTTCAAGTCGAGCGGCAGGGGCTGCGCATCCGAGAGGGCAGGCGACCAGCCGACCAGCGCGACGGTGTCGTCACCGTCCCGGCCGATGGTGCTAAGCGATGCCTGCGCGATCCCGTCCAGCACCAGCACGAAGTCGCGATCCAGCCAGGCCTGCGCGGCGAGCGAGACGCGGCGGCCGCCGGTGACGGCTTCCACCCGCACGGCGTGCGAGGGGCTGCTCACCTGCGCCTGCGCGAGCGGGCCCATCACGTCGATCGAGATCTCGAACGGATAGCTCGCGGTGAGGTCGGTCGTCACCTGCTGGTGCGGCTGCAGGCCGGCCTGAGTGGCTTGCATGCCGTAGCGATCGGCGATGGTGGTCGGCACGTGCACGCGCACGCGGTTCTGCTCGAAGCGCAGGAACTGGCCGGTGCGAAACTCGATGACCGCCTCCTCGCCCGGGCGCAGGTTGCCGAGGTTGAGCGTGTACAGCCCGTCCCCGGCGCGCTCCAGCATCACCGCGGTGTTGCCTTCCTCGATCGCCTCGTCGTACTCGCGCTGCGCCTGCGCGCGGCCGATGACCACGCCGACCAGGCGCCGGTCTCCGATTTCGACCTTCAGGCCGAGCAGCACGGCGTCGTGCGCGAGCGGAAGGGTGTAGACCACTTCGAGGTCGGCACCGGTGTCGTTGCGATAGTCCTGGCGTACGGTCAGTTCGAACAGCAGGCCGTCCAGGCGCCCGTGCGCGCATACCGCCTGCAGGGACATGCCGCGGGCAGCCGCGGGTAGGGGAGCGACATCAGCGATCATCTTTATTCTCCTTGGCAAGGCTCTCGTAGATCCGCATCACGCCGGTGAAGAGGCTGCGCACCTGCTCGGGCGTGAGCCCGGCGCGCCCGGGCTCGAGCATGAGTTCGAGACCGTCCGCGATCACCAGATGACTCCACACTTCCACGCTCCCCGACCCACGCGGCCGCGGGGGCGGCGCCTCTCCGCCGTCGGCCAGCAGCTCGCGGATGCGCTCCAGCGACAGCCCCGCCTGCGACCACTTGCGGATGCGCAGCAGCTGCTCGAGATGGTGGCCGTCGTAGCGGGCCGCCTTGGTCTCGCCGACCGGGCGATCCACCAGGCCGATCTGCACGTAGTAGCGGACCGTGCGTTTGGGCAGGCCGGCGAGGGTGCAGAGTTCGTCGATGGGCAATTGCTGGGGTGCAGGGACGTCGGGGTGCATGGGCGGGAATATACACAGTTAGAGTGTATGAAACAAGTGGCGTAAAAAGGGGCGGGGTGAATTCCCCATCTTGGCGAGGAAAAGCGAGCTCTCCACCGGTGTCATCCCGAGCCGAAGGCGAGGGATT
>JAEZCG010000222.1 GCA_023430065.1 Pseudomonadota bacterium | reverse complement strand
GCCAAGCGCCGCGCCCGCGGGTTCACGCGCATGTCGACCATCCGCACAGTCATCTTCTTGATTGCCGGCAAGCTCGACTTCCGCGTGATCAACCCCCATGCCTCTCAACCCACTTGAAATTCAACAGAGCCTAAAATGAGCGTCCCGAACATGACGACGAACAAGATGCTCGACGCCATTCACGGCTTCTTCAACCACCCCGGCTTTCGCTCCGCCTTCGTGAAGGCCCGCGTACCGCTCGGCATCCTCGTGTCCGGCGCGGTGATCTGGTTTGCGCAGCCTCGATGGTTCTGGGCAGGCTTCGCGGTGTCGATGTTCGGCGAGTTCATCCAGTTGTGGTCGTTCGCCTCCCTCAACAAGAACGTCGACCTCGCCTGCAACGGTCCCTATGCGCTGGTGCGCAACCCGATGTACCTCGGCCGCTACTTCATCATCCTGGGGGCCCTGATGCTGCTCGGCAATCCCTGGCTGATCGGCATCTACACCGTGCTCTACTACTTCTACATGGTCAACCGGGTCAAGCGCGAGGAGCGACGACTGCGGCCGGCGCTCGGCCAACCGTACGAGGCGTACTGCGCGCGGGTCCATCGCTTCCTGCCCGGCGCTCCCTACCAGGGCAATCCGGTCATCTACTGGCAGAGCGAGCTGCTGCGCCAGAACAACGGCTGGGCAAACCTGGTGGGTACGCTGATCTTCTGGGCGGCGGCAGGCATATGGCTGCTCGGCGTGCGCTAGCGGCGCGAACGCCTGACACCTTTGCTCATGGCGCGACGTAGTGCGCCTGCGCGCGTGACATGGACGTGTCTCGCGCGCCAGGCGGCAGGGTTCAAGCGCTCGGCAGGTCGGCGGCCTGGATGCGCTTCACCCCGGCCCTCTCCATGTCTTTCCACGCTGCGGCGAGCGAGCCATTGAGGTCGATGCCGCGCGACGCGTCTTCGATGACGACCGCCTGAAATCCGAACTTGCGCGCATCCAGCGCGGACCAGGCGACGCAGTAGTCGGTCGCCAGCCCGCAGAGGTAGACGCGTCTGATCTTTCGGCCCTTGAGGTAGCCGGCCAGCCCCGTCTGCGTCTTCCGGTCCGCCTCGAGGAAAGCGGAGTAACTGTCGACTTCCCGGTGGAAGCCCTTGCGGATGATCAACTGGGCGTGCGGAATGTCGATGCCTTTCACCAGCTCGGCACCTTCGGTGCCCTGCACGCAGTGGTCCGGCCACAGCACCTGATTGCCGTAGTTCAGCTCGACCGCCTCGAACGGGTTCTTTCCTTCATGCTGTGATGCGAACGACACGTGGTCGGCCGTATGCCAGTCCTGGGTGAGCACCACGTTCGGGAATTTCTTTGCGATCTGGTTGATGAGCGGCACGATCTCGTCGCCCCCTTTCACCGCCAGGCTGCCTCCGGGCACGAAGCAGTTCTGCACATCGATGACCAGCAGCGCGTCCTTCTCGTCGATCTTCGTGGTTGCATCCGCGCGTGCGCGGCCCACTGCGAGCGTAGTGCCCGCCGCCAAGGCCATGACCCCCGCTCCCATCAGGAATCTGCGTCGAGAAATCGTGTCCAAAGCGCTCTCCTAGCGTGCAAGTGAATCGGTGAGGATGCGCGGCGCCACCTGGCTACCGCACCGGCCGAGTGTAGCACCAGTGCCCAACGGCCATACATCGCCGATGGAGCGGATCAGTGCCCGAGCACCTCGGGCACCTCGGTGGCCGGCGGCGTATTGCGGCTGCGCCCGCAGCGCACGATGCCGTCGATCACCACCATGCCCACGCCCGGGATGTCGCCGAGCTGCACACTCTCCAGCAGTGTCCGGCCAGCGGTGTGCTGGGCACGATCAAGAAAAACGAAGTCTGCCGCGCGACCCGGCTCGATCAGCCCGCAGTCGAGCTTGCGGATGCGCGCAGTGTTGCCGGTGGCGAAGCAGAACACCTGCTCGGCCGGTATCCCCGCGAAGCTGGACAGCAGGGAGACCATGCGCAGGATGCCCAGCGGCTGCACACCGGAGCCGGCGGGCCCGTCGGTGCCGAGGATCACGCGGTGCATGCACTTGCGGTCGCGCGCGGTCTGCGCCGCCGCCACGGCGATCTTCTCGTTGCCGTTGTGCACGATCTCGATCGCGCGCGAGGAGCGCTCGCACAGTTCGCAGACATGCGCCTCCGGCAGCGCGGTATGACCGCCGTTGATGTGGCCGATGATGTCGGCGTCGGCTTCCAGTACCACGTCCTTGTCGATCAGGCCCGAGCCGGGAATCGAGGGTCCGCCCGTGTGGATGGTGCTCTGGATGCCGACCTTGCGTGCCCAGGCGACCATGCGCTGCGCCTCCTCGCCTGCCTTCACCGAGCCGAGACCGACCTCTCCCAGCAGTCCGACGCCGGCCTCGGCCAGCTCCCTGAAGTCCGCCTCGGTCATCCCCTTCTCGATGACCGGTGCGCCGGCGAGCACCTTCACCCCACCGGGCCGGAAGTTGTGGAAGGCGCGCTGCGCGGTGATGGCCAGCGCCTTGAGCCCGACGATGTCCTTCGGCCTGCCGGGAAGGTGCACTTCCCCGGCAGAGATCATCGTCGTGACGCCGCCATGCAGGGTCGAGTCGATCCACCCCAGTTGACTCTGGCGCGGCGTCCAGTCGCCGAAGACCGGGTGCACGTGGCTATCGATCAGCCCCGGCGCGAGGCAGGTGCGCCTGGCGTCGATCAGCGTGTCCGGCTGGCTGGTGTCGCAGTCCTTCTCCTTGGCCACCGCGGTGATGACCCCGTCCACCGCGATCACCGTGTCGGCCTCGAGGATCGGCCGGTCGAGATCGCCCGAGAGAAGCAGTCCGATGTTGCGGATGACGAGTTTGCCCTTCGGGCTGACAGTGGGTTCGACCGCCATGGCCTCTCCTTGGATGCGCGCATGGTGCCACGCGGCGCGTACCGCGTCATCCCGATGCACGGTCCGGATCGGCCGGGCGGCTATGCCGACCGCCCAGGTGCACGCCTGCGTGCACGCGAATCCGTAAGCGAAACGTAGCGACGTCGGCCGTACCGTGTCCGCACCGAGCAGGAGCACGAACATGCCCGATCCGCGCAGCTTCGTTGTCAGGGTGTACCGGCAGCAGGGCGATGCGATGGCGGGCACCGTTCAGGAGGTTCGCACCGGCCGTACCGTTCCCTTCCAGACGATGGAGGAACTGTGGCAGGCGGTGAGACGCCCGCCTCCCCGATCGGGCCAACGAGGCGCCGGCATCAGGTGCACCTCGACTCCCTCAACTGAGGAAAGGAACCCAGACCATGACCAGTAGCGTCAGAGCAGTCACCGTCGTACTCATCGGAGCCGTTGCCACCGCGTCCGGGACAGTCCGCGCGGAGCAGCTACCCAAGTCGGGCAGCATCGAGTTCCACACCGGGTGGAAGATCACCACGGACACCGTCAGCGCCGCAGAGAATTACGTGCTGGGCCGCGGAAACGCTACGGGCGCCACCTTCAACCACAAGGGGGCTGGGCCGCTGCATCTCGGACCTGCAAACTGCTTCGACTCCTTCCTCATCGAGGACGGAATCGGCAAGACCCATGGTTTCTGCGCGTTCGGCGATCCCGACGGCGATCGGCTGTTCACCCAGTTCACCGGCTCCTTTGGCCGGGATGGTGCCAGCGGGACCAATGAAATCATCGGCGGCACGGGAAAGTACAACGGCGCCTCCGGGAGCGGCCCCTGGAAATGCAAGGTCATGGGTTCAAATGGCGAGTTCCAATGTGCGCAGCGCCTGGACTACAAGCTGCCCTGATGCAACGAAAGGTATACACCCGCCTACTCGATTTTTGCGGGCGCCGAAGGCAGACTTGGGCTGCCGGACGAAGCATCGATAACCGAGGAGGTCGCCGGGCACAGACGGGCCCGGCGCGGTACGCATGCCACGCTCCCCTGTGCTCGCGAAGCTCACCCGTCCGCGCACCCACCAGGCAGTGGCGCGCGAGCGCCTCTTCGCGCTGCTCGACCGCGCGCGCGACTGCCCGCTGGTGTGGATCGACTCCCCGCCCGGTTCAGGCAAGACCACCCTGGTCGCGAGCTACCTGCAGGACCGTGGAGGCAGGGAAGTCTGGTACCAGGTGGACACGGGCGATGGCGACCCGGCCGCCTTCTTCCACTACCTGTCATCGACCGTCGAGGCACGCGGCAACCCGCGCCTGCCGCAACTCGCTCCGGAGCACCTGAACGATCTACAGGCATTCGCCCGGCGCTTCTTTCGCCAGTTCTTCACGCGCGTGCCTGTGCTGGTGCTGGACAACTTCCAGGAGGCGGCCGAACCCCTGCTGACGGAGCTGCTGCGACACGCCGTGGAGGAGGTTCCGCCGCAGCGCAGCCTCATCGTGATCAGCCGCAGCGCCCCGCCTGCGAACTTCGCGGAACTCGAGGTCCGTGCGCAGCTGTTCCGCATCGACTGGAGCGAGGTGAAGCTGACTCTGGAGGAGACACGGGCGATGTCCGCCAGGCGCGGGATCGCCGAGGACTGGATCGTGCAGTCCCTGCATCGCCAGGCTTCGGGTTGGGCGGCGGGCGTGACCCTGATGCTGGAGCGCTTCAAGCATGCAGGGAGCGGGGCGGGAGAACTGTCCGGCGAGACCTTCCGTCTGCGCCCGCCCTCGCCCGACATCGAGCGCTGGCCCTGGCCGCTGCGCATCCGAACGCTGGGCGACTTCGAAGTGCGGCTCGACGAGCATCCCCTGGAAGTCGGGCGCAAGACCCCCAGAAGGGTCCTCGCTCTGCTCAAGTCCCTGGTCGCTCTGGGACCGCGTGAGGTCCCCGAGCAGCAGCTGGTCGATGCCCTGTGGCCCGACGAGGAGGGCGACGCCGCGCACAAGTCGCTGAGCATCACCGTACTGCGCCTGCGCCGGCTGCTGGGCGACAACGACCTGATCCGCCAGTGTGGCGGGAAGCTCTCCATCGACCCGCAGCGCAGCTGGGTCGATGCCTGGGCCTTCGAGCGCCGCCTCGGTGCAAGTGACGCCAGCACGATGGAAAAGACCCTGGCCCTGTATCGGGGCAGCTTCCTGCCCGACGACGTCGACGCTCCGTTCACGGTTCCCACGCGCGAGCGCCTGCGCGCGAAGTTCGTCCATGCACTGGGTGAACTGGGGCGCCAGCTCGAAGCGCACCAGCGCTACGAGGAGGCAATCGGCTGGTATCTTCGCGGGCTGGAAGCAGATCCCATCATCGAGACCTTCTACCAGGGACTGATGCGCTGCTACGTCGCACTGGACCGGCGCACCGAAGCCATCGCCGCCTATCGGCGGCTCAAGCAGACGCTGTCGGTAACCCTCGGATTGGCCCCATCGACCACGACTGAGCGCCTGCATCTGACGGTGCGCGGCGGTTGACCGGCTGGTGCAGGCATGCGGCTGCGGCCGGCTCTTGGCACTTGCTGCTCAGTGTCGCGCGTCCGCTCCCGGTGTCCACTCCTGGTCACAGATCGAAGATGGATTCTTCAATCTGTAAGCCAGCGCGGATCCGACAGCACGCAGCAGCGAAGGGAACTGGGACGGCACCGGTCCTTATCCCCCTGCCGCGCCCTGCGTGTTCACGTACAGCGCGTACACGCTCTTGCTCGCCGCCATGAACAGGCGGTTGCGATGACGCCCGCCGAAGCAGACGTTGGCGCAGCGCTCGGGCAGGCGGATGCGTCCGATGAGGCGGCCTTCGGGGTTGAACACGTGCACGCCGTCCAGGATGGGATCGCCCATGCCCCAGCCCATCCATAGGTTGCCGTCGACGTCGCAGCGCATGCCGTCCGGCGTGCCGGCGCCGACATCGATCAATTTGCGGCGATTGGCGAGGCGGCGCCCGCCGTCCACCACGTCGTAGGCATAGACGTTACGCGGCACGGTGCCGGACTCGACCAAATAAAGGATCGATTCATCCGGCGAGAAGCACAGGCCATTGGGACGGTTGACTTCGCTTTCGAGAACCGTCACCTCGCCGTTGACATCGACGCGATAGACGTTCTGCGGCAGCTCCTGCTCGGCACGTGTGCCTTCGTACCAGCCGAGCAGGCCGAACGGCGGGTCGGTGAACCACACTGAACCGTCGGACTTCACCACCACGTCGTTCGGTGAATTCAGCCGCTTGCCCTGGTAGCCGCCGCAGATGACATGGATGCTGCCGTCGTACTCGGTGCGCGTGACGCGCCGCCCGCCATGCTCGCAGGTGACCAGCCGCCCCTGCCGGTCACGGGTGTTGCCATTGGCCAGGCCGGAGGGCGAGCGAAACGCGCTGACCACCCCGGTCTCCTCCTCCCACTTCATGATGCGGTCGTTCGGGACGTCGCTCCACAACAGGTAACGGCCGTCTCCGAACCACACCGGCCCCTCCGCCCAGCGGAAGCCGTGCGCAATGCGCTCCACCGACGACTGCTTGATGCGGTACTTGTCGAAGCTCTGGTCGACGATCTCGATCGCAGGATCGGGATAGCGCTGGCTGGGCTGCCAGGGGACGTACTGGGACTCGACGTTCATCGGCCTCCCTCAGGACTTGGGACGCAACTCCCGGCGCAGGATCTTGCCGACGGGGCTCTTGGGCAGTGTGTCGCGGAACTCGACGTGGCGGGGCACCTTGTAGCCGGTCAGGTTCACGCGGCAATGCGCGATCAGCTGCTCCGCCGTGACCGTCGGGTCGCGACGGACGGCGAACAGCTTCACCGCCTCGCCCGTGTGCGAATCCGGCACGCCGATCGCCGCGGCCTCGAGCACCCCCGGGTGCATCACCGCCACTTCCTCCAGTTCGTTCGGATACACGTTGAAGCCCGAGACGAGAATCATGTCCTTCACGCGATCCACGATCTTCAGGTACCCCTCCGGAGTGATGACGCCGATGTCGCCGGTGGCGAAGAATCCGTCCGCACCGATCACCTTCGCCGTTTCCTCGGGCCGGCGCCAGTAGCCCGCCATCACCTGGGGCCCGCGCACGAACACCTGGCCGGCCTCGCCCTGCGGGAGCACGTTTCCCGCATCGTCGCGGATCTCCACGTCGGTGCCGGGCACGGGGAAACCGGTGGTGCCGCTGTGTTCCTCGAGCGTCGGCGGATTGATCGACACCGCACCCGAGGTCTCTGTCAGCCCATAGCCCTCCGACAACGCGCGACCGGTGATCTCCTTCCAGCGCCTGGCCACCGGCAGCTGCACCGGTGCGCCGCCGCCGCCTGCAATGCGCAGTCTGCTGAAGTCGACTTTCGCGAACTCCGGGTGATTGACCAGCGCATTGAACAGCGTGTTGACGCCCACGAAGAACGTGAAGCGGCTGTTCGCGAGGGTCTTGATGAAGCGCGGGATGTCGCGCGGGTTGGCGATCAGCACCTGGACCCCGCCCAGCCGGACCACCATCATGCAGTTCAGCACCAACGCGAGGATGTGATAGAAGGGCAGCGGTGCGATCGCCACCTCCTCCCCCTCGAGCAGGTGCGAACCGAAGTAGATGCGCATCTGCTGCAAGTTCGAGAGCACGTGGCGGTGATACAGCATCGCACCCTTCGACACACCGGTCGTCCCGCCCGTGTACTGCAGGAATGCCAGGTCGTCGCTGGCC
>JAEZCG010000177.1 GCA_023430065.1 Pseudomonadota bacterium | reverse complement strand
CCCGTGGGTCTCGCGGCAGGCCTGGACAAGAACGCCGAGCATCTCGACGCACTCGCCCACCTGGGCTTCGGATTCATCGAGGTCGGCACCGTGCCGCGCCGCCCCCCGCCCGGGAATCCGCGGCCGCGTCCCCGCCATCGCGCGCCAGGCGCGCCGAGGCCAGCGTCGCCCGGATGCCCACGGGCGACTGCCGCGCGATGCGCTGCGCGAGCGTTCGCGCGCGATCCAGGACCTCGTCGGCAGGCGCGGTCTCCTGCACCATCCCCCACCCTAGTGCCTGCTCGGCGCCGAACTCGTCGCCGGTGAGTAGGATGCGCATCGCATTGCCCCAGCCGAGCTCGCGCGGCAGGCGCACGGTGGCGCCGCCGATGGGAAAGATGCCGCGCTTGACCTCGATCTGCGCAAAGCGCGTGTCGTGCGCCGCGAGGCGGATGTCGGCGGCGAGCAGGAATTCGATGCCGATGGTCAGGCACCACCCGCGCACGGCGATCACCAGCGGCTTGGACAGCGACCGGGTGCGCAGCAGCGGGTCGATGGCGCCCTCCGGCAGCGGCGGCATGCGTCCGTCCCGGAAGTAGGGCAGCCACTGCGGCAGTTCGATCCCGCCGGTGAAGTGCTCGCCGTGCGCGAACAGCAGCGCACAGCGCGCATCCGCATCGCGCTCGTACGCGCCATAGGCCTGCGCGAGCTCGGTGTACATCGCGATGTCCACGGCGTTGCGCTTGGTCGGACGGTTCAGTCCGATGAGCGTCACGTGGTCGCGGGTCTCGATGGTGATGCGTTCGAAGGACAAGGAAGACACCTCAGGCGCGGTCGCCGGCATCGCCGCGCGCAAGGCGCTGCCAGTGCCCATTGGCCAGGCCCTCGGCCGGCTGGAAGTTGACTTTGTATGCCATCTTGCGACTCTGGCCGATCCAGTAGCCCAGGTATAGATAGGGCAGGTTGAGGCGGCGGCACATGTCCACCTGCCACACCACGTTGTAGGTCCCCAGGCTCGCGCCGGGCAGGTCGGGTTCGAAGAACGTGTAGACCGAGGACAGCCCGTCCTCGAGGCGATCGATGATGCTGACCATTAGCAACCTGCCATCGCGGCGGAATTCGACCAGGCTCGAGTTCACGTTGCTCTGCAGGAGAAAGTGGCGATACTGCTCGCGGCTGTCGTGGTCCATGCCGCCGCCGGCGTGCCGGCTCGACTGATAGCGCAGATACAGCGCGTAGTGCTCGGGGTTGTACTTCAGGTCCAGGACCCGTGCGTCGAGATCGCGATGGCGGGCACATGCGCGGCGCTGCGAGCGCGTCGGTGCAAACTCGTTCGCGACAATGCGAACGGGAACGCAGGCGCGACAGCTGTCGCAATACGGCCGATAGGTGAACGCGCCGCTGCGCCGGAACCCCGCCCGCACCAGCTGGCTGTACACCGGCGGATCGATGGCATGGCTGGGTGTGGCGACTTGCGAGCGCGCCAGCCGGTCCGGCAGATAGCTGCACGGATACGGGGCCGTGGCGTAGAACTGCAGGACCGAGAACGGCAGGTCGTTGAGTTGTGTCATGCCTGTCCGGATTCAGGCGCCGGCGCCCGTGAGTGCAACGTCGAAGGTCCGTCGAAGGTCCATGGGCCGGGCCGATCCGGGTAGTGTACCAACTCCTCCACCGTGCGCGAGAACGTCTCGCGCGGGATGTCGCGTGCTCCGAAGGACGCCAGCAGTTCGGTTCGCATCTGGCAGTCGATGAGCCCGAACTGCCACTCCATCAGCTTGCGCACCAGGTGCACGAACGCGACCTTGGACGCATCGTCCATGCGCGAGAACATCGATTCACCGAAGAACACGCGTCCGATGGCCACGCCGTACAGGCCACCCACCAGCCGTTCGCCGTGCCACGCCTCGACGGAGTGCGCGAGACCGCGCCGGTGCAGCATGCAATACGCCTGCCGCATCTCGTCGGTGATCCAGGTGCCGGCCTGTCCGACACGCGGTGCGGCGCAGGCGGCGATGACCTGCGGAAAGGCACGATCCAGCGTCACCCGATACGCAGCCTTGCGCAGGCTCTTGCGCAGCGTGCGACCGATGTGCAGTTCCTCGGGGTAGAGCACGGTGCGCGGGTCGGGGCTCCACCACAGAATGGGATCGTCCTCCCCATACCAGGGGAAGATGCCGCGCCTATAGGCGGCAATCAGGCGTTCCGCAGACAGATCTCCGCCGGCGGCGAGCAGTCCGTTCGGTTCCGACAGCGCCCGGTGCAGCGGCGGGAACTCGATCGCCTCGGTGAGCCAGGGGATCAAGGGTGGTTGAGACGGCGTAAACGGAGCGCGTCGGTCCTCACGCTCTCGGGCTCAGAACCACTTGTCCGCACTCTTGCTGATCAGTCCGCAGGCGAGCCGGGCGCCGGCGCTGCCGGCTGGCTGCGAGGACAGGTCGTCGGGATTCTCGTGCACGATCACGGAGCGGCCGATGATGCTGTCGGTGCCGCTGCCCAGGCTGATACCGGCGACCTGCGCGCGATAGACGGCCACGCCGTCTTCTCCGGCCTCGATGTTGCCGAGGTCGCCGGCATGCCGGGTGGAGGTGTCCGGGCCGCCATGTTCGCCCGAGTGCGGATTGAAATGCGGTCCCGCGCTCGATCCGTCCGGCGCGGTGCAGTCCCCGCGTTCGTGCACGTGGAAGCCGTGCAAGCCGGGGTTCAGTCCGACGATGCGCGCCTCCACCCGCACCTTGTCGCCCTCCTGCGTGAAGGCCACCGTCCCACTCACCTGGCTGTCTCGGGTCGGCGCAAGCTTCGCGACCGCAGTGGGAGAGCGCAGGCTGACACCCGCGCAGCCCGCGAGCACGAGCGCACAGACGGACACGACAAGACTGGCTTTCATCAAATCTCCTGCGGAGGCGTGTGTCCCAGCGCCTTGTGCGCGCCGAGGCGGTAATCGTCGATTCGAGCTCTTTTAGCATCGGCCGCGAACGGGTGTCAAACCACGCCGCGACCGCTCCGGCCTTTCGCCCGGATGCCGCCGTTGGTATGCTCGCGCGAACCCTCAATTCCGCCTTGCATTCGTCTTGCCCTTGGCCGACTCTGCGAACGTCCCGTCACCGCGCGACCTGGAACAGGCATTCTCCCTGTTCAACGAGGCATCTGCCCAGCTTGCGAACGCTTACCACGATCTCGAGCAGCAGGTGGCGCGGCTGAGCGAAGAGTTGGCCGTCGCCAACGGCGAGTTGCGCCGCCAGTACGAGGAAAAGGAGGCCTTGTCGCAGCGCCTTTCCCACCTGCTGGCCGCGTTGCCCGGCGGCGTCGTGGTGCTCGATGCACAGCGGCGCGTGGCGCAGTGCAATCCGGCCGCGCAGGACATGCTCGGCGTCGAGCCGATCGGGCGGCAGTGGGACGAGGTGGCCGCCGAGGCGCTGCAGCCGCGCCAGGGGGGGCAGGAGTGGTCCCTGCGCGGGGCCGGCGCGGTGGAGCGCTGGGTCACGCTGTCGACGAGTCCGCTGGATTCGGCAGGTGCGAGCATTCTGCTGCTGACCGAGATCACCGAGGCGCGCCGCCTGGCCGAGCAACTGGAGCACCATCGCCGCCTCGCTTCGATGGGAGAGATGGCGGCCGGACTCGCCCATCAGTTGCGCACGCCGCTCGCCACGGCGCTCCTGTACGCCGGCAATCTCGCGCGCCCGGCGCTCGCCGACGGCGACCGGGTGCGCTTCGCCGAACGCGCGCAGGCGTGACTGCGCGACCTCGAGCGGATGATCCAGGACATGCTCACCTTCGTGCGCGGCGCACCCGCCGCGCAGGAGGTCATCGCCGTGCCGGAACTGCTGCAGGAGGTCGCGCAGACGATCGAGCCGCAGATGCATGCCGCCGGCATCGCCTTCGATGCGCGCATCGCCGCGGGGGATGCGCACGCGCGCGGCAATCGCAAGGCGCTGCAGGGGGCGCTGGTGAACCTGCTCGAGAACGCGCTGCAGGCCTGCGGCAGCGGTGGCAGCGTGAGCCTGGACGCGGACGTCGCGCACGCGCAGCTGCGCGTGCGGGTGCGCGACAGCGGTCCCGGAATAGACGCGGCGACGCGTGCGCGGCTGTTCGAGCCGTTCTTCACCACCCGGCAGGAGGGGACGGGTCTGGGACTCGCGATCGTGCGCACCGTGGTGCAGGCCCACGGCGGCGAAATCGACGTCGAGTCCGTGCCGGGGCACGGGGCGCTGTTCACGCTGACCGTACCGCTTGCCGAACAACGATGAATCCGGAGTTGCCGTGAAGCCATTGCCCGTGCTCGTCGTCGAGGACGACACCGATCTGCGCGAAGCGCTCAAGGACACGCTGGAATTGTCCGGCTACGAAACACTCGAGTGCGCGGACGGGGAAGCAGCGCTGCGCCTGCTGGAAAACCGGCGCGTGGGCATCATCGTGAGCGATGTGCAGATGAAACCGATGGACGGCGAAACGCTCCTGCGCGAGGTGAAGGCGCGCTGGCCCGCCACCCCGGTGCTGCTGATGACCGCGTACGGGATGATCGAACGTGCCGTCGAAGCGATGCGTCAGGGAGCGTGCAACTACCTGCCGAAGCCCTTCGAACCCGAGGCGCTGGTTGCTGAAGTCGCGCGCTGGATGCTGCCTGCCGCGTCGAACGGGGATGGCGAGGTGATCGCGGAGGATCCGGCCACCAGGGAGATGCTCGAACTGGCGCGACGGGTCGCCGCCTCGGAGGCCACCGTCCTGCTCACCGGCGAGAGCGGGGTGGGCAAGGAGGTGGTGGCGCGTGCCATCCACCGCCATTCGGCGCGCGCACGCCATCCCTTCGTCGCGATCAACTGCGCGGCCATCCCGGACAATCTGCTGGAAGCCACCCTGTTCGGATACGAGCGTGGCGCTTTCACCGGCGCGACCCAGCCGCATGCGGGCAAATTCGAGCAGGCGCAGTCGGGGACCCTGCTGCTCGACGAGATCACCGAGATGCCCCTGGCGCTGCAAGCCAAACTGCTGCGCGTACTACAGGAACGGGAGGTGGAGCGCGTGGGCGCCAGGCGTCCCATTGCCCTGGATGTGCGGGTGCTCGCGACCTCCAACCGGGAGTTGGAGGCCGAGGTGCAGGCAGGCCGCTTCCGCGAGGACCTGTACTATCGGCTCAACGTGTTCCCGCTGCGCGTGCCGGCGTTACGGGAGCGCCGGCGCGACATCCTGCCCCTGGCACGTGCGGTCCTGGCGCGCGCCGCATCGCAGCGCGGGGGGCGCACATTTTCCCTCTCGGCAGAGGCGGAAAGTCGTTTGACGACCTATACTTGGAAAGGTAACATCAGGGAGTTGGAGAACGTGATGCAGCGGGCGATGATCCTCGCGCCCGGCGCCACGATCGAAGCGGAGCATCTGTGCCTGCCGAGCGGCGGCCATCCGGCTGCCACGGGGGCGACAGCGTTCGAAGCGGCAGAAACTGCCGCCCCGTCCGGTGCGAGGGGGCTGCCTACCGACCTGAAGTCGCTGGAGCGGACCCACATCCTCGAGACATTGGCGGCGGCGGGCGGCGTGCGTAAGGTCGCGGCGGAGCGGTTGGGCATGAGCGAGAGAACGCTGCGCTACAAGCTCGCGCAGTATCGCCTGGAGAGTGCGGCGCAGCGGGTAGAGGGAGAGTGAGCGTCGTGTGGCATGGGAGTTGCAGCCGGGCGCCCGGGTAATGCGTTCGGTACGACGGGGACGCCCGCATTCAACCGTGATCGCAATCCGATGAACAGCATCAATTCGCAAGGCATCGATCAGCTCCTGCAGGAGTTGAACCGTATGGCTGCGCAGGCTGGGGGGGAAAGTGCCCCGGCCGACGGCGCGGGTGGCGTCGAGTTCGGCGAGGCGCTCAAGACGGCACTCGAGCAGGTCAATGCCGCGCAGAACGAAGCGGCCCGGCTCCAGCAGCAGTTCGATATGAACGCCCCCGACGTGAACCTGCACGAGGTGATGGCGTCACTCCAGAAGGCCAGTCTGTCGTTCCAGACCATGGTCCAGGTGCGCAACCGGCTGGTTTCGGCGTACCAGGAAATCATGAACATGCAGGTCTGAGCGTGTCGGTGGCGATCTGCGTCCCATCCAGTTCGCGGCCCGTGCGCCGTAGCAGTCCTCCGCCCGGACCCTGCCCTCCGACCTGCCCGCAGCAAGGCAGGGGTTGATGGCCCAGTCCCCGGGACAAGGCATCCGCCGCGCAGCCTCCGGCTTCGCGCGACTCAGCATCCCCCAGAAGCTCGGCGTCCTCGCCGCCATCGCAGCGCTCGTCGCCGTGACCGCGGTCGCGATCCTGTGGGCAAGGGTTCCGGACTATCGGGTGCTGTATTCCAACCTGTCCGATCGCGACGGTGGCGAGGTGATCGCCGCGCTCGCGCAGATGAACGTCCCCTATCGGGTTGCCGAGGGCGGCACCGCACTCATGGTGCCCGCGGACCGGGTCTACGATCTGAGGTTGCAGCTCGCTTCGCAGGGCCTGCCCAGGGGCGGAGCGGTCGGGTTCGAGCTGATGGATACGCAGAAGTTTGGCATCAGCCAGTTCGCCGAGCAGGTCAACTACCAGCGTGCCCTGGCCGGCGAACTGGCCCGCAGCATTCAATCGGTCGGCGCCGTGCAGGCGGCACGCGTGCATCTGGCCATTCCCCGACCGACCGTGTTCGTGCGCGAACAGCAGAAGCCGAGCGCGTCGGTGTTCGTGTCCATGTATCCGGGGCGGATGCTGGATGCTGCGCAGGTGAGCGCAATCCAGCATTTGGTCGCCAGCAGCGTTCCCGAGCTCGGCGTGCGCCAAGTCACCGTGGTAGACCAGGCGGGCAACCTGCTGAGCGGCGCAGCCGGGGCAGAAATGCCGAACCAGCTCGATGCGGCTCAGCTCAAGTATGTGCATGCAGTCGAGTCCAGCTATGCACGACGCATCGAGAACATCCTCGTGCCGCTGGTAGGGGCGGAGAACGTGCGGGCGCAGGTGACCGCTGCGCTGGATTTCACCCGCGTCGAGGAAACCTCCGAGCGCTTCAAGCCCAATCCGACCCCGGCGGAGTCGTCCGTCCGAAGCCAGCAGACCACGGAGAGCACCACCACTCAGGCGCAGGCTGCGCAAGGGGTGCCGGGCGCCCTGAGCAACCAGCCGCCGGGCGCGGCGACCGCTCCGTTGACGGCGCCCGGCCAGGCGGAACAGGCTGCCGGCGCGCCCCCGCAGCCGACCAGTACCCAGCGCGAGACGATCACCAACTTCGAGGTGGACAAGGTGATCCGACGCAGCCAGGGCGAGCTGGGCGCGATCAGGCGCCTGTCCGCCGCCGTGGTGGTCAACTACAAGCGCGAGGCCGGCGCGGACGGCACGGCCACCTACAAGCCGCTGACCGAGCCGGAAATCCAGCAGGTCAATGCCCTGGTGCGCCAGGCCATGGGGTTCAGCCCGGAGCGTGGCGACACCGTCAACGTGGTGAATGCGCCGTTCAGCGCAGACGTGTTGCCGGGAGGCGAGGCGGCGCCCTCGCCCTGGACCACGTTCGTACAGGATCTCGGCACGCCGGTCGGCGTGATCCAGATCCTCAAGTACCTCGGCGCGGCCCTGGTGCTGCTGATCGTCTTCCGCATCGTGCGCGCCATGCTGCGCGATCTGGGCGCCCCCGGCCGCATCGAGCCGACCGTGGAGGAATTGCCGGCGCCACCCGGCATGCAGGCGCAGCTTGCGGGCGCCGCGCCCGGCGCGGAGACGATTGGCGTGCCCGGGGATGCGGCTGCGCGCTTCGAGGCGGACCTCAGGGCAGTCAAGGAGCTCGCCAAGCAGGAGCCGCGGCTGGTCGCGAACGTCGTGAAGGAGTGGGTGGGGCGCGGTGAGTGACGATGGCTTGATGCGCAGCGCCATCCTGCTCATGTCGATTGGCGAGGAGGAGGCGGTCGAAGTCTTCAAGCATCTCGGCCCGAAGGAGGTGCACAAGCTCGGCCAGGTCATGGCCACGCTCAATGGCGTCAGCCGCGACCAGGTGGCAGACGTGCTGCGCGCCTTCCGCCAACAGGCCAGCCAGCAGACGTCGATCGGCACGTCGCCCGATCAGTATCTGCGCTCGGTCCTCACCCGCGCGCTGGGCAGCGAGAAGGCCGGCCCGCTCATCGACCGCATTCTGCAGGCGCAGGATGTCAGCGGCATCGAAAGCCTGAAATGGATGGACGGCGATGCGATCGCCGAGCTGATCAAGCACGAGCATCCGCAGATCATCGCCACGATCCTCGTGCACCTGGACGCGGATCTGGCGGCAGAGGTGCTCGGCAAGTTCGTCGAGCGACTGCGCAACGACGTCATGCTGCGGATTGCCACGCTGGAGGGCGTGCAGCCGTCCGCACTGCGCGACCTCAACGATGCACTCATGCAGCTGCTCGCCGGTAGCGACAAGCTGAAGAAGACCTCCAAGGGAGGCATCGAGGCGGCAGCGGACATTCTCAACTACCTGGGCGGCACCGTGGAAGCCTCCGTCACGGCCCACATCCGCGAGACCGATGCCGACCTCGCGCAGCGGATCCAGGACAAGATGTTCGTGTTCGACAACCTCACCGAACTCGACGACCGCTCGATCCAGCTGTTGCTGCGCGAGATCCAGTCCGAGACGCTGATCGTCGCGCTCAAGGGGACGAGCGAGGCGCTGCGCGAGAAGATATTCAAGAACATGTCCCAGCGCGCCGCCGAGATGCTGCGCGACGACTTCGAGTCGAAGGGGCCGGTGCGCCTGTCCGAGGTCGAGGCGGAGCAGAGGGAAATCCTGCGCATCGTGCGCCGCCTCGCCGAGGAAGGTCAGATCGTGATGGGCGGGAAGGGAGACGAGGGTCTTGTCGAATAGCATTCTGCGTGGCGCCGCGGTCGCCGGCATGCGCAAGGCCGATCTTGCCGACTTCGCCGCACCCCAGGTGGCGAAGGCGCGTGCCGAGGGGGAGGCGGCGCTCGAAGCGAAGCGCCGGGCCGATGAGTCGGCAGCCGCTGCGCGTGCCGCCGAACTCGAGCAGGCGCGCGAGGAGGGTCGCCGCGCGGGTGCGCAGGCCGCACGCACGGAACTGGACAGCGTGCTCGAGCGCGAGCGGGAAGACTTGCGGCGTGCGATGCAGGGTCTGCAGTCGCTCATGCGCGACCTGGAGCAACGGCTCGCCGGCGACGTGCTCGGGATGAGCCTGGAGGTGGCAAGGCTGGTGTTGCGGGAGCACCTGCGGGTCAAGCCCGACATCCTGCTCGCCGCGCTGCGAGAGGGGGTGGAAAGCCTGCCGTCGCTGTCCGAGCAGGTGACGCTGGTCGTGCATCCGGCCGACGCGCAGATGCTGCGCGCGCTATCGGGCGACGAACGCATCCTTCCGGTCCCATGGAGAATCGTCGAGGACGCGCAGATGACCCGCGGTGGATTCAGGCTCGAAACCTCGTCGACCGAGGTGGACGGCAGCATGGAGACGCGCTGGCAGCGCGTGATCGCCGCGCTCGGGCGCGACGATGCCTGGGATTGATCGCTTCCCGCGACGCACTCTCGTGGACTATCGTCAGCGCTGGGACCGTTATCTGGACGACTGCAGGCGCGCGCTGCATATGACCCAGCCGTTCATGGTATGCGGACGACTCACGCGTGTGGCGGGGCTGGTGATGGAGGCCGTCGGCCTCAAATTGCCGGTCGGCAACAGCTGCTACGTGATGACTCCGAGCAGCCAGCGGGTCGATGCCGAGGTGGTGGGTTTCAACGGCGAGCGGCTGTTCCTCATGCCCTCGACCGATGTGTACGGCCTCAAGCCTGGTGCCCTCGTGGTGCCGGTGGATCCCGCTGCGACCCGTGTTCCTCGCCTGGGCGAGGCGTTCGTACCGCGCCGGCGTGCACAGGACCGTGCCAAGCAGGTGCCGGTCGGATGGGGCATGCTGGGACGTGTGGTGGACGGCGCCGGCCGTCCGCTCGACGATCGGGGTCCGCTCGTGCTCGATCGGCACGTTCCCCTGCACAGCCGTACCTCCAACCCGCTCGATCGCGCACCGATCCGCCACGTACTCGACGTCGGGGTGCGCGCCATCAATGCGCTTCTCACCGTGGGTCGCGGACAGCGCTTGGGGCTGTTCGCCGGCAGCGGCGTGGGCAAGAGCGTTCTGCTCGGCATGATGGCGCGCTACACCACTGCGGACGTCGTCGTGGTCGGTCTCATCGGGGAGCGCGGACGCGAAGTCCGCGAGTTCATCGAAAGCATCCTCGGGGAAGAAGGGAGGCGGCGTGCGGTGGTCGTGGCGGCCCCTGCCGACAGCCCCCCGCTGCTGCGCCTGCACGGCGCCGCGTATGCCACCGCCGTGGCCGAGTACTTTCGCGATCAAGGCAAGCACGTCCTGCTCATCATGGATTCGCTCACGCGCTACGCGATGGCGCAGCGCGAGATCAGCCTGGCGATCGGCGAGCCGCCGGCGACCAAGGGCTATACGCCGTCGGTGTTCGCGAAGCTGCCGCAGCTGGTCGAACGCGCCGGCAACGGACAGGACGACCGCGGCTCGATCACAGGCTTCTATACCGTGCTCACCGAGGGGGACGACCAGCAGGATCCGGTGGCCGATGCGGCCCGGGCCATTCTCGACGGCCATATCGTGCTCACGCGTGACCTCGCCGAGCAGGGGCACTATCCGGCCATCGACATCGAAGCGTCGATCAGCCGGGTGATGACCGATCTCCTCCAGCCGGGCGAGCTGGACGAGACACGCCGCTTCAAGCAGCTGTTCTCGGCATATCGCCGCTCTCGGGACCTGATCGCCGTGGGGGCCTATGTGCGCGGCAGCGACCCGCTGCTGGATCGTGCGGTCGCCCTGTACCCGCAACTCGCCGGCTTCCTGCAGCAGGATCTGCTGGAGGCCGCACCGTACGCGGCGAGCCGGCAGCGCTTGCGTGAACTGGTGGGCGGCTGACGTGGCACGGGGCTTCCGCCTGGAACCGGTGCTCGAGCTGGCGCGGCGGCGCCTGGAAGCCGCGACCGGAGAGCTGCAACAGCTCGCGCAGCGGCGCGCCGATGCCCAAAGCCGTCTGGATCAGCTGCAGGGGTTTCTGGCGGACTATCGTGAGCAGTTTCGAACCGCGATGCAGTCCGGCCTGGAGACCGGACGGCTGCAGGACTTCCGCGCCTTCCTCGCGAAGCTGGAGCGCGCGGTCGATCTGCAGGGTGCGGAAGTGCGGCGAAGCCAGGAGGCCTGGTCCGCCAAGCACCGGGAATGGCTCGACCTGCGTCAGCGCGAGCAGGCGATGGACGTCCTGAAGACGCGACACCTGGCTGCCGAGGCGGTGCGGGACGGCAAACGGGAGCAGAAGCAACAGGACGAATTTGCCGGCAGGCGTTCGCGCAGCGATTCGACAAGCAGTTGAAATTGAGCATAATTTCCTTTGCGGCGCGACGGCATGGACATTGCAAAGGCGCTCCCGCCACTTGCCGATGCCGCCTATGTCCGAATCGCTGACCCTGCGTACGCTCCAGCTTTCCACCCCCGGCCACGAGACGATGGCCGCAGCCGACCTCCCGGGCGCCAAAGATGCCGGTCTCGACTTTCAGGCCGTGCTGGCCCGGCAGTTCGGCACGCCCTCTGGCGAACCGCCTGGTGTCGGACAGGCCCCCGTAAAGGCAGCCGAGGATGCAAGCGCGCAAGAGGAGGACGGGACGCTTGCGGGCGCCGCGGAGGCCGTGACCCTGCAGACGCTGGTGTCTCCGGTTCCGGTGCCTGCGCCGAAGCTCTCCGTGCTGGCGCGCAGCGGCGAGTCGGCGACGGGAAGCGACGCGTCCGACGAGACGGCGATCGAGGGCACGA
Organism: Pseudomonadota bacterium; assembly: GCA_023430065.1. Lineage (GTDB taxonomy): Bacteria > Pseudomonadota > Gammaproteobacteria > Burkholderiales > SHXO01 > SHXO01. Next base: position 1,684 of record JAEZCG010000177.1, on the reverse strand, counting down.
TGCCGGGCCGGGCGACGAGCACCCTGGCGACCGCCGCACAGACCGGAGCACTCCAGGCGGCAGTGATTGCCGGGGATGACGCGCGCGTCGCCCCCACGATGGCGGGCCATGCCGAGAGCGCAGACGCACCGGTTGCTGCCTCGATGCCGGTGCAGTTCTCCGCGCAGCAGGCACCCGAGCGTAAGGGCGAGCTGACTTCCCCGGCGCCCGCTCCTGTTGCCGGAACCCCATTGGACGACCCGGTCGCGTTCGGCCGCCGCGGCTTCTCGAGCGACCTCGGCGATCGCGTTCTCTGGATGGCCACGAACAACCGGCAGGTCGCCGAACTGCGCGTCGATCCGCCGCATCTCGGACCCATCGAAGTCCGCCTCAGCATCGACGGCGAGCAGGCGAACGTGAGTCTGGTCGCGGCCCACGCCGGTGTGCGCGAGGCGCTGCAATCGAGCATTCCGCGGCTGCAGGATATGATTCACTCGATCGGACTCGAACTTGGCAACGTCAGTGTCGGTGGCGAAGCGCAACCGGGATCGCATGAACAGGCGGACGGTGGATCGCGTCGGCAGGTCGACCGTCAGCTGGAGGGCGAGCGCTCGATCACCGCGTCTGGATCGATCGACCGGTCTGCGCGTCGCACCGGCATGGGACTGGTCGACACCTACGCCTGATCGCCCCTGTGCATCGATCGATGCAGTCTGTGCGCGGCGCACGCTTACGAGCCTTGCCTTGGCTCTAGAAACCACCTAAACTGCGTCGCAGAGCGTCTTGTTTTTTCTCTGGTTTGAAGCGTCGGCCCTCATATCGAAGGGATCCGCGCCGTAAATGCGGAGGTGGCGGCATCGCGCCGCATTCACCGGACCCGAGAGGAGGTCGACCATGTCGGACAAGACGCAAGCCAAGAGCGAAGGCGAGGGCGGCGGCGGCAAGAAAAAGAAAGGTCTATTGCTGGCCATCATCGCAGCGGCGGTGCTGCTGCTCGCGGGTGGAGGTGGGGCAGTCTGGGTGTTCCTGTCCAAGGGCGATGCAGAGCACGCGGCGCAGGCGGAGAAGCCCAGACTCAAGCACCCGCCGAAGTTCGTGACGCTCGAGCCGTTCGTGGTGAATCTTTCCGGCGAAGTACAGCACTACCTGCAAGTGGGAATCGACCTCAAGGTGTCGGAGGAAGTGATCGAGGACCAGATCAAGGCGCACCTGCCACAGATCCGCAACGGGGTGCTCCTCCTGCTGTCGAGCAAGAACGCGGACGAGCTCGGCACGTTGGAGGGCAAGAACCTGCTGCGTCGCGAGATTCGCGCGGCGGTGAATGCGCCATTGGGCATCGAACCCGGAGATCACGATGCCGACGCGGTCGATGGCGACGGCGCCGATGACGTCAAGGGCGTGCAGGAAGTGCTGCTGACCTCGTTCGTCATCCAGTAGGTGACATGGCCGACGACATCCTCTCACAGGAAGAAGTCGATGCGCTGCTGCGCGGGGTAAGCGGCGAACAGGGAGAGTCGGCTTCCGTCGAAGGCGAGCAGGGCGTCCGCGCCTACGACATTGGACGCCAACAAAGAATCGTGCGGGGGCGCAGGCCCACGCTGGAACTGATCAACGAGCGCTTCGCGCGGCTCCTGCGCGTCGAGCTGTTCAACTTCACCCGCAGGAGCACGGAGGTTTCCGTCGGTCCCGTGCGGGTGCTGAAGTA
>JAEZCG010000167.1 GCA_023430065.1 Pseudomonadota bacterium | reverse complement strand
TGTAGCGGTCGATGCGCTTCTTGTAACCGGCGAAGTACAGCACCTTCGATCCGGCTTCGCGCATCGCCTGCCCGATCGAGAACAGCACGGCATTGCCCAGCCCTCCGCCCACCAGCACGACGGTCTCCCCGCCGGGAATCTCGGTGGGCGTACCGGTGGGACCCATGAGCACGACCGGCTCTCCGGGCGCCAAGGACGCGCACAGGTCGGACGAGCCCCCCATCTCCAGCACGATGGTCGATACCAGGCCGCGCTCGCGGTCCACCCAGGCGCCGGTCAGCGCAAGTCCTTCCATCGCCAGCCGCGTGCCGTCCACGAGCGCAGCGTTGCGCTCGAAGTTCTGCAGCCGGTAGAACTGGCCGGGACGGAAGCGGCGCGCGGCGGCGGGGGCGCGCACCACCACCTCGACGATGTTCGGGGTCAGGCGAACGACCTCATGCACGGTCGCGCGCAACGCATCGTTGAGCTCGGCCAGGAAGCTCGCATCGTCGCGCGGGGAGGCCGGAGCGCGCGCCCCGAGCACGGCGCTGACTACCGGATAGCCCTGCTTGGCTCCGCCCATGGCCTTCACCACGTTGCCGAAGAAGGATGGGTGCAGGTCGCCGAAGAAACTGATGAAGCGGCCGTCGGGCTCGCGCGCGAGCAGCACGCGCACCGCGTCCGGCTTGGCGCTGCGCTGCGGCTTGACCGGATTGCCCGCCTCGTCGCAGGCTTGGAAGTAGCGCCCGTCGAGGGGGAAGTGCGTTGCATCCTCGCGCGCAAGCACCGTATTCGGCTGCGTGCCGGCGGCAACGAGGATGGTGCGCGCGGGCAGGATGCGCTCGCCGCTGGGCTGCAGCGTGCCGGTGGCGTCGGCGTGCTGCGCGCTCACCTTCAGTCCGCACGCGTGTCCGTACTGGTCCACCTCGACCGCCGTCGGCGTCAATCCTTCGGCAAAGAAGATTCCCTCCTCGAGGGCCTTCTCCACCTCCTCGTGATTGAGCGTGTAGGACGGACTGTCGACGAGACGCTTGCGGTAGGCGATGGTCGCGCCGCCCCAGCCACGCAGCAGCTCGACGATGCGCGCCGCACGGTTCTCCTGCCTGGCCGCAGCACGCTCCTCGCGGATCGCCCGTGCGTGGGACAGGAACTCCTCGGCGATCGCCTCCTCCTCGGCATTCCAGGTCCGGCGCACGGTGGCAGCGCCGCGCTCGGCGACCAGCGTTTCATAGCGGGCAAGGAACTTCTCGACCTGCAACGGATAGTAGGCCAGAGATTCGGTCGCGGTGTCGATGGCGGTGAGGCCGCCGCCGATGACGACCACCGGCAGGCGGATCTGCAGATTGGCCACCGACTCGCTCTTCGCCGCTCCGGTGAGTTGCAGTGCCATGAGGAAGTCCGAGGCCGTGCGCACGCCCCGCGCGAGTCCGTTCGGCAGGTCGAGCACGGTCGGCCGCCCCGCGCCGGCGGCCAGCGCGATGTGGTCGAACCCGTGCGCGAAGGCGTCCTCGGCGGTGATGGTGCCGCCGAAGCGCACGCCGCCGATCAAGGTGAACTGCTCGCGCCGCTCGAGCAGCAGACGGATGAGCTTGAGGAAGTTCTTGTCCCAGCGCACCGTGATGCCGTACTCCGCCACGCCGCCGAACCCGGCCATGCTGCGCTCGTCGAGCTGCTCGTACAGCGCATTCACATCGTGCACGGGCTGCATCGGCACGCGCCGGCCGTGCACGTCGACACCGGACAGTTCCGCAGGCAACGGTTCGATCTTCAGACCGTCGATGCCGACCACCAGGTGGCCGTCGTTCATCAGATGGTGCGACAGCGTGAAGCCGGCCGGGCCCATACCGACGACCAGCACGCGCCTGCCGCTCGCGATCTTCGGCAGCGGCCGTTGCAGATCGAGGGGATTCCAGCGCGTGAGCAGCGAATAGATCTCGAAGCCCCACGGAAGCCCGAGCACGTCCTTGAGCGTGCGCGTCTCCGACTGCGGGATGTTGACCGGCTCCTGCTTCTGATAGATGCAGGCCTTCATGCAGTCGTTGCAGATGCGGTGACCGGTCGCGGCGGTCATCGGGTTGTCGACTGCAATGAGGGCGAACGCGCCGATGGGATGACCCTGCACCTTGACCTGGTGGAACTCCGAAATCTTCTCGTCCAGCGGACAGCCGTTGAGGGGCACGCCGAACGGGCTCGTCTTGAACGGGGGTTTCACCTGCGGGGCGGTGGCCTTCTCGCGCATGCCGCTGGAGCAGGAATCACGCTGCTGCCCGTGGCACCAGATGCAGTAGTTGGCCTGATCAAGCGCACCGATGAGATCGGTGCCGCGGTCGGTCAGCGCGAAGCCTTCGCGCCGGCGCAGATGGGTGGCGTGGAAGCTGCGATGGGTCCCGTGGTCTTGTTCGTGCAGCGGCACCAGGTGCAGCGGGTCGAGTTTGGCCGGTGCCTTGAACAGGATGCCAGCCGCATGGCGGCGTCGGCCGGCATCGGTATGGGCGGCCCACGCGGCGTAAGAGGCTGCCAGCTCCAGTTCCTTTGCGTGTGCCGCTTCCTGGGCCAGCCAGGCGGTCACCAGCTTCGCGAAACCGAGTTCCGAGAACCCGCCCTCCATCCGGGACGCGAGTTGCGCCTCGAGGGCCGGGCCGTCGATGGCCTGCGCTTCGGGGGGTTTGATCTTGGTCATCGCGCGGCGTTGCACGAAGGCACGCTTGATCGCGTACAGCGGGGCCAGCTCTGCATGGCCGGCAGCCAGTGCCTCGACTTGCGCTTCGATCCCGAACAGATGCGCGACGAATGCCTCGACGTGCGGGGCGAGTGCGATCAGCAGCTGCGACGTTTCTAGTCGGGTGAGCAGTACCGGATCCTGCCTGGCGGCGAGCAGCTGCTGCGCCAGTTCCGGCGCGCGGGCGTGTAGCGCCGCGAGGAAGTGCGTGTCCAGCCGCGCCAGACCCTCGCGCCGATAGAGGTCTTCGAACTGCAGTCCGTGCGCGAGCCGCAGGGCGGGGGAAGTCGAGGCGGAGACGGTCATGGCAAGCGGGAAGGAAGGGCGGGCCGCATCGTCAGGTGGGCAAGCCACGAGCGGGCCGCAAGTATACCCGCCGCCGCGGCCGACTGCTGCGGCGCGCCATGACGGATCAGCCGGCTGCGGCGATCGCCTCCCGACATTCCGCTATCAGGCCGGGGCCGGCGTAGACAAGGCCGGTGTAGAGCTGGATCAGGGTGGCGCCGGCAGCGATGCGGTCGACGGCATCCTTGCCGGCCATGATGCCACCGACGCCTATGATGGGAATGCGGCCGCCGAGATGCCCGGCGAGCGCCGCCAGCACCGCACGCGCGCGGTCGGTGAGCGGCGCGCCGCTCAATCCGCCTGCTTCGCGGCCATGGGCGAGGCCTTCGACCCCCGCGCGCGACAAGGTCGTATTGGTCGCGATGACCGCATCGATCTGGTGATGCAGCAGAAGCCGAGCGATCGTCTCGAGTTGCTCGTCCGTGAGGTCGGGAGCGATCTTGAGCGCCAACGGAACATAGCGGGCATGCCGCTGCGCGAGCTGCATCTGCTCGGACTTCAGCGCGCCGAGGAGCGTATCCAGTTCGTCGCTCTCCTGCAGCTGTCGCAGGTTCCTGGTGTTGGGCGAGGAGATGTTGACGGTGACATAATGCGCCACGGGATACACTTTGCGCAGGCACGTCACGTAGTCCGACGCGGCGCGCGCAATCGGCGTGTCGAAGTTCTTGCCGATGTTGATGCCGAGCACGCCGCGGTAGCGCGCGGCCTGCACGTTGCGCACGAGACGGTCGACGCCCAGGTTGTTGAAGCCAAGGCGATTGATGACGGCGCGCGCGGCCGGGATGCGGAACATGCGCGGCCGCGGATTCCCGGGCTGGGGGCGGGGCGTCACGGTGCCGACCTCGATGAATCCGAAGCCCAGGTGGGCGAGTGCGTCGAGATGCTCGGCGTTCTTGTCCAGGCCTGCCGCGAGACCCACGGGATTGGGAAAATCGATTCCCATGACGCGCACCGGCTTGTCCGCCACCTCGCAGGCGGACGGCAGCCCCAGGCGCGCGCCGACATCGAGCGCCCGCAGCGTGAGTCTGTGTGCACGCTCGGCGTCGAGGCGAAACAGCAGTGGACGCAGGAGCCGGTAACTCACCGGAAATCGGGTTCTCGCCGCTCCAGGAAAGCGTTCAGGCCCTCGATCGCGTCGTCGCTGGCGACACACTCCTGCATCTGCTCGGACTTCAGCGCGCCGAGGAGCGTA
>JAEZCG010000119.1 GCA_023430065.1 Pseudomonadota bacterium | reverse complement strand
GCGCATGCCCCGGTGACCCGCGCTTGCATCCGCCGTGCCGAGGGCGCGGCGGCGGCACTCAGCGCGAGGACGCGATCTCCAGCGGTGCCGCCGCGCGCAACGCAAAGGCGGGGGACTGGCCCTTCTTGTCCACCCCGGCATACACGGTCAGGTGCGGATACGGGATCTCGATGCCGGCATCGTCGAACGCCCGTTTGACACGGCGCAGGTATTCGCGGCGCACGGTCCACTGCTCGATCGGTACCACCCTGAACCGGCAACGCAGGATCACGGCGGAGTCCTCCCAGCGCTCCACGCCCACCATCTCCACCGGCGCGAGGAACTTGGGGGCGAAGGCGGGATCGGCCTGCAGTGCCTCGGCGACGGTACGCATGACCTTCAACGCCTCGTCCACGTCTTCACGGTAGGCGACCCGCAGGTCGATCACCGATTGCGCAAAGTCGAGGGTGTAGTTGGAGACGACGGTGATTTCGCCGTTGGGCACGAAGTGCACGTTGCCGTCGTAGTCGCGCAAGCGCACGTAGCGCAGCGTCACTTCCTCCACCAGGCCGGCCTTGCCGCCCACTTCGACCACGTCGCCGAGCCGCACCTGGTTCTCGAGCAGGATGAAGAATCCCGAGAAGAAGTCCTTCACCAAGCTCTGCGCGCCGAAACCCACGGCCAGGCCGACCACGCCCGCTGCGCCGAGGATGGGGGCGATGGAGATGCCCAGTTCGCTCAGGATCAGCATGGCCGCGATCAGGCCGATGGCGACGGCGGCCACGTAGCGGAACACCCGACCGAGGGTGTCCACGCGCTTGGCGTGCTCGAGTGAGTCGACCCGCGACTTCATGTACGTGCCCGCGCGGCCGATCAGGCGCCGGCTCACGCTCATCACGACCAGCGCGAGCAGCAGGATGAGCAGAACGTGCGCGAGCGTGAGCACGAGTGGTGTCCACTCGCGCCAGGACAGGGGAATGTTCTCCATTTTCTAGTCTCCTTCGTACGGATGGAAAGTCGGCAACTAGCCGGCGCCCCGATGGGCGTCCGCGATCAGGACGCTGACCGGAAAGCGCGCGAACAGGTCACTGGCCCGCAGGTGGGCGCGGCCGGACGGCACGGCGGCAACCCGCCGCGTGAACACGTCGTGCAACGGCTGTCCGGACAGTTCGTCGAGTACGACGTGGGTGTCGCCCCAGGCATCCGGCGCAGGCCAGCGCGCACCGTCCTGGATCAGCGATGCTGCCAGACGGGGTACAGCAACGACCAGCCACTGGCCGGTCAGCCGGCGGGCGTAGGCGCATAGCCGTTGCGCATGCTCGCCACCGGTCGCAAGCGGCAGATAGTCGCCGTCGCGCAACAGCGCCTCTCGCGTGGCGCGCAGCGCGAGCAGGCGAGCGGTGACGAAGAGCTTCGGGCACACGCCCTCGGGGGGAGCGTCCGCCTCGTCGTCGATGCGCGCCAGCATCGCTTCGAGCGCATCGTAGTCGACCGGCCGGCGATTGTCCGGATCCACCAGCGAGAGATCGAAGCTCTCGCTGCCGCGGTAGATGTCCGGAACGCCAGGCACCGTGAACTTGACGACCGTCTGTGCGAGGCTGTTCAGCGCGCCGGCCAGCGCGACGCGCCGCTGCAGCGGCAGGAAATCGTCGAGGAAGCGGTTGCCCTCGCGCCGGGCGAGCAGGGCATCGACGAAGGCGGCAAGCGCCTCCTCATAGGGTGCGTTCACGTTGATCCAGCTCGACTCGGTCTTCGCCTCGCGCACGGCCTTGGTCATGTACTGAACGATGCGCGCGCGGTAGACCTCCAGCGCGGCGTCGTCCGGCTCCTGCGCAGGAAAACTTCCGATCAGCGTCTGGTACAGCAGATACTCGTCCTTGCGCGATGGCGCTTCGCGGCCGTCCACTTCACGCTTGCGGGTGCGGTTCAGGCGCGCCCAGCGACGCAGGGCGAGGCGCCACGCCCCGGGAAGTTCCGACAGCACGTCGATGCGGGCACGCACGTCCTCCGAGCGCTTGGTGTCGTGCGTCGACGTGGCGAGCATGGTGTGGGGCCAGTCGCGGCGGCGCGTGTAATTCGCGCGATGGAAGGCGTCCAGCGAGAGGCCGAAGCTACCCGGTCCGCCGCCCACCTCGTTGAGCGATACCAGGGGCACGTAGCGGTAAAAGGCGGTGTCCTCGATCCCCTTGGCGGTGACCGGCGCAGTGAACTGCTGGAACTTGCCGGTGAAGGCCAGCATCCGTTGCGCCATGCCCTCCGGCGCGCCGGGCGAGGGCTGCGCGATCAGCACGGAGTGCAGGAAGTCGAACACGCTCGTGTCGGCCGCCTGCGCGCGGCGCCGCGCCCGACCCAGCGCCCAGTGGATGTGCCGCTTGTCCGCGGTGGAGGCGCGCTCGCTCACGTAGGTCCGGTAGACGGGAAAGCAGGCGACCACCTCGATCAGTGCCTGGCGCAGCGCGCTGAGGGTGAAGTCGCGCGTGTGGCGGTCGGCGCGCGCGATGCGCAACAGGCGCGTGGCGAGCACGTTCAATTCGCTCGACAGCGCGGTGCGCATGACCAGCCGCTTGGCCTGATAGGCGGTCTCCTCCCAGCTGCCGGCATCGCCGGTGAAGCTGCGGTAGACCCGCTCGATGCGCGAACGTGCGCGCGCATCCACGAACAGTCCGTTGACCACGTTGGCAAAGCGGTAGCCGGTGGTGCCGTGCACCGCCCAGCTGCGCGGAAGGTGCTCGTGCGACGCAGTGATCTTCTCGGCCAGCAGGTAGATCGCACGTCGCCTTTCGTCTGCGCTTCCGCCGCGCTGCGCGGCGACGCGGTCCTGGAGACGACGGAAGTAGCCGGCGGGATCGTACAGGCCGTCCGGATGGTCGACCCGCAGGCCGTCCACCTTTCCCTGGGCGACCAGCTCGAGCACACGCCGGTGCGTCGCGTCGAACACGGCTTCGTTCTCGACGCGCAGCCCGGCCAGGTCGTTGATGTCGAAGAAGCGGCGGTAGTTGATCTCGTCGGAGGCCACGCGCCAGTAGGCCAGGCGCCACGCCTGGCGCTCGAGCAGGCCGTGCAGCGCGTCGAAGCTGGAGGCATCGCCGGGGATGCCGTTGAGCGCGGCCAGTGCAGCGCGCACCCCGTCGGCCAGCGCGGGCTGTGCCGCGACCAGTTCCGCCAGCCGCCGCTTGTGCACGCCCTTGTCGCGATGGCGCTCGGTGCGTGCCGCGACGTCGGTCGACTCCCGCGCAGGCAGGTGCGACAGCGCCGCGACCAGGCTTTCGACCGCGGCACGCGCGTCTGCCGACAGTGCCTGCGGAGGCGCGAGGTGCAGCGCACGCTCGAGGATCTCCGGATAGCAGCGCGGGTCGACGGGGAAACGGTGCTGCCAGTACCAGACACTGAAGCTGCCCTCGTCCGCGTCGAAACGCAGCTGCAACTCGCCGCGCTCGAGCACGAGGCCGTAGTGCTCGCCCAACACCGGCAGCAGCACCCGGCCGGTGAGCGCGTCGTTGAGCGGATCCCAGTCGATGTCGAAGTACTCGGCGTGGATCGAAGCCGGCCCGTTCTCCAGCACGTCCAGCCACCAGCCGTTGTCGGCCCCCATCACACCCATGTGGTTCGGCACCACGTCCACGATCTGACCCATGCCATGCGTGCGCAGCGCCTCGACGAAGCGATCCAGGTCGGTGTCGTCTCCGATCTCAGGATTGAGCGCCTCGTGGTCGACGATGTCGTAGCCGTGGGTGCTGCCCGGTCGGGCACGCAAATAGGGGGAGCAGTACACGTGGCTCACGCCCAGGCGCGCCAGGTAGGGCACCAGGGCGGTGACCTGTCGCAGGGTGAATCCCGCGTTGAGCTGCATGCGGTAGGTCGCGCGCGGGATGATCAGCGGCCTCGCGGCGTGCGCGCCCGGACGGGGGGCAGGCGCCGCGCCGCGCAGCGCGCGCAGCCGTTCGCAGAGGCTGACGAAGCGGTCCTCCTGGGGAAAGCGTTCCAGCGACAGTGCAAGTCGCCGCCGCCAGTTCGGATGTTGGTCGGTCGTGCCGGGAACGTTCACCTGCTCGCGCGCGCCGGTCACATCCTCCAGTTGCACGAGCATGAGCTTGCACGGCGTGTGCGCCAGCAGGGCGTGCAGGGCGAGCGAGAGCGCCGGTGTCATCTCCGGCAGCGACTGCGGATCCGCGGTTGCTCCCGGCGGCAGCAGGCCTTCGCGTTCGAGAAGCAGGAGCAGGCGCACGCGGGTCTGCGCGCGCGCCACCATCTCGTCCTGGCGGGCGCGCTCGGAAGCGAACAGTCCGAGTGCTTCGCGCAGGACGATGTCGTGCCCTTCCCAGAATCCCGCGAGCGTCGGCAGGTCGTGGGTGGAGCCCGCCACCAATGCCTGCGACGGATACTCGGACGGCGGCTTGAAGTCGCCGCCGGCGTCGCGTTCGAACAGCAACAGCCGGTAGGACAGCACGCCCAGTTCCGCCAGTGCCGCGCGCAGTGCATCGGGCACCGTTCCGAGGTCCTCGCCCACCACCATGCAGCGATGACGCACGCTCTCCAGCGCCAGCAGGCCGAGGAGATCGTCGAGAGGGTAGTGCACGTAGGTGCCGTCGCGCGCCTCGCCGCCGGGCGGGATCCAGAACAGGCGCATGAGCGCCATGACGTGATCCACGCGCAGCGCGCCCATGTGCCGCATGCAGCGGCGCAGGGTGGCGATGAAGGGCGCATAGGCGTGCGCGCGCAGGTGCGCGGGAATCGGCGGCGGGAGCCCCCAGTTCTGCCCCAGCGCGTTGAAGGCATCGGGTGGAGCGCCGATGCTCGCGTCCAGTGCGTACAGGTCTTGGTGCGCCCACGCCTCGCTGCCGCCGCGGTCGATCGACACGGCGAGATCGCCGTACAAGCCCACGCCAAGCCCGAGCGACCTGGCGCGCGCGGCGACCTCCGCCAGCTGCAGATCGGCCTGCCACTGGAGATACTCGAAGAACTCGATGCGTGCCGCATGCTCGTCACGGAAGCGCCGCACCTCCGGCGAAGCGGGATCGCGCCATGCGTCGGGCCACACCGGCCATCCCCACGCTTCGGGATGTTCGCGCCGCATCCGCTCCTGGAGCGCCTCCCACGACGCGTGGTGCGCCAGATCCTCGCCGCCGTCCTCGCAGAAGCGGCGGAAGGCGCGCCGACGCGCATCGTATGCGCGTGCATGCCGGGTCCGGAAATTCTCGTGCAGCAGACCGAGTACGCGCAGCTTGAGCTCGGCCACTGCCGGGTAGTCGACCAGTTCGGCGGTGCGCAGACGCTGCAATTCGGCCTGGAACTCGGGCGTGCGCACGAGCGCGCGGGCCGGCTCGGACTCGCGCATGTCGTCGATGCGCTCCACGTCGAGGTAGAGGACGTTGAGGAACAGCCGGCTCGAGGGGCTGTACGGGCTCGCCTGTGCGGGGTTGTCGAGGAACAAGGCGTGCAACGGATTGAGTGCCACCACATTGGCGCCTCGGGCGGCCCACTGCTCGAGCAGGACGGTCAGGTCCGAGAAGTCGCCGATGCCCCAGTTGCGCTCCGAGCGCAGGGCGTAGAGCTGGACAGACGGTCCCCAGGCACGGCCCTCGCCGGCGAGCAGTTCCGGGACATGACATCGCCCTGGTGTGCTGGCCAGCAGGCTCTCGCACAGCGTCTCGTGTCCGTGCCTCAGTCGCAGGCGGTGATAACCCACTGGCATCTCGGGCAGCGGCAGTTCCAGCCGCACCGTGTCGGAGGCGTCGTCGTCGGCCGCGTCAACCCGCCGCAAGGTCGCCAGCGCGATCGCATGGCGATGCTGTCCGCCATCCTCAGCGTGCACGTCCAGCTCGAGTGTCGCTGCGGCAAGCGCACGCGGTACGCGCAACACGACCGGCTCGTGTGCGCGCCGGCCGCCGCGCACCAGCACGGGCGGCAGCAGCGCCGCGGTGCCATGCTGCCCGAGATGCATGCACTCGAGCAGTGCGCCCAGCGTCTGCGGCGAAGCCTCGTGCCAGGTGCCCCAGATGTCGTGGTAGCCCGTCGCGATCCCCTGCTCGGCGGCCCGTGCCGCGAGCGTGCCCGCCTCAGTCATGCGCAGCGGCCAGCGACCACACCACACACCACGGCGCGAGCGCGCTGCCGGTCAGCGCGGCGCCGAACTCCGCATGCGTCGTGTAGAGCAGGCGTCCCTCCGTGCGCATCGGCTGCAGCGTGGAGGTGTCGGAGAAGTTCGCGAGCAGGCGCAGCACGGCACCGTCGCCCATGCGCCAGCGCAGGCACAGTTCCCCCTGCCGCCCCACGTGCGCATCCAGTGCACGGCATCCGGGCAGGCGCGGGACGAGCTCGCAGCGACGCAGTCCGAGCAGGTGGCGGTACAGGGCGAGCCAGCCGCTGTGCGGTTCCTGCAGCGCGAGGTCGTGATCTAGACGCGAGCGCACGAAGGTGCCGGGATCGCAGGGGTCGGGGATGAGCAGGCGCGCGCGCGGATCCCGGAAGCGCTCGAAGGCGGCGAACTCGCCGCGGCGACCTTCGCGTACTTTGGCCGCGAGTTCCGGGTCGAACTCGCAAAAGAACAGGAAGGGTTCCGGCGCGTTCCACTCCTCGCCCATGAAGAGCATGGGCACGTGCGGCGCCAGCAGGAGGGTTGCCACCGCCGCACGCAGCGCCGGTTCGGGTGCGAGCCGGCCGAGCCGTTCGCCCAACGCGCGGTTGCCGATCTGGTCGTGATTCTGCAGGAAGCCGACGAAGGCGCTCGGCGGCAGATGGCCGCTCGGCTCGCCCCGGGGTTCCCCTGCGCGATACGGGGAGCGCTCGCCCTGCCAGGCAAACCCCTCGGCGAGCGCGCGTGCGAGCAGGCGCTGCGTCCGCCACGCGTCCGTGTCGTCCCAGTAGTCGCGGTAGTAGCCGTCGCGCTCGCCGGTCACCGCCACGTGCAGGCAGTGATGGACGTCGTCGTTCCACTGTGCGTCGAAGCGGCCGGGCCGCTCCGAGGCATCGCCGAGAAGATGCGCGGAATTGTCATCGTTCTCGAGGATGAGGTGTACGTGCCGGCTGTCGCCGAAGTGCGTGCGCACTGCTTGCGCAATCTCCTCGAGCAGGTGCGGATGCGAGTCGTCGGCAAGGGCGTGTACGGCGTCGAAGCGCAATCCGTCGAAGCGGTACTCGTCCAGCCAGTACAGCGCGTTGTGCAGGTAGAAGTCGCGTACCGTCCGGCTGCCCGGACCGTCGAAGTTGATGCCTGCGCCCCATGGCGTGCGATGCCGCGCCGTGAAGAAGTCTGCGGCGTAGGCGTGTAGGTAGTTGCCTTCCGGGCCGAAGTGGTTGTAGACCACGTCGAGGAGCATCGCCAGGCCGCGCCGGTGTGCTGCGTCCACCAGGCGTTTCAGGTCGTCGGGCGTCCCGTAGCGCGCGTCGGGCGCGAACAGCAGCACGCCATCGTAGCCCCAGTTGCGCGAGCCGGGGAAATCGGCAATGGGCATGAGTTCCACGGCACTCACGCCGAGATCGACCAGCGCGTCGAGCCGTGCCTCGAGCGCGCGGAACGTGCCCTCGTAGGTGTAAGTGCCGACGTGCAACTCGTAGACCACCGCTTCGTGCCAGGGGCGCCCCCTCCAATCGCGGTCGGACCAGTCGAAGCGGCGCGCATCGATCACCATGCTCGGTCCCTGCACATCCTGGGGATTGAAGCGCGAGGCCGGATCCGGCACCTCCAGGTAACCGTCCACCAGAAAGCGGTACAGCGCGCCATGGCCGACGTCGTCGACGGTGCATTCGCACCAGCCCATGGCGTCGCGCGGCATGTCCAGGCGCCGCACCGGTCCGTTGCCGTAGAGCAGCACCTCGACGTGCGCGGCCGAGGGCGCCCACAGGCGAAAGCGTGTGCCGCCGCCAACCAGCGCCTCGGCGCCGAATGGCATGGCGTGGAGCCGGTTCATCAGACGGGAGTCAGTTCGATGAGCAGCGCCAGTGAGCGCCCCTGCAGCCGGTAGCGCACGCCGCCGTCGAACTGGCCGTCGATCGTGAGGCCTTGAGCCACCGACGTGTCGACCAGGACCTGCCAGGCGGCACCCGGATGGATCGCCGGTAGCATGAAGTCGATGGCGTCGTGGTGCGCATTGAGCAGCAGCAGGAAGTTGTCGTCGCGCAGCGCATGGCCGCGCCGGTCGGTCTCGAGAAGCGAGTCGCCGGCCAGGTAGACCGCCATGCTGCGCGCGAATTCCTGCGTCCACTCGTGGTCGGTCATCTCCTGTCCCTCTGGATTGAGCCACAGGATGTCCTTGACGCCGCCGCGGATCGGCCGTCCCTGGAAATAGCGGCGCCGGCGGAACACCGGGTGTTCACGGCGGATGCGGATCATGCGCTGGACGAAGCGCACCAACTCCGGATGAGCGGCGGCCGCGTCCCAGTCCACCCAGGAAATCTCGTTGTCCTGGCAGTAGGCATTGTTGTTGCCGCCCTGGCTGCGGCCGAACTCGTCGCCTGCCAGCAGCATCGGGACGCCTTGCGACAGCATCAGCGTCGCCAGGAAGTTGCGTGTCTGCCGCTCGCGCAGTTCGTTCACGCCCGGGTCGTCGGTCGGCCCTTCGGCGCCGCAGTTCCAGGACAGGTTGTGCGTGTGGCCGTCGCGGTTGTCCTCGCCGTTGGCCTCGTTGTGCTTGTCGTTGTAGCTGACCAGGTCGCGCAGGGTAAAGCCGTCGTGCGCGGTGACGAAGTTGATGCTGGCGAAGGGCGTGCGGCCGCTGCCCTCGTACAGGTCGCTGGAACCGGTGAGCCGGCGTGCGAACTCGCCGATCAGTCCACCGTCGCCCTTCCAGTATGCGCGCAGCGTGTCGCGGTACTTGTCGTTCCACTCGGCCCAGCCGGGCGGGAAGTTCCCGACCTGGTAACCGCCCGCCCCCACGTCCCAGGGCTCGGCGATCAGCTTCACCTGCGACAGGATCGGATCCTGCGTGATCACGTCGAAGAAGGTGCCGAGCCGGTCGACGTCGTACAGCTCGCGCGCCAGCGCCGAGGCGAGGTCGAAGCGGAAGCCGTCCACGTGCATCTCCTGGACCCAGTAGCGCAGCGAATCCATCAGCAACTGCAACACGCGCGGGTGCGTGAGGTTGAGCGTGTTGCCGGTGCCGGTGAAATCCATGTAGTAGCGCGCGTTGTCCGGCATCAGGCGGTAGTAGGATGCGTTGTCCACTCCGCGGAAGCACAGGGTCGGCCCCATGTGGTTGCCCTCGGCGGTGTGGTTGTAGACCACGTCCAGGATCACCTCGAGCCCGGCCGAGTGCAGGGCCTTGACCATCGTCTTGAACTCGCTGATGCGGCCGGTGGCCGAATAGCGCGTCTCGGGCGCGAAGAATCCGATGGAGTTGTAGCCCCAGAAGTTGCGCAGCCTGCGTTCGAGCAGATGACGGTCGTCGATGAAGCTGTGCACGGGCATGAGCTCGACGGTGGTCACGCCCAGCCGCTTGAGATGGTCGATCACGGGTGCGGTGGCCAGCCCCGCATAGGTACCGCGCAGGGGCTCGGGCACCTGCGGGTGGCGCATGGTGAAGCCGCGCACATGCAGCTCGTAGATCACCGTGTCGTGCCAGGCAATGCGCGGGGGACGGTCGTCGCCCCAGGTGAAGGCGGGGTCGACCACGCGGCACTTCGGCATGCCGGCGGCGTTGTCGCGCCGGTCCATGGTGAGATCCTCGCGCCGGCCGCCGATGCGGTAGCCGAAGTGCGCATCGCTCCAGCGTAGCGTGCCCTGAAGGTGCTTGGCGTAGGGTTCGATCAGCAGCTTGTGCGGATTGAAGCGGTGCCCGTGCTCCGGACTGTAGGGTCCGTGCACGCGGTAACCGTAGAGCAGGCCGGGGCGCGCCTCCGGGAGGTAGCAGTGCCAGATGGCTTCCGTGCGCTCGCGTAGTTCCACGCGCTGCAGTTCGCGCCGACCCGACGGATCGAAGATGCACAGCTCCACCCGCTCGGCGTGCGCCGAGAACAACGAGAAATTGACGCCCTCGCCGTCCCAGGTTGCACCCCGCGGGTAGGGGGAACCGGGCCAGACTGCAGTGATGGGAACGGCCATGTGGCTTCCTTCAGCGATTGGGCGAATAGCCGGAAACGCAAAGGCCGCAAAGAGCGCGAAGAAAAGCGGGAACGAACGACACTGCACATGCAGGCGTGCGGAGAATGGCCTGAGAGTTACCCATGCCTTCCATTGCGGCCCTTGTGCTCGTTGCGTTCATGCTTTGCTCTTCGACTAGTGGAAGCGCGTGCTCTGCGGCGTGTACTGCCCCTTGGGCAGCACGACGATGCCTGATTCCGTGGTGAACCAGCGGGCCCGGTCGGCATCGGGGTCGTAACCGATGGAGGTGCCAGGCGGTACGATGTTGAATCGGTCCACGATCACCCGCCGCAAGCGCGCCCCCCGCCCGATCAGCGTGTGGTCCATCACGATGCACTCGTCCAGTTCCACGTCCTCCGCCACCACCACTTCCCGCCTGAGGATCGAGTTGCTGATCGCCCCGCCTCGAACCAGGGTCCCGGCACCCAGGCTGCTGTTGCGGATGATGCCGTCCAGGATGCGTGCGGTGGGTCCCTGGTAATTGCTCGAGCGCACCGTCCACTCCGGGTTGAACAGATTGAAGCGGGGCGTCTCGCCCAATACGTCCAAATTGGCATCGAAGTAGGCGTCGATGGTGCCGACGTCGCGCCAGTAGCCGGTTTCCTCGTAGCCGCGCAGCCCGGGAACGCGGTTGCGGGAGAAGTCGTATGCGAACACGGCATGCGAGTTCACCAGCCGCGGCAGGACATGCCTGCCGAAATCGTGCTCGCCGCGATCGTTGGCCTCGCGCAGCGCGTGCACCAGCACGTCGGTATCGAACAGATAGTTGCCCATCGAGGCATAGGAGCGGGTCGGATCGCCCGGCATTCCAGGCGGGTCGGCGGGCTTCTCGAGAAACCCGTGGATGTGTCCGCTGGCGTCCGCGTCGATCACGCCGAACGCGCGCGCATGCGCACGCGGAACGGGCAGGGCGGCCACGCTGACCTGCGCCCCGCTGGCGCGGTGAAAGTCGACCATCTGGCAGATGTCCATGCGGTACACGTGATCGGCGCCGAATACCGCCACCATGGACGGCGCATGCGAGTGGATCAGGTTGAGGTTCTGGTGCACTGCATCCGCCGTGCCTTGGAACCACTCCGGTCCGCCGCGCATCTGCGGCGGCACCACGGTCACGAAATGATCTGGAAGCGCGGCGGACATGGTCCAGGCGCGGTTTACGTGCTCGATCAGAGACTGGGACTTGTACTGCACGAGGAGGTAGATTGCGTAGATCCCGGAATTGACGAAGTTCGACAGCACGAAGTCGACGATGCGATAGCGTCCGGCGAAGGGCACCGCCGGCTTCGAGCGCTCAGCGGTGAGCGGCGTGAGCCGGCTGCCTTCACCACCGGCCAGCACCATGGCGAGCACGTTCGTGGCGTCACGGTTGCTCATCGCGATCCTCCACGCGAACGTCGTGACGTACCGTCGGCCACCATCGCTCCAGCAGCGCCCCTGCCCAGCGCTGTCCTCCCAGCCCGAAGGCCAGCGCGAGGGCGAGCACCACGCCGCCGAGCAGGATCAGGAACGTCAGGCGCACGATGCCACCCCCCACGTCGAGCACGTCCAGCCCCACGAGGACCACGAACACCACGACCGCGTACTGCGCGAGAACGCCGAGCAGGTCGGCGTCCTGGATCTGCGCGTTGCGGAAGTAGACGGTAAGTGCGCCTCCGACGAAGCGCGCGAAGTACAAACCGATGGCAAGGACCACGATGGCGAGCGCCACACGGGGCAGGAAGGCGAGCACGCGGCCGAGCAGTTCCGTGATGGTGGTCAGTCCCAGTCCGTTGAACGCGATGACCAGGGCGAGCACGATGACGATCCAGTAGGCCAGCCAGGCAAGCAGCTCCGCCGTGTCCGCCTCCACGCCGCCCTGCTCGAGGAAGCCGTCGATTCCGGCGCGACGTGTGAGCACGTTGAAGTTCACCGCCCGCAGCGCGCGCGAGACGGCGAAGCGCACCGCCTTTGCCAGCAGCCAGCCCGCCAGCACGATGAGCACCGCCACGGCGAGCCTGGGCAGATAGGCGCCGATCTGCACCAGGAATGCGCGCACGGGATCGAGGAATACGTCGACTCTTTCCATTGGAACCTCCTAGTCAGGACGTGGCGCAGATGCGCCGCGCTTACGCCGCACCCGACAGGCGCAATATCCCCTGCAGGGGAATCGATGCCCAAGCCGGCCGGTTGTCCAATTCGTAGCGCAGCTCGTAGCAGGCCTTTTCCAGCTCGAACAGGGAGATCAGGCCGCCCATATGGGCGAAGTCGCGGTACAGCAATCCGCCCGCCGTGGCCTGTGCATAGGCGTCCAGGAACACTCGTCGCACCTCGCTCTCCCAGGCGCGCGCGAGGGCCTCGAGTCGCGTGGAATCTCCCGTGTGCTGGGTGGTCTCCTGGCGCATGGCGCCGGCTTGCGCATAGTCGAACGAGCGCAGCATGCCGGCCACGTCGCGCATGGGGGAGTGCTTGGCGCGGCGCTCGTCGAAACTGCGCCCCGGTTCTCCCTCGAAGTCGGTGATGACGAAGTCGTTGCGGCTGAGCAGAACCTGACCGAGATGGTAGTCGCCGTGGTAGCGGATCTTCACCGCCTGGATCTCGGACGGCGCGGCGGCATCGATGCGTGCGAGCAGCTCGTGCCTGGCGGCGAGCACCCGCTCCGCGAGCGGAAGTGCGTCGTCAGCAAGGCGGGGCAGGTCGCGCTGAAGCCGTGCAAGCGTGGACTCCGCCTCGTCGCGCACGCGCTGGCGCCACTGCGTGAGGTCGGCAGGGTCGATCGCCTCCGGATCGAAAGCCGGATCCCCGCTGCGCGCGGCCAGTGCCTGGTGCAGCTCGCCGGTGCGCGTACCGAGCGTGTGCATCAGCGCCAGGTAGGCACCGTGCACGTCGACCGGCGGCGGTTCGGATGCGGTGCGCTGCGTCTCCAGGAAGCGCGTCAGGTAGTCCACGGTGTAGTCCCACCCGTCGCCCTGGTTCTCGACGTAGCCCTGCAGCACCGCTAGCGTGGTGGTGATGCCGTCGGCGCGCACCAGTTCGAGCGTGCCGGCGAGGGGCACGGCATGCCGGAAGCCCGCCACGGCGGTGAGAAACTGCCCCATCTCGAGTTCCGGATTGGTGCCAGGGCGCAGGCGCCGGTAGGCCTTGAGGAAGAAGCGCTGACCCAGCGCGACGGTGGTGTTGCTGCTCATGGCTTTGGGCAGGTGCAGTGGCAGCGTGCGTATCTCGTTCCCGCCGAGTTCCGCGAACGCGCTCGTGCTGCCGAAGCGCAGCGAGGTCGCGCCCGCGTCGATGACCCGCGACTGTCCCATCCACTCGACCAGAGCGTGGCAGAAGGCCTCGTCGGCGAACGCGTCGGCCAGCACGCCGACGTTCGCCTGCTGCCGTACGCGGGCGACCACTGCCGGCTGCAGGGCGCGCATCCGCTCTTCCTCCTGCTCCCAGGCCAGCGTGAGGGGTAGGAAGTAGCGAATCGCCTCCTCGTGCCCGGGCACTTCGACCACGGCGAGCAGCGCCTGACGCTCGCCGGCGGCAATCTCGACGTGCTCGACGAGGACGGCGCGGGCCACCGCCTCGCCCTTGCCCGCATACCAGCGCTGACGCGTGAGGTAGCGCGGTAACGCGTCGGTCTCCAGGCTCGCGCGGACGCGCTCGGCCATACCGATGCGCCAGGGCACCACGCGATCCCGGAAGAACGTGTTCCATCCGTCGAACAGCACCAGCACGGGCAGATCCTCCGGCGCGAGACGTTCCTCATGCCAGACCGGAGGCGAGGTGTCGGCGGTCAGACGAAACCAGTAGAAGCCGTGCCCGGACAGGCTGAGCAGATACGGCAGGTCGCCGATCGGAGGAAAAGCCACGCGCCCCGACATCTCCACCGGGACCAGGCCCTTATAGGCGCTGAGGTCGAGTTCGACCGGCTGCGCCGAGCGCGCCATGTTCGCCACGCACAGGATGACGTCGCCCTCGTGTTCGCGCAGGTAGGCCAATACCTTGCGATTGCCTGGCCGCAGGAATCGTAGCGTGCCGCGGCCGAACGCACGTGTGCTCTTGCGCACTGCGAGCATGCGCTTCATCCAGTTGAGCAGCGAGGAAGGGTCGCGCGTCTGCGCCTCGACGTTCACTGCCTCGTAGCCGTACACCGCGTCCATGATGGGCGGGAAGTACAAGCGCTGGGGGTCGGCGCGCGAGAAGCCGGCATTGCGGTCCGGACTCCACTGCATCGGCGTGCGCACGCCGTTGCGGTCGCCCAGGAAGATGTTGTCCCCCATGCCGATCTCATCGCCGTAGTAGATGATCGGTGAGCCAGGCATCGACAGTAGGAGACTGTTGACGAGCTGGATGCGGACGATGTCGTTCTCCATCAGCGGGGCCAGCCGCCGACGGATGCCGAGATTGATGCGCGCGCGCGGCTCGGCCGCGTACATGCGGTACATGTAGTCGCGCTCGCGGCTGGTGACCATCTCGAGGGTCAGTTCGTCGTGGTTGCGTAAGAAGATCGCCCACTGGCAGGCGTCCGGAATGTCCGGCGTCTGGTCCATGATCTCGACGATGGGGTGGCGTTCCTCCTGTGCGATGGCCATGTAGATGCGCGGCATCAGCGGGAAGTGGAACGCCATGTGGCACTCGTCGCCGTCGGCGAAGTAGTCGCGCACGTCTTCCGGCCACTGATTGGCCTCGGCCAGGAGCATGCGGTCGCCGTAGTGCTCGTCGAGCAGCCTGCGGATCTGCTTGATCACCCGGTGCGTCTCCGGAAGGTTCTCGTTGTTGGTGCCTTCGCGCTCGCACAGGTAGGGGATCGCGTCCAGCCGCAATCCGTCCACGCCCATGTCGAGCCAGTAACGCATGGCGCGCGTCACCGCCTTGAGCACGTGCGGATTGTCGAAGTTCAGGTCCGGCTGGTGGCTGAAGAACCGATGCCAGTAGTAGGCGTTGGCAACCGGGTCCCAGGCCCAGTTGGAGCTCTCCGTGTCGGTGAAGATGATGCGCGTACCGGCGTACTTGCCGGGGTCATTGCTCCAGACGTAGTAGTCGCGCTTGCTGGAGCCCGCCGGAGCGCGCCGCGCTGCCTGGAACCAAGCGTGCTGATCCGACGTGTGGTTGATCACCAGCTCGGTGATCACGAGCAGCCCGCGCTTGTGCGCTTCGCGCACGAAGTGGCGGAAGTCCTGCATCGTGCCGTACTGCGGATGCACGTCGTGATAGTCGGAGATGTCGTAGCCGTCGTCCTTGCCCGGCGAGGGATAGAAGGGCAGCAGCCAGATCGCGTCCACGCCCAGGTCGCGGATGTAGTCGAGCTTGCTGGTCAGCCCCGGGAAATCCCCGATGCCGTCACCGTTGCTGTCGTAGAACGCGCGCACGTGGCATTCGTAGAGCACCATGTCCTTGAACCACTGCGGCGGGCGCAGCGGCGAGGAGGCCGCCGGCGGAAGCGGCTGGGCAAAGTTCGTTTCTCGATCCATCATTCAGCGTGGGAGACCGCCAAAGACAGAACCGCAAAGAACGCAAAGAGCGCAAAGAAAAGCACTTCGGGTTTCCTTCGCGCGGCCTTTGCGTTGAGCGGTTCTGCCTTCTTCATAGGAAGTAATCGAAGTCCTGCTCGCGGCGCACGTGGCGGCGCAGACGCAGGACGTGCGCAGGACCTTGCGAGGGATCGAGGGCGACGTAGTTGCGCGGCCCCTGCCACAGGAAGCGGGCGCCGGAGAGCAGATCGTGCGCCTGGAACGGGCGTGCCGCATCCAGCCCCAGTGCCTCCAGATCCAGCTCGAGCCAACCCGATTGCATGTGGTGCACGTCGAGGTTGGCCACGCACAGCACGCAGTTCTCCCCATCCTCGCTGCACTTGCTGTAGCACAGCAGGGCATCGTTGTCGATGCGGTGGAAGCGCAGCGTCCAGTTCGACTGCAGCGCCGGGTTCTCGCGGCGCACGCGGTTGAGCAGTGCCAGATAGGCCTTGAGGCTGTCGGCGCGGTCGAGGTCCCACTGGCGCTGCTGGTACTTCTCGGAATCGAGGTATTCCTCGGATCCGGGCTCGCGCGGCTCGTTCTCCATCAGCTCGAACGCGGGACCATACACGCCCCAGCTCGCCCCCAAGGTGGCGGCGAGCGTGGCGCGCAGGAGGAAGCCGGCGCGCCCGGTGTACTGCAGGTACTCCGTCAGGATGTCGGGCGTGTTGGGCCACAGGTTCGGACGGAAGTACTCGCGCGATTCGCTCTGCGCCAGCTCGGTGAAGTACTCGATCAGCTCATGCTTGGTGTTGCGCCAGGCGAAGTAGGTGTAGGACTGGGTGAAGCCGAGCTTGGCCAGGCGGTGCATGACTTTCGGGCGGGTGAACGCCTCCGACAGGAATACGGTTTCGGGATGGGCCGCTTTCACCTCGCCGATCAACCATTCCCAGAACGCGAAGGGCTTGGTGTGCGGGTTGTCCACGCGAAACACGCGCACGCCCTCGGCGATCCAGAAGTCCACCACGCTCTTCAGCTCCCGCCATAGCGCGCGCCATTCAGGCGATTCGAAGTGGAAGGGATAGATGTCCTGGTATTTCTTGGGCGGGTTCTCCGCGTACTGGATCGTCCCGTCCGGCCGCTTCTGGAACCAGTCCGGATGCTGGGTGACGTACGGATGATCCGGGCTGCACTGGAAGGCGATGTCGAGCGCGACGTCGATGTCGAGGGCGCGCGCGCTCTCCAGCAGTCGGCGGAAGTCCTCGAGCGTGCCCAGCTGCGGATGCACCGACTTGTGCCCGCCCTCCTGGGCCCCGATCGCCCAGGGACTGCCCAGCTCGCCGGGCTCCGCCTCTACCCGGTTGTTCGCACCTTTTCGGTGGGACACGCCGATCGGATGGATGGGCGGCAGGTACAGCACGTCGAACCCCATCGACGCCACGTAGGGCAGGCGCGCCTCGCAGTCGCGGAACGTGCCGTGGCGCTGCAGATCGGGCGAAGCCGAGCGCGGGAAGAATTCGTACCAGCTCGAGAAGCGCGCGCGGACCGGGTCGACGGTGACGGGCAGGGTGCGTGGGAAATGCGCGACCAGGTCGGGATCCGGGTGAGCGCGCATCAGCGCGTGCAGGGATTCGTCCTCGGCTGCGCGGTAGCGTGCCTCCACGCTGCTGCCTACGTCGCGCAGCCGCTGCGCCCACTGCACGAGCTGGCCCGATTGCGCGCGTTGCGCCGCCGCATCGACCAGATCCGCGCCGCGCAGAAACTCGGCCGCCAGGTCCTGACCCGCGGCACGGCGCTTCACGAGGGCGCCACGCCAAGTCTCGAAGTGATCGACCCACGCGCGCACGCAGTAGATCCAGGTCCCCAGCGCGGTGACGGTGAACGACGCCTGCCAGCGGTCGTCTCCGAGCGGCAGCATGAACACGCCATGCCAGCCGTCCTCGTCGGCCCGCCGGTACATCAGCTGCGCGGCGACGCTGTCGTGTCCGTCGGTGAATACGTCCGCCTCGACGCGCACGCGCTCGCCGAGCACGCGCTTGATCGGGTAGCGCCCGCAATCGACCTGCGGAACCACGTTCTCGATGACCGCGCGCACCCGACCGTCCTCCGGTGTCGTCGGTGTGCCGGGATGTGTCACGGTGGCATTCTGGGAAGTCATGCGCGTGCGAAGTAGATCACCGCCAGAGGCGGCAGCCGCAGATTGACCGAGTGGAACTGCCCGTGCGCGGGAAGCGGCACGGCTTCCACGCTGCCGCCGTTGCCCTGTCCGCTGCCTCCGTAGAGCTCGGCATCGCTGTTGAGGCATTCCCGCCAGGTTCCCGGTGCGGGTACTCCCACGCGATAGTTCTCCCGCACGACGGGGGTGAAATTGCAGACCGCGAGCACGGCCTGGTGCGGATCGCGTCCCCTGCGCAGAAAGACGATCACGCTGTTCTGGCTGTCACAGCAGTCGATCCACTGGAAACCCTCGGCGGCAAAATCCACCTCGTACAGGGCAGGGTTGCCTCGGTAGAAGGTGTTGAGGTCGCGCACCCAGCGCTGCATGCCGGCGTGCAGCGGGCGCTCCAGCAGATGCCAGTGCAGGCTCTCTTCGTGCTGCCATTCGCCATGCTGCGCGAACTCGCCGCCCATGAACAACAGCTTCTTGCCGGGGTGGGCCCACATGTAGCCGTATAGCGCGCGCAGGTTCGCGAACTTCTGCCACTCGTCGCCCGGCATCTTGCCGATCATCGACCGCTTGCCGTACACGACCTCGTCGTGCGAGATCGGTAGCATGAAGTTCTCGGTGAACGCGTACCACAGGCTGAAGGTGAGCTTGTCATGGTGATAGGTGCGGTGCACCGGATCGTGCTCGAAGTAGGCTAGCGTGTCGTGCATCCAGCCCATGTTCCACTTCAGCCCGAAGCCGAGTCCGCCACGCCAGGTCGGGCGCGACACCTGGGGCCAGGCCGTCGATTCCTCGGCGATGGTCTGGGTATCGGGGTGATCCCGATAGGCGGCTTCGTTGAAGCCGCGCAGGAAGTCGATCGCCTCCAGGTTCTCGTTGCCGCCGTAGCGGTTGGGGATCCATTCACCGGGCTTGCGTGAATAGTCCAGGTACAGCATCGACGCAACCGCGTCCACGCGCAGGGCATCGACGTGATAGCGCTCCAGCCAGAACAGCGCGTTGCTGCCGAGAAAGTCGCGTACCTCGGCGCGGCCGTAGTTGAAGATGTAGCTGCCCCACTCGGGGTGGTATCCCTGGCGCGGATCCGCATGCTCGTACAGATAGGTGCCGTCGAAATAGCTGAGCCCGTGACCGTCCTGCGGAAAGTGCGAAGGGACCCAGTCGAGGATTACGCCGATGCCGCGCTGGTGCAGCACATCGATCAGGTACATCAGGTCCTGCGGCGTGCCATAGCGCGCGGTCGGCGCGAAGAAACCGGTGACCTGGTAGCCCCATGAGCCGTAGAACGGATGCTCCATCACCGGCATCAGTTCCACGTGGGTGAATCCCAGGTGCGCGACGTAGTCGGCGAGTTCGTGCGCGAGCTCGCGGTACGTCAGGTGCCGGTAGCCCTCGCGGTCGTTGCGCCGCCACGAGCCGAGGTGCACCTCGTACACGGACATGGGAGCGTCGAGGGCGTTGGCGCTCTTGCGTGTGCGCATCCACTCGCCATCGCCCCACTCGTAGCCGAGGTCCCACACCACCGAGGCCGTGCGCGGGGGCAGTTCGGTGCGGAAGGCGTAGGGGTCGGCCTTGTCGAACACCTGACCGCTGCCCGCCACGATCCGATACTTGTAAACCGCGCCGGCACCGACGTCGGGGACGAACGCCTCCCAGATGCCGCTGGCATCCATGCGGGGCGCCAGGGCATGGGCACTGCCGTCCCAGTCGTTGAAATCTCCGATGACCGATACCTGGCGTGCATTCGGTGCCCAGACGCGGAAGCTGGTGCCGCTGCGCCCGTCCTGTGTCCCGGGATGCGCGCCGAGCTTGTCGTGCGCGCGGAAGTGATTGCCTTCCCGGAACAGATAGACATCCTGTTCCGTGAGCATGTCCAAGGGGCGCCTCCGTCTTGTTTGCGCGTTGTCGGGGGTTGATCGACGATGACGATCAGGTGCGGCAGGTGCCGAGAAAATCGACCCCGGGTGCGCCCGAAAGTTGCACCCCGTGCGGATGGATCCGGCGGCAACTCACGTGCCCGGCCCTGCCAGGGCGGTGGCCCCGGCGCCGCCGGCGAGAGCCGCGGCCGCCTGGCTGGACCTCGCCGAGAGCCCGCTCTACTACAGGGCCGACCAGCCCGGCGATTTGCGGTCCAGGTGACGCTTGAGCGCTTCGAAATGCAGTTCCGACTGTTGGCGCTCCCCTTCAATCGCCTCGCAGGTCTTCTTTGCCATCGCCTCGTCCACCAGGCGCAGCGGACGACCGCTGCTCAGCGCCATGACCTGCACCATGCAGGAGCGCTCCAGGTAGTACAGGTCGTCGAAGGCGTAGTCGATGCGCTCGTTGCACACCATGACGCCGTGGTGTGCCATGAAGACGATGTCCCTGCCCTGCATGGCATTCGCAATGCGCACGCCCTCGTCGGCGGCGAGCGCCGGGCCGCCGAACTCCATGTCGTAGGCCACCCGGCCGTGGAAACGCATCGCGTTCTGGTTCGCGCGCGTCTCGAGCGTCGGATCCTGCAGGAGGGTGAGCGACGTCGCCCACGGCATGTGGGTGTGCAGGACGGCCTTCTTCCTTGCCACGCGATGCACGCCGTAGTGGATGAAGAAGGCGGTGGGTTCGACCGCGTGACTTCCCTCGACGATCGCTCCGTTCGAATCGACGACCATCAGGTCGCCCGGCGTGATCTCCGACCAGTGCAGGCCCTGGGGGTTGATGAGGAACTTGTCGGGTTGGCCCGGCACTTCCAGGCTGAAGTGGTTGCACACCCCCTCGCTCAGCCCCAGGCGCGCGGCGCTGCGCAGTGCGGCCGTGAGGTCGATGCGTGCCTGCGCCATGTCATAGGCTCTGCTCGACGCCTGGCGCGTGGCAATGCGCTTGATCTCGCTGACGTCCATTGCGCTCCTCTGCGACACGAGTGATCAACCGCGATTCTATGCCGAAGCGCTGCAACGTGCGCCGGGGCGGTGTGCCTGGCCTCGATGCGCCGTCACGCGTTCCGGGAGTCGGATTCGCGATCCCAGTACGGCGGGCTGCCGAAGCGTTCGAGCAGGAAGTCGATGAAGACCCTGACTTTCGGGGACAGATGCCGATTCGGCAGGTAGACGGCGTGGATGTCGCGCTCCAGCGGCACGTACTCGGCCAGTATCGACTGCAGCCGACCGGCCTGGAGATCCTTGCCGATGATGAACGTCGGAAGCAATGCAACGCCCAGCCCGCCGAGGACTGCCTGGGACAACGCTTCGTCGTCGTTGAGCTTGAGATTCCCCGTCGCAGGCACGGACATCTCGCCGTCAGGTCCCCGGAAGCGCCATTGATCCAGATGCGTGTACGTCAGGCAGTTGTGCGCGATGAGTTCCACGGGCGTGCGCGGGACGCCGTGTGTGGCGAAGTACTGCGGCGTCGCACAGACCTTGCGGCGCACTGCAGCGAGGCGGCGCGCCACCAGATTCTGACCCGGATCCTGCGCAATCCGAAGCGCCACGTCGTAGCCCTCGTCCGCGAGATCCACGAAGCGGTCCGTGATGGTCATGTCGATGCTGACCTCGGGATAGCGCGCCAGGAAGTCCGCCAATGCCGGCGCCACGTGCAGGGTACCGAAGGCGACGGACGCGCTCACTTTCAGCGTGCCGCGCGGCTCACTATGCAGCCGGCTCACCGCCAGCTTCGCCTCCTCCATCTCCTCGACGATGCGCGCGCAATGCGTATAGAAGATGGCGCCGATCTCGGTCACGCTCATCGTGCGCGTGGTGCGATTGAGCAGGCGAGCCCCCAGGGATTGCTCGAGCCGGGTCACGTGCTTGCTGACCAGCGATTTCGACATGCCCAGACGCTGCGCGGCTGCGGAGAAGCTCTTCGCTTCCACCACCCGGGCGAAGATCGCCATGCGCTCCAGATCTTCCATCTTCAATGTGTGCTGATTAGCCGTATCGCGGAAACAGTGTTGTGCACCGAGGCAGCCTTATCAGGCACCGCCGGCGCCACTATCTTTGGAAGCAACGCCAGGCGAGCCCGCGGCGCGCTTCGTCATGCGCGCCTGTCTCGTCCACACACAGCCTTGGAGTTGCGCAAATGGAAGTTCCGCACATCACCGATCTCGATCGCCGCCGCCTTGAAATGCTTCTCGATGCCGTGAAAAGAGACGCGCAGGTCGCTCGTGATGCCGATCCGCTGCGTGAGCGGATCGATATCGCGACGGTGGTTTCGTCCGAGCGCATTCCAGCGGACGTCGTGACGATGAATACCACCGTGCGTTACGAAGACGAGACGTCGCGCGGAACTCGAGAGGTGACCCTGGTCTACCCGGAAGAGGCCGACCCGTCTGCCGGCATGGTATCGATCCTGTCGCCGCTCGGCAATGCACTGCTCGGTCTGCGCGTGGGCCAGCGTGGCCAGCTGCAGTTGCCCAGCGGCGAGGAGCGCAGTATCCATGTACTGGCCGTTCTCTACCAGCCAGAGGCCGCGGGTAGCCTCACCACCTGACGAACGGGAGAGCGTTCGGATGCTGCGTCGAATGGCGCGCGGGGCAGTGCCCGAGCGTGTGGAGCGCACGGTGCGGTATGACATGCCGATCGTGCAGCGCCTGCGCTATTTGGGAGGACCGGTGCCGCTGCGCTTTGCCGAGGATGCTGCCGCCTGGATCGCGCATGACGACGAGGTGGGGGTGAGGCGCGCGCACCGCGGCCTGGAGCTGCGGGCAGTGAACGAGGACGCCTTGAGCAGGGCCGCGTCCGTGCTGCGCCAGGTCTATGGCGACGACATCGATCTGATGCCGCCGCAGGTGCACTACCGCGAGGGTGCGCAACTGCTCGAACCGATCATGCACTTTCGCATCGACTGCGCCCCGGATCACCGGGGGCGGATCAAGCGACTGCTGGCGGCGCGGGGTGCCCCGATCCTGACCGAGGAGGCGCAGGACACGACCTTCGTTCTGCGGGGTACCGCCCCGCTCGCAGCACTGCTGGGAGTGGGCGCGCAACTGGATGCCTGCGCTGCCGAACGGGTATCGTTCTGGAGTTGGCTCAGCCATTATGCGCCGGCCGATCCGGACGGGGGCGACGCGGCATAGGGCGCAACGGCGTTCACCCAGTGGCGTTGAGGCAGATGAAGATACGGCGACCGGATGGAAACCACACTTTGGCGCGATGACTAAGCTTACGCAAGATCAACTGCTCGGGCTTGCCGAGCGGATGCGCTCCCGCAAGGCCTTGCTTCTGGCGGAGATCGGCAGTGCCTTGTCGCGGACCTCGCGCAGCCAGTACGTCGACCTGCTTGGCGAAGACGGCGATGCAGCCGACGAGTCGGTAGCGAGCCTGCTGCGCGACGTCACGGAGTCCGAGATCGTTCGCGACGTGGGCGAAGTGCGCGATATCGTTGCCGCAGAGCAGCGCCTGGCCGCCGGTCGGTTCGGGACGTGCATCGACTGCGAGGAAGAGATCGACTTTGCGCGGCTCGACGCCTACCCGACCGCGAAGCGCTGCCTGCCCTGCCAAGAGCATCGCGAGAAGACCCGCGCAGCATCGCGCTATACCGGCCGCTGAAGCCGCGTCAGCGGCGAACACGAAGCGGGCAGCCGGTGCACGACCGCGGTCATCAGTCGACCGACCCATGCAGGGGCTGACTATCGGGGATTCGTTCGAGGCCTGTTGCACCCTCGGAGTGCGGCAACAGGCATCGGCTGCGCTAATTCACCAGCGTAACCGCGCAAGGGCTCAACTGCGCGACCTTCATGGCGACCGAGCCCAGGACCAGGTTCGGTGTCGCGCCGACACCACGCGTTCCCATGATGACGGCATCGCACTTCCAGCGCTTTGCGTGCCGTATGATGGTCTCGGCCGCCGGTCCGGACTCGATCCGGGTATCGTGCTCGATTCCTGCCTTGTCCAGCAGGGCCTGAGCATGACGCAGCGCCTTGCCACCTTGCCGCATCTGCTCGCGCCGGATGTCCTCGGCCTTCAGTCGCCATTTTCTGGCAAAGGGGATCGCCGGCTGCACGTTGATCAGGCGCACGTGCGTCGTGCGGGAGCGGTCGAAGCAGTCGATCACGTGCTGCACCGCCCGATGCGAGCGTTCCGAGCCGTCCACGGGAATCAAAAGCTTCATCGCAACCTCGCCACAAATCGGCCTCTATCGGGCAAGCGGCGAATCCTCACCGACAGCGCGTCGCGTAGCATAGCATCCGACCTCCTTCACCTGATGTTGCGGCAGGCGTTCTGGCCGGGTCGCAGGGCGGTCGCCATGGCCCACACGCAGCCGCTGTCAGCGCCGTCCTCCGCACGGTACCGGCTGTTGCGTCCATCGAGCACGAGAAACTCGCCCGGTGCGGGGGAAGTCGAACGTCGGTGAGCATGAATATCGCTGCAGACAGCATCCGACTCAAGCGTGCATACGAGGCGCCGACGGCTGCGGACGGGACGCGCATCCTCGTCGATCGGCTGTGGCCGCGTGGTGTGCGCAAGGCGGACGCCGGAATCGATCGATGGGAAAAGGACCTGGCGCCGAGCACGGCATTGCGCAAGTGGTTCGGCCACGATCCCGACAGGTGGCACGAGTTCCGGCGTCGCTACGCAGAGGAGTTGAGCCGGCAGGCTGAGGCGCTCGAACAGCTGCGGATGCTGGCGCGATCGGGCCCCATCACGCTGATCTATGCAGCGCGTGACCCAGTGCACAACGACGCCGTGGTGCTGCGCGAGATCCTGCTCCACGGCAGCGGCTGACCCGGCGTCCTGAGCCGGTCGCCGACTGACGTGTGCACCGGCGAAATCCGCGGCCGCGTAGTCGCGGCCACGAAGGTTCGCCCACCCCGCGCACCAGCCCTAGTGCGCGAGCGCCACGCTGCGCGGCAGGGGCGGGGTACGAATCGGATGCGCCTGTTCGTACGCACGGCAGGCGCGCAGTACCTTGGCGTCGGCAAAGCGTGCACCGACGATCTGCATCGCCACCGGCAGCCCGTGCGAATCGAAACCGCAGGGCATGCATGCCGCCGGCTGCTGGGTGAGGTTGAACGGGTAGGTGAACGGCGACCACTGCCACCAGCGCTTCAGTTCCGAGTTCGGCGGCACTTCGTGCATCGTGGGAAAGGCGGTCGTGGCCAGTTGCGGCGTTACCAGAAGATCGTGCGTGCGGTGCAGTTCGCTGAAGCGGCGCGCCAGTGCCTCGCGGCGCTTCTCGAGCGCGCGGTAATCCAGTGCACTCAGATGCAAGCCCGGTTCGGCCAGATCCAGCAGCGGCGGATCGACCAGCGCCCGCTGCGCCGGCGTCATCGGCGCAACGCCCATTGCCAGTGCCACCGACCACAGCGGCGCCATGATGTCGATCGGATCCGAAAGGGAAAGGTCGACTTCCTCGACGCGTGCGCCCAGCGCTTCGAGCGCACCGACCCCGCGATCCACCAGCGCGGCCACTTCGGGATCGACGCGTGCATAGCCCAGTGTCCGGCTGTAGGCGATGCGCGTCCCGGCGAGCCCGTCGTCGAGTCCCGTGCGATAGTCGATACCCAGCGTCGGGGCAGCATAGAAGTCGCGGAACTCGTGGCCGGAGATCACCGTGAGCATGAGTGCGGCGTCGTGCACCGTGCGTGCGATGGGACCCTGGTGCCACAGCGTGCCGGCCGGCGGATGCGGATGCACCGGGACGACGCCGAAGGTCGGCTTGATGCCGAACATGCCGCAGAAGCCCGCGGGGATGCGGATCGAGCCGCCGCCGTCCGTGGCGATGTGCATCACGCCCATGCCGAGCGCAGCGGCGACTGCGGCGCCGCCACTGCTTCCGCCCGGCGTGAGCGCCCGGTTCCACGGGTTCATGGTCAGGCCGGTAAGGGGACTGTCAGTCACGCCCTTCCAGCCGAACTCCGGGGTGGTGGTCTTGCCGAGGATGACGGCGCCCTGCTCGCGCATGCGCGCAACCGAGGCGCTGTCCTCCTCCCACGGCTGGTTCGGGTCGATGGTTCGCGATCCGCGCCGGGTGGGATAGCCCTTCACGAGCAGAAGATCCTTGACGGTCGTGGGCAGACCGTCGACCAGGCCGAGCGGCTCCCCGCGCTGCCAGCGCGCCTCCGATGCGCGCGCTGCGCCCAGGGCCTCGTCGTCCATGGTCAGGACGAAGGCGTTGTATAGCGGCTGCAGCGCGTGGATGCGCTCCAGTGCCGCCCGCGTCACCTCGACCGGCGACAGCGCGCGCCTTCGGTAGTGATCGAGCAGCGCCTGCGCGGACAGCGAGAGGATGTCGTCTGCCATTTCAGTTCCAGGTGGCTCACCGCGTCAGGGGAAGCGGCAAACCAGCAACGAAAAGATCGCGAAGTCCGCAAGGGGCCGCAAAGCAGGCAGGTGTCAGCCGATGCGTCGGCTTCGACCTGTCTGATGTCCTTTGCGTCCTTCGCGTTGGGCGCTCTACTGGCCGCCTCTGGGTTCGTTCACGCCTTCTTGTTCTTCATCGCCTCGAGCACGGCCTGCGGCGTGATCGGCATGTGTCGCACGCGCGCGCCGACCGCATTGAAGATCGCATTGGCCACGGCGGGCGCCACCACGGTCGAAGCCGGCTCACCGACGCCCACCGGATGCCGGCCCGACTCGATCAGCGTGATGTCGAACTCCGGCACGTCGACCTGGCGGATCGGCAGGTACTCGTGGAAGTTGGTCTGCTCGATCGCGCCGTTCTTGTAGGTCAGGCGTTCGGACAGCACCTGGCCGGCGCCCCACAATGCCGACCCCATGATCTGCGCCTTCACGTTATCGGGGTTGATGGCGATGCCCATGTCCATCGCGATGGTCACCTTGTTGATCCGGTATCGACCCGTCGACGGATCCACCGTCACCTCGGCAACGCCTGCCACCCAGGTCGGGCTCTGGCGTTCCTCCGCCGAGGACACGGCCAGCCCCAACGCCGTGTTGGGCGGGAGCTTGCGTGCACCCCAGCCCGCCTTGCCGGCTGCCACCCGCAGGCAGTTGGCCAGGCGCAGGGCGCCCCCTACCGTGCCGGACTCGTACGGAATCCAGGTCTTGTCCTGTGGCCACGGCAGCGAGATCCACAACTGGTCCATGTAGTAGTCGGAGCCCGTTCCCTCGGGGTAGCCGGCATTGGGGATGCCGCGGTTGCCGCCCTTGCCGTTGAGCATCGCGAGGCGGAACTCGAGCGGATCGCGTCCCGCGGCGTGCGCACACTCGTCGATGAAGGACTCCACCACGAACATGTTGTAGCTGTTCGACACCGTACGCAGCGCGCTTGCCTGCACGGCCCAGGTGGTGCGGTCGCTGTTCCATGCGCGCACGCGGTGGTTGGGCAGGTGGTACCAGTGGTCGCTGCCACCGATGGACCATTGGTCGATGTCGGCCTTCTTGCCGTCGACGGAATCGAGCTGCAGCCAGTCGGTGCCGTTGTTGAACTGCTTGCCCACCGCGAAGCGCGGCCCCATCCAGCCGCACACGATGTCGTGGTTCATCGCATCGAGCATGCCGTCCTTGATGCCGGCCTTCAGCCGATGGAAGGTGGGGGTACGCGGGAAGCTGGTGGCGAATTGCGACTCGCGCGTCTGAATGAGCTTCACCGGTCGGCCCAGTTCCTTCACGCAGTAGGCGGCGGCAAGAATGTCGTCGTAGTCCTGCTTGCCCCCGAAGCCGCCGCCGAGGATGTACTGATGCACGAAGACGTTCAGTTCCTCGGGCTTCTTGCCCAGCACCTGGGACAGATAGGCGGTCAGCGTCATGCGCGCGAAGGAGGTGCTCTGCGTGCCGATGTGCACGTGCCAGCTGTCGTCGGCCGCGTGCTGCACCACGCAGTTGAACGGCTCCATCGTGGCGTGGCACACCATGTCGCTGGTGTACTCGGCAGTGACCGTCTTGTCTGCGCCGGGAAGGGCCTTGTCCACGTCGCCCTCCAGCACCCAGGCTGCGCTTTCCTCCGGCTTGTCGGCGAGCGCCGTGAATTCCTCCATGATGTCGGACAGGTTCAGCTTGCCGTACGGACCGGGGTCGCTCTGGATCTTGAGCGCCTTGGCCGCCTTCACTGCGGCCGGGAAGGTCTCGGCCAGCGCCACCACCCAGCCGGTGCACTTGCCAATCGAGTCGTCGGTCTTCACCGCCCGCAGATAGCCGGGGATCTTCCGCGCCTCGCTGTCGTCGATGGACAGAACCTTGGACTTGTAGCGCGAGCGCGGCGGCACGAGCGAGCCGTAGGCCATGCCGGGGAGGAACACGTCCATCCCGTAGCGCGCCTGACCGTTGGTCTTCGCCGGGATGTCGAGGGCCGGAAGGGACTTGCCGATCAGCTTGTACTGGCTGCGGTCCTTGAGCTTTACCTGCCTGAAGTCGTCGGGATACGTGAACTTCCGCTCCAGCTTCACCTTCTGCAGGATCTCGCCATAGCCGATCGACCGGCCCGAGGCCTGGTCGATGATGCGCCCCTGCTCCGCGCGGCAGTCGGCGAGCTTGGCACCGAGCAGCTTGCAGCCCGCTTCGGTCAGCGCGATGCGACCGATCGCGCCCGCACGCGAGATGCGGTCGAATTCGGTGGTGACGCTGCCGCTGTTCACCGTGTAGGCAAGTCCGTAGATGGCGAAGTTCTCCACGCTCTCCAGCGGCGTGTCCAGCCTCACCTTGTCCCAGGGCACCTCCAGTTCGTCGGCGATGATCTGCGCGAACGCCGTGCCGATGTGCTGGCCCATCTCTGCCTTCACGATGTGCATGGTCGTGATGCCGTCGGGCGTCATGGTGAACCAGATCGACGGCGTGTACGAGGCGGTCGCCGCAGCCGCCTCGGCCTTGCCGGGCACCAGGCTGGGGCCGACGCCGATGCTCAGGAAGGCGCCGCCGGCGATGGCGGTTGAGCGCACGAGGAAGTCGCGGCGGGTGATGCCTTGTTCGACGGTCTTAGCCATTGCTCGTCTCCTTCATCATCGTCGCGGCCTTGCGCACCGCGCCCACGATGCGCGGGTAAGTGGCGCAGCGGCACAGGTTGCCGTTCATGCCCTCGACGATCTCCTTGTCGCTCGGATCCGGATTCGCGGCGAGCAGTGCGGCCGCCTGCATGATCTGTCCGGACTGGCAGTAGCCGCACTGTGGCACCTGCAGGTCAATCCACGCCTTCTGCACGGGATGCGCGTCGTCGGGATGCAGGCCCTCGATGGTGGTGATGGCGGCGTTGCCCACCTCGCCCACGCTGATCATGCACGAACGGACCGCCTGGCCGTTCAGGTGCACCGTACAGGAGCCGCACAGGCCCAGGCCGCAGCCGAAGCGCGTGCCGGTCAGGCGCAACTCCTCGCGGATGACCCACAGCAAGGGCGTGTCGGGTGGCGAATCCGAGAAGTAGCTCTGACCATTGATCTTGAGGGTGGGCATCGTGATCTCCTTGTCGAAGGCGAGGGAGGGGCGCTCGAACCGATCCGCGCGGTGTGGCTCCGGGCGCATGACGGACTCGAGCGATTGTGTCCGGCGCGTCCGATGGTCGCATCCGACCGAGGGACGATTAGCCGGAATCCATTG
The DNA here is from genome assembly GCA_023430065.1 of Pseudomonadota bacterium. Lineage (GTDB taxonomy): Bacteria > Pseudomonadota > Gammaproteobacteria > Burkholderiales > SHXO01 > SHXO01. The sequence goes on along the minus strand of JAEZCG010000119.1, from coordinate 5,093 downwards.
GTGGCAGTCGAGAATCATCCTTTCGGGTGAGAACGCATGGCAACAGCCGCGGCGCGGACCGGGTGCACCGGAACCGGGTCGAAGCTGGCTCAGAACTTGATCAGGCCCCGCTTGGCCGCAAGCGCGATCGCCTCGGCACGGCTGGTCACGTCGAGCTTGACGAACAGGCTCTTGACGTGGCTCTTCACCGTGCTCTCGGTGATGAACAGCGACTGGCCGATCGCGCGGTTGCTCTTGCCCTCGGCGAGCAATGCCAGGATCTGCACCTCGCGCTCGGTCAGCGTCTCCTCCTGCATGCGCTGCGCCAGCTTGGCTGCAACCCTCGGCTGCAGGTAGGCCTCGCCCGCGTGCACGGCACGGATGCAGCGGAACAGCTCCTCGGGCTGGACGTCCTTGAGCAGGTACGCCTTTGCACCCGCGCGCAGCCCCGCGTAGATGTCCTCGTCGTGGTCGAAGGTGGTCAGGACGATGATGGACGCGCCGGCGTCCTCGGCACGGATGCGGCGAATCGCCTGCACGCCCTCGACCTTGGGCATGCGCAGATCCATCAGCGTGACGTCCGGACGCAGGGTGCGCCACATCCGCACCGCTTCCTCGCCGTCGCCGGCTTCGCCCACGACACTGGCGTCGTCCTCCATGTCGATGATGGCGGCCAGTCCACGTCGCACCAGCGGGTGGTCGTCCGCGATCAGTACGCGGATGCACGATCCCCCGGTCTGGGGCAGGGAAGGGGGCTCGGCAGTTCGCATGGGCTGCTCAGCGCAGCGACAGGCTGGTCTCGACCCGGGTACCCAGGCCGGGCGCCGCGTCCACCCTGAGGGCGGCGCCGATACGGCACGCCCGCTCGTGCATGCCGATCAGTCCGAAGCCGTCGTGATGCGCGTGCGGATCGAATCCGCGACCATCGTCGGCGATGGCGAGGGTGACGCGCTCCGCGCCCCAGGCGAGGCGGATGCGCACGGTGCGCGCCTGCGCGTGCTTGAGCACGTTGGTGACGCTCTCCTGCGCGATGCGCAGCAGTTCCGCCTCGGCACGCCGCTCGAGCACCGCCGGCTCTCCCTCGATCTCCAGCGCCGCGGTGATGCCGAGCGGGCCGAAACGTTCCACCTGGGCCCGCAGCGCCTCGGCCAGGGAGGCGCAGGCGGACTCCGGGCGCAGTGCACGCACCGACAGGCGCGCCTCGTCCAGGCAGCTGCGCGCCAGATCGCGGGCGTGCTCGATGTGCTCCAGCGCCACCCGCGCGTTGTCCTTGCGCAGGCTGCGCGCCGCTGCCTCGAGATTGACCACCACGCCGGTGAATCCCTGCGCCAGGGTGTCGTGGATGTCGCGCGCGATCCGGTTGCGCTCGCCCAGCACGGCGGCTTCGCGCGCCTGCTCCCCCAGCCGTGCCATCTGCACGGCGAGCGTGGCCTGGCCGGCGAGCGCTTCCGCCAGGTGGATCTTGCTCTCGAATTCGGAGGGGTCGGCACGACTGCTGCGCACGCAGATCCACCCGACGGTCTCGCGGCCGAGGACCATCGGCACGGTGAGCAGCATGCGCACGCCGAGCGAGTTGATGTACGCCCGGTTCTCCTCCGGCATCCCGTCGACGCTGCCGCTCAGGACATAGGTCTCCGGATGTTCGATCGGAAAAGTGGAGACGCCGCGCCCGCCGATGGGCAGCGGCTGCACCACCGCCGGGTGCTGCGACTGGCCGGCTGGCAGGACGCGGGAATCCACGTACTCGAGATGCAGGCGCGTGGTGCGCGTGTCGGGATCGGGGAACCACAAGGTGCCGCCGACGCCCTCGAGCTGCTGCACCGTGACCCGCAAGACGTGGCCGAGGAAATTGTCCAAGTTCGATTCGGTCAGCATGCCCAGCGACTCGATCAGCATCTGCGACTGGTCACGCGCCAGCTCCTCGGCCAGGCGATGCTGGATCACTTCCCGTTCGAGGGTCCGGTTGATCTGCTCGAGTTGACGGATGCGCGCCTCGAGCAAGGCCACCGGCGAGGACGGCGATCCGCTCACCGGCGGCGCGTCCTGGCGGGATGCGGAGTGCGAAGCAAGGGCGCGCGACAGGGCGGTCATGGGTGCTGGCGGAAGGCGGGTCGAGCGCCATCTATACTGCCGGGCCAGTCCCGCGGTCAACCCTTTTCCCCGTCCACCGCGTTGAATGCCACTGCAACCCCGTTCAATGGAGACGACATGAAGAGATTCGCTCGCGTCGGTGCGATCGTGCTGCTGTCTGCGCAGTCCATGGGCGCCGCGCAGGGAGAGGCGCCGATCGCCCACTCGCTCACCATCTACAGCAGCACCGAGGCGGGAGGCGTCCCGCCCGAGGTGTTCCGAGGCGGCGGCCAGCAGGGCTACGCCGTGCCCGGCTACGCGGTGGTGCGTCACGAACGGCCCATCCAGCTGAAGAGCGGACGAAACGAACTGCGCTTCAGCGACGTCGCCGCGCTGATCGACCCGACTACGGTATCGTTCCGATCGCTCACCGATCCGGCCGGCACGCGCGTGGTGGAGCAGAACTTCCAGTTCGATCTGGTCGGTACGGCGAAGCTGCTGGAGAAGTACATCGACCGCGAGATCGTGGTCGAGCTGGCGCGCGGCGATTCGGTCGAGGAGATTGCCGGAACGCTGCTGTCGATCTCCGATGGCCTGGTGCTGCGCCTGGCCGACGGCAGCGTGCGCACCATCCCGCAGCATGCCGGGGTGCGCCTGCCCGAGCTGCCCGGCGGGCTGATCACGCGGCCCACGCTGGTGTGGGAGATCGCCGCGAAGCAGGGAGGCGAGCATCGCGCGCGCGTCGCCTACCAGACCGCGGGCATCACCTGGTGGGCGGATTACAACCTGCTCTTCACGCAGGGCAAGGACGCCAACTCCTGCACGCTCGACGTGGGCGCCTGGGTCAGCATCCTCAACCAGTCGGGCGCCTCCTATCCGGACGCGCGCATCAAGCTGATCGCCGGCGACGTGCATCGCGCCCCGCCGCCTGCCGCGTCGGGGCTGGCGATGCGGCGGGCCATGGCGGCCGAAGCGGTGGCGGACGAAGCCAAGGGCTTCGAGGAGAAGGCCTTCTTCGAGTACCACCTGTATACGCTCGGCCGACCCAGTTCGCTGCCGGACAATTCCACCAAGCAGATCGAGCTGTTTCCCCAGGTGGCCGATGTCGCCTGCGAGCGCACCCTGGTCTACCAGGGCCAGGACCGATTCTGGGGCTACGGTGGGGCGCCTTACACCGATCGCAGCTTCGGCGTCACGGGCAACAAGAAGGTGGACAGCTACCTGAGCTTCCGCAACGATCAGGAGAGCGGCATGGGGGTGCCCCTGCCCGCGGGGCGCGTGCGGGTGAGCAAGCTCGACGCCGCCGATGACACCCTCGAATTCATCGGCGAGGATCGCATCGATCACACGCCGCGCAACGAGAACATCCTGCTCAAGCTCGGTTCGGCCTTCGACGTCGTGGGCGAGCGACGCCAGGTCGACTACAACCTGGACTCGCTGCGCAAGACGATCACCGAGGTGATCGAGGTGAAGCTGCGCAACCGCAAGGTCGAACCGGTCAAGGTGCTGGTGAGGGAGCGAATGTACCGGTGGTCGAACTGGAAGATCCAGTCGAGCAGCCACAAGTGGGAAAAGCAGGACGCCAATACCATTCACGTTCCGGTGACGGTGCCGGCGGACGAGGAGGTCACGGTGCGCTATACCGTGCGCTATGCCTGGTAGAGGGGTGCGAGGTGGATCGAGACCAGGCGGCAGCGCGGGGATGCGGCCGGCCCCCTCGGCATCACGCGGCGCGGGCGTCCGCGATGCGCCGTACGCGATAGCGCGCGATCTCGAATCCCGTCCCGCGAGCGGTCACCCGCAGCGGCTGCAGCCGGTAGCGCTGATCGTAGGCGCGCATTTCGCAGGGCGTGTTCGGCGAGAAGCTGCGACGAGGCAGCAGCAGCGTGACCTCGTCGGTGGCGTTGTCGCGGCTGGAGAGCAATGCGCACAGCATACCCTGTCCGGGGACCGGCTCGTCGTTGCGCCCCAGCGGGAGCAGCGTCACCCCGGCTCCGCCGTGCGCGACGATCTCGATTCCCACGCGGCGGTCGTTGGCATCCGCGCGTGCGAGGCGGCGCACGATCCCCGTGCGCCAGGTGCCCTCGTCCGCCTTGCGTAGCGCGACGAGCGCGCCGACTTCGAGCCAGCGGCCGTTCGGACTGGACACCCGGGCCTGCAGGCCGCTGCGGCTCTCGTCCTCGATCAGCCATTGTTCCTGTGCGCTGACGAACGGATAGTCGGGCGTGAGCCCGGATACGTTCGCGGCCACTTCCTCGAAGTCGTGCACGACGCTGACTTGTGCCGCGTGGCCGCGGCGCTCGTGCCGGCGCAGCGGCAGGGTCGGCCCCCATTGACGAATGAGGTGTCTCACGGTGGCCAGCACCATTTCCCCGTCGAACTCCTCGATCAGGCGGCGCGTCGCGGGTTGCGGTTCCTGCTCGTCGATCTCGGCTTCGGTCTCCTTCAGCTGTTCGAGCGCCTGGCAGGCGCCGAACGCGCGTGCACTCGATGACAGGCGCGCGTCGAGTTCGATGCGTTGCGGACCTCCTTCACAGGCGAGATCCACGTAGTGGCGCAGCGACTCCGCGGTGTGGCTGGCGAGCACGAAGTGACGGGCGCTCGTGGCGATCAACCGGTCTGCGATCTCGATCTGCTGCGGCAGCAGCGCCTGCGGCGAGGCCACTGCCAGCATCAGCGCACGCAGGAACTCCTCCTCGACCGAGCTATCTCCTTGCGCGGTGCGATAGGGGTTGACCCGGGCGCGTGCGAGGCCGCCGCTCTCGGCCAGCGCGTAGAGCGCATTGACCTCGCCCCACTGGCGGCCGTCGAGCGTGCTATAGCGCAGATAGTGCCACTTCATCCTCGCCGCGTGCACACGCATGGCCCGGGTCGCAATCAACGGTAGCAGCGGCTTGAGTTCGAGCGCGCCGTGCGCGCCCGTCTCGAATTTCGACAGGCAATGGCGGTAGCCGAACGCCACCTGTTCCAGGTAGCCCGACACCCCGCGCCAGATCTGCTCCTCCTGGAACTTGGTGAGTTTGCGGTGGCGCGCGAGGTAGTCG
>JAEZCG010000104.1 GCA_023430065.1 Pseudomonadota bacterium | reverse complement strand
CGATCTTGCGACTGCCGATCAGGTCCCACCAGCCCACCAGCAGCTCCTCGAGCAGTGCGCGGGCGCTGCCCCGATGCGCCGCCGCCAACCGCTCCCCGCACTCCAGCGCGGAAACGATGCCCTCGCGTACCACTGCCTTGAACAGCGCTTCCTTGCTGTCGAAGTACAGGTAGAGCGTTCCCTTGCTGACCCCGGCGGCACGCGCCACGTCCTCCAGGCGCGTGGCCGCGTAGCCGTGCTCCACGAACAGTTCGAGCGCGGCAGCAAGGAGTTCGGCCGGACGTTCGGTCTTGCGCCGCGATCGGCGCCGGGATTCGGCCGTCTCGCCCATGACATGCCGTTACTGACCAAGAAGTCAGTAATTTACCGGGGTCCGTGGCGGCGGGTCAAGCCGCCAATCGGCGACAGACGAGCCGCGAAGTCGTCGGGACCCTCCTCGGCGGCGACGGTTTCCGGGTCGCCGCGTCAGTCATCCCGCGATGGCGCCCCTACCCTGCGCCGTGGCGCGTGCGCGTGTGGCCCGGACGGTATTGGCCAGCAGCATGGTGATCGTCATCGGCCCCACGCCGCCGGGCACCGGCGTGATCCAGGCGGCACGCTCCTTCACTGCGTCGAAGTCCACGTCGCCGACGAGCGTGCCGTCCGGCAGGCGGTTGATGCCGACATCGATCACGACCGCGCCCGGTTTGACCATGTCTGCGCCGATCATGCGCGCCCTCCCGGTCGCCACGACCAGGATGTCGGCGCGCCGGGTGTGCGCTCCCAGGTCCACCGTCCGCGACGTGCAGACGGTCACCGTCGCACTGCGCTGGATCAGCATCAGCGCCATGGGCTTGCCGACGATGTTGCTGCGGCCCACTACCACCGCCTCGCGTCCGGCGATGGTGCAGCCGATGTGATCGAGCATGGCCAGGCAGCCGGCCGGCGTGCACGGCGCGAATCCCGGCTTGCCCACCACGAGGCTGCCGATGTTCTGCACGTGGAAGCCATCCACGTCCTTCTCCACCGCCAGGGTCTCGAGCACCTTGCCTTCGTCCACCTGGCGCGGCAACGGCAGCTGCACGAGGATGCCGTCGATGTCGGGCGCCGCATTGAGCGCACGGATCCTGTCGAGCAGCGCCGGCTCCTCGACGTCGGCGGGCATCTCGACCAGTTCCGAGTGAATCCCGGCATCGGCGCAGGCCCTGATCTTGTTGCGCACGTAGACGCGGGAGGCGGGATCCTCGCCGGCCAGGATGACGGCGAGTCCGGGACGGCAGCCGGCCGCGGTCAGTGCCGCCGCCTCCTCCCTGATGCGGGTGCGCAGCGACGCGGAAAGCGCCAATCCATCGATGATCCGGGCAGTCATTGAACGAAGCGAAGCAGCACAGAGAGCCGAGGCGCCCGGCCGCGGGGCCCGGCAGAGGCGCCGCCGCGGCACGCCGAAAGCACCTGCGAGGGCGGGAGCCGATCAAAACAGTTATTCTACGCGCATCGTCGGGCGCGTCCTGCGCCGCAGAAGACAACCTGAAGAGGCAGAAGATGGCAACGAATCTGGACGACCAGCTGGTGGTCGCAATTTCCTCCCGTGCACTGTTCAATTTCGAAGAGGAGAATGCGGTATTCACCGAGGGCGATCCACTTCCCTACAAGAAGCTCCAGCTCGACCGCCTCAACCAGCCCGCACGCGAAGGCATCGCCTACCAGCTGGTGAAGAAGCTGCTGGCCTTCAACAGCCTGGACGAGCGCAAGGTCGAAGTCGTCATCCTCTCGCGCAACGATCCGGTGAGCGGGCTGCGTGTATTCAAATCCGCCGAGCACCACAACCTGCCGATCACCCGGGGCGTGTTCATGCAGGGCCGCTCGCCGTTCCCGTACCTGAATGCGCTGAAGGCCGACATCTTCCTGTCCGCGCACCAGGACGACGTGCGCATGGCGCTCGACGCCGGATTTCCCGCGGCGCGGGTCTATCCCACCACCATCGAGGCCAGCCAGGCGCACCCCGACGAGGTGCGCATCGCCTTCGACGGCGACGCGGTCCTGTTCAGCGACCAGGCCGAGCGCGTGTTCCAGGAGGAAGGCATTGCCGCCTTCGAGACGCACGAGACCAACCGGGCAGCCGAGCCGCTGCCGCCGGGCCCGCTGCAACCCTTCCTCAAGGCACTGCACCGGCTGCAGAAAAGCTCGTCGCGCGACAGCAACATGCGCATTCGTACCGCCCTCGTCACCTCGCGCAGCGCCCCGGCGCACGATCGAGCCATCCGCACCCTCATGAGCTGGGACATCGAGATCGACGAGGCGATGTTCCTGGGCGGCCTGGAGAAGGGGCCGATCCTGCGCGTATTCGAGCCCGACTTCTACTTCGACGACCAGCTCGCGCACGTGCAGTCGGCGGCGCAGTTGTCGGTGTCGTCCGGGCACGTGGAGGGCGGTATCGTCAACCGCATGATCCGCTCGCGCCGGACCGAGAAGGCCTGAGCGCCGCGTTCACTGCCGGCGTCGGCGCCCGCGCATCGCGCTTTTCCGGCCGCTTAAGCTTCAGTTAAGCGGACCCGCCTACCATCCGCTCCGTCTCGGCGACGATGGCCCTCTGCGGCCCTCCCGAGAGCCCTTCCCGGACCATGGAGCGAGCGTGTCAAGGCGCGATGAAAGCAAGCTGGAGGCGCAGCGGGAGGTCACCCGCGTCCTCGACAATCTGATGCACAACCGGCCGCGTCGGTTCATCCCGCGCTTTCCGCGAATCGGCTTGTATGTGCACTGCATGGAGAGCACGGATCCGCGCGATGACGGCGCGCCGATCCGGTTCGAGGACCACGCGGGCCGCGCGCCTTGAGCGCCCCGAAGCAAGCGTGGCGCGTCCCCCTCGCGGGACGCGATGCACCGCGTCGTGCCCTCCCGACCGTCGAAATGTCCCTTCCGGCGCTCAACCTGCTCGTTGCCACCGTCCTGGTGGCAGCGGCCAACCAGGGATTCTGGAAGGCATTGCTGGCACTGCAACCCACGCCGGCATTCCTCGCCGCGGTGGGCACCTGCCTCCTCGTGCTGGTCTACCTCTTCCTGGCCGCGGTGACCTGGGGCAGGCTGGCCAAGCCTGCCCTGTACCTGGTCCTGCTGACAACGGCTGCCACGAGCTACTTCATCTCGAGCTATGGCGTGGTGATCGACCGGGACATGATCGCCAATGTGATCGAGACCGACACCAGGGAGGCGCTAGAACTGTTCAACCCGGGTTTCCTGACCTGGATGCTTGCGTTCGGCCTCCTTCCCTGCGTGGCCGTAAGCCGGGTGCACATCGTTGCCCGGCGGTGGCAGGCGCGCGTCGGCCACGCCGCCATCGTCCTGCTCGCATCGGTGCTCGTCCTGGGTACCGCCGCCGTAGCCTTCTACCAGCCGTTGGCTTCGCTGCTGCGCAATCACCGCGAACTGCGCTATATGCTGGTGCCGCTCAACGTGGTCAGCGCCAGCCTGCAGCACGCGCGCCGCAGCGCACGGCGACCGCAGCAACTGGAGTCGGTCGGCGTCGATGCGCATCGGGTCATCCCGGCCGGGGCCGGCACCCGGCGGCGGGTGACGGTGGTCGTGGTCGGGGAAACGGCACGGGCGCAGAACTTTTCGCTCCTGGGCTACGAGCGCGAGACCAACCCGGAACTGGCACAGCGAGACCTGATCGTGCTCGGTGACACGCGGGCGTGCGGGACCGCCACCGCGACATCCGTTCCCTGCATGTTCCAGGACGTCGGTCGCGCGGGCTACCGCTCGTCCATGGCCACAGGACGCGAGAACCTGCTCGACGTCCTCCGGCGCGCGGGCATCGACGTGTTCTGGAGCGAGAACAATGCCGGATGCAAGCACGTGTGCGACCGCGTTCCGCACGAGGAACTCGCCCATCTCGACGCCGCGTCCCTCTGCCCGGGCCGTCAGTGCCGCGACGAGGTCCTGCTGCGCGGACTGCAGGCGCGCATCGACGCATTCGATCGGGATGGCGTGATCGTCCTGCACATGCTGGGCAGCCATGGCCCCGCTTACTTCAAGCGCTATCCGCCAGCGTTCGCGGTGTACCAGCCCGAGTGCCGGACCGCAGAGCTCGAACGCTGTACGCGCGAGCAGATCGTCAACGCGTACGACAACACGATCCGCTACACGGACCACGTGCTGAGCGCGCTCATCGACCTGCTCGAACGCAACGGCAGCGCCCTCGACATCGCCCTGTTGTATGTCTCCGATCATGGGGAGTCCCTGGGTGAGCACGGGCTGTATCTGCACGGGATGCCCTACGCCATCGCCCCCGCGGAACAGACCCGTGTCCCGATGCTGATGTGGCTCTCACCCGGTCATCGCGAGCGCATCGATGTCGACTGCATGCGCCGGCGTGCCCACCTCCCCACCTCGCATGACAACCTCTACCACTCCGTGCTCGGACTGATGCGCGTGCAGACGTCGGTCTATCGCAGTGAACGAGACTTGTTTGCGCCGTGCATGCGAACGGCGGGCTGAACGGGCGTCTCTCGGCGCCGACAACGGCCGGCGCGACGGCACCCTGTTGCAATCGGTTAATCTGGGCTTAAGTTCGAGCGCTTACTGTGCGGGACATCGCAACCCGGAAGGCTGGTCGATGTTCACCGATGCTCCGCTGTTCATGCCCGCTTCGGCCCTCGCCGAACCGAAGTCCTCATCGAATGCCGCGAGGCGGCCGCGCGATGCCCACGGGCTGCGGCTGTGTGTCTATCCGGCCGACAGCGCGGATCGAAGGCACGTCGAATCGTTCATCCGCGGCATCTATTGGGCGCATTACCGCGCCCGCATCCGCACTCTCGCACCCGTCCTCGTGGCGCTGTGCGCCGGCGGCAGGATCGTAGCCGCAGCTGGCTATCGCGCCGCCACCCAGCCGCTCTTTCTCGAGCGCTATCTGCCTGCGGCTGTGGAGCAGTGCGTGCATGACGCGTGCGGTGCGACGCCGCAGCGCGAGCGCATCGTGGAAGTGGGCCATCTCGCCTCGGTGCGCAACGGCGCCGGGCGCATGCTGATGCCCTTCCTCGGCGCATACCTGGTCGCCGAAGGATTCGAGTGGGTGGTGTCCACCGCCACCGCGGAGCTGCATTCGCTGTTCTGCCGGCTCGGACTTGCGCCCCTGGTACTGGGCGCGGCCGATCCCGCGGTCCTCGGCACGGATGCCACGGACTGGGGCAGCTATTACGATCACCAGCCGCAGGTGCTGGCGGGAAGCATCGTCGAGGGCATGGCGCGTCTGACGCAGGACCGCCGCTAATGCGCGCGGACACCATCGAGCAATTCTTCCTGGCGTTGCAGGCGCACGCGAACGCGAACCTGCGCCCTGCACTGGTGGACGAGAGCGGCGCATGGTCTTACGGGCGCTTGCTCGCCGCAGTCGAGACGCAGGCGCACGAGTTCTCGCAACTCGGCTCGCGTGTCGTCGCGACCCTGCTCGACAACGGCGCGCGCTGGATCGTCTCGGATCTGGCGGCCATGCGCGCCGGTGTGGTGCACGTTCCCCTTCCCACCTTTTTTGCCCCCGCGCAGATCGCGCACGCCTGTATCAGTGCCGGGGTGGACACCGTTGTCACCCTGCCGCGCGGCGCCAAGGCACTCGAGGCCCTGGGATTCGCCGCCGTTCCAGGCGGGGAGCACCCGGATGGCAGCGTGTCGTGCATGCGGCGCACGCGACCCCCGGAGCTTCCGGAAGGCACGAGCAAGATCAGTTTCACCTCGGGCACGACGGGAACGCCCAAGGGCGCATGCCTCGGCGCCGAGGTCATGCTTTCGGTCGCGGCGTCGATCGGCCAGGCGACGCAGCAGCTGGGGATCACACGCCATCTGTGTGCGCTTCCCCTGGCCGTGCTGCTGGAGAATGTCGCCGGCATCCTTGCACCACTGTCGCACGGCGGTACCTGCGTGGTGCTGCCGGTGAGCCGGCTCGGCCTGCTCGGATCCTCGACGTTCGACCCGCAGGCGCTGCATCGCGCGGTCCTCCAGCACGCCGCCCACAGCCTGATCCTGCTGCCGCAGATGTTGCGCGCGTGGACCGCCTGGCTCGCGGGCGCGTCCGAGACGGCGCCTAGCAGCCTGGAACTGGTCGCGGTCGGCGGTGCGGCGGTCGGTGCACGCACGCTGGCGGCGGCGCGTGAGTTGGGTCTGCCTGCGTACGAAGGCTATGGCCTCACCGAGGGTGCGTCGGTACAGACGCTCAACCTTCCCGGAGCCGATTGTCCGGGCAGCGTCGGCCGACCGCTGCCGCATGCGCGCGTGCGCATCGCCGGGGACGGGGAGATCGAGATCGGCGGAAGCCTGTTCCTCGGCTATGTCGGCGAGGCGCGCAGCGAGCGCCAGTGGCTAGCCACCGGCGATCTGGGCCGCATCGATGCGGACGGATTCCTGCACGTGAGCGGCCGCAGGAAGAATGTCCTGATCACGGCGTTCGGCCGCAATGTCTCACCCGAATGGGTCGAGACAGCGCTGCGCAGCGAGCCCAGCATCGCTCAGGCGGTGGTGTTCGGCGACGGGGCTCCGGCGTTGCGTGCGGTGCTGTGGCCGGTGCAACCCGAGGCGACGGATGCCGAACTGATCGCGGCGATCACCTCCGCGAACGGGCATCTTCCGGACTACGCACGGATCCAGACGTGGACGCGGGCCGAGGCGCCCTTCGACGCTGCGCACGCCATGGCCACCGCAAACGGTCGCCCACGACGCGAGGCCATCCTGTCGCGGCACGCAGGCACATCGTTCCGCGGACTGGACCCGACGCACGCGGACGCGGACGTGCGCACGCAGACGCCGCACTCGGGCTTCTTCCAGCGCCTGCAACAGGCCACCGAAGCGGACCGCTTGGCCCTCACCGGTGTCCCGATCGTCCAGGCCTGTCTCCGCGGCGAGGGTTCGCTGGAGAGCTATGTCGCGTTCCTCACGCAGGCCTGGCACCACGTACGCCATACCGTCCCCCTACTCACCGCCTGCCGCGACCGCCTCCCGCCTCGTCTGCACTGGCTGCGCCCGGCGATGGACGAGTACATCGACGAGGAAAGCGGCCACGACGCGTGGATCCTGTCGGACATTGCCGCCTGCGGGATCGATAGCGAAGCCATCCGCCATGGCGAGCCCGGGTTCGCGGCCGATGTGATGGTCGCCTATGCCTACGATCTCATCGCACGCCGCAATCCGGTCGGCTTCTTCGGCATGGTCCACGTGCTCGAGGGGACCAGCGTGGCGCTGGCGTTGATGGCCGCAGATCGCATCCAGGCGCGGCTGGGGCTGCCTGATTCGGCATTCAGCTATCTGCGGTCGCATGGCATGCTGGATCGGGAGCACACGGCGCATTTCGCGCTGTTGATGGACCGGCTGGAGGCGCCCGAGGATCAGGACGCCGTGATCCAGGCGGCGAAGCGCTTCTACCGCCTGTATGCCGACGTATTCCGGGAACTGCCGTTTGCCGCGCCGCCGGAGTCCGCGCTGGAGCGTGTCGCGTGAACCCGAGCACCATGCGCGTGGTACTGACCGGCGCATCGGGCGGCATCGGAAGCGCAGCCGCGGCCGCGCTGTCGGGTGCCGGCGCCCGCGTGCTGCTGGTCGGACGCTCGCGCACGGCTCTGGAGAACCTCGCCGGTCAGCTGGAGGGCAACGCCAGGCCGGTCATCGCAGACCTCACCCGCGAGAACGGCAGGGCGGCCGTCGCCGATGCGGCGCGCGCATTCGACGCGAACGTGCTGATCAACAATGCCGGCGTGGCCAGTTTCGGACCCTTCCATACCCTGGACGAGGCGCACATCCGCGACGTCCTGGAAACGAATCTGCTCGCGCCCATGCTCCTGACGCGCGCGCTGCTCGGGCATCTCGCGCAGCAGCCACAGGCGCGCATCCTGAACATCGGCTCGGCGCTCGGCAGCCTGGGCTTGCCCGGCTTCGGCGTCTACGGCGCCACCAAGGCAGGGCTGCGCGGGTTCTCCGAGGCGCTGCGTCGCGAGTTGCAGGGCACGCGAATCCGCGTCCAGTATCTCGCGCCGCGCACCACGCGTACGCGCTTCAACGACGCCCGCGTGGACGCCTACAACCGGGCCACGGGTACCCACACCGATAGCCCCGAGCGGGTGGCGCGGGCGCTCCTCGAGGTTCTCGCGCGCGGGACGGCGGAGCGCTTCCTCGGCTTTCCCGAGCGCTATGCCGTGCGACTGAACGGGCTGGTGCCCGCCTGGCTGGACGGCGCGTTCAAGCGCCACTCCCGCCATCTGACAACCCGTTCCACCACCTGATCGACGGGAGGACACAACACATGAAGTTTGCGCGATTGATCCGATTGGCCGTGGCCGCGCTCGCCGCACTCGGCCTGCAGGCTGCCCACGCCGCCGGCAGCGTGGAGGATGCCGTGAAGTCCCTGCAGCAGGAGTGGGAGACGATCAAGTACAAGACACCCCAGGCCGAGCACGCCAAGCGGTTCGAGGAACTGGCCGCGCGGGCACATGGCGCGAGCGAGGCGCATCCGGATCGCGCCGAGCCGCTGGTGTGGGAGGGGATCATCCTGAGTTCGTGGGCAGGTGCGAAGGGCGGCATGGCTGCGCTCGGCCTCGCCAAGAAGGCCAAGGCACGTTACGAAGCTGCGATGAAGATCGATGCGGACGTGCTGGACGGCTCCGCCTACAACAGTCTCGGCGTGCTGTACTACAAGGTGCCGGGCTGGCCGGTGGGCTTCGGCGACGACAAGAAGGCGAAGGAGTTGCTGCTGAAGGCGCTCGCCGTCAATCCTCAGGGCATCGATCCCAATTACTTCTACGGCGAGTACCTGCTCGAGCAGGGCAAGCCGGACGAGGCGCTCACGTACCTTCAGCGTGCACTGCAGGCGCCTGCCCGGCCCGGCCGGGATGTGGCGGACGCGGGACGGCGCGAGGAAGCGCGCAAGCTGCTCGAGGAGGCACGGCGCAAGGCCGGTTGAGCGCTCAGCCGGGACGCCGCGACACCCTGACGCAAAAGCCGGGCCCTGGCACGGCGTTACCGAACGTCACGGCAAGCCCGTGGAGGTCGGCGACGCGCCGGACGATGGACAGGCCCAACCCGCTGCCAGGCTGCACCGTCCCGGGCGGGCGATGAAAGCGCTGGCCCAGCCGCTGAAGCGCCTCTTCCGGGACACCAGGTCCGTTGTCCTGAACGCGCAGCGCGTCCGCCTCGAACACGACCTCGACCTGCGCCCCGCGTCCGCCGTGGCGCACGCCATTGTCGACGAGATTACGCAGCATGACCGCCAACAGGTCCTCGTCCCCATTGAGCGGAAAGACCGCGCCTTGCTCGGGCCATTGGCACCCGACTTCCGCGCCGTGCGCGTCGACCTGTGGCAGGACATCCGACAGCACCCGTTCCATCACGCGGTCCCAGCGCACCGGGTCGACTGCCGTCAGTCGCGGAATGTTCTCCATCCGTTCGAGCGTGAGCAGCTGGTTGACCAGGCCGCTGAGCCGCTTCATGCCCACCGTCAGATTGTTCATCGCAGCTTCGCGCGCCCGGTCCGAGCGGGTCATCTGCGCGACCTCGAGCTGAGCCTGGAGCGCGGCGATCGGCGTCCGCAGCTCATGCGCGGCATCCGCAGTCAGACGGCGCTCGTTCTCGATCGCGCCGGTCACGCGTGCGAAGAGTCGGTTCATCGACTGCACCAACGCGCGCAGATCGGTAGGGACACGATCGTCCAGAGGCCGCAAGTCGTCCGGCGAACGTCGCTCCACCTCGGACGCGAGCGCCTGCAGGGGACGGGTGGCGTGGCGGATCGCGGCGAACATCACGACCACCAGGAGAGGCAGGGCGATGAGCCAGATCGACAACTGGCTGAGCACCAGGTCGAGGATGATCTCCCGCCGCTCGCCCATGCGCTGTCCCACCGCCACGATCCAGTCATCGCCATCGCCATGCTGGTAGTAGACCCGCCAGGCCTGGCCGCCGATCTGCGTCTCCTCGAATCCGTCGTGACCCGGCGTCGCCGGAAGCAGTAAGCCCTCGCGATCGGCCATGGTCAGCTGCCCCCCGTGGCGCCACACGGCAATGGCGATATCCTCGAGCTCGGCCTTGCCCGGCCGCTCCGAAGGCACCCGATGGACTTCGAGCTCGCCCAACCCTGCACGCGACTCGGTCGGTAGCGCAGAAAGCACCTGACGGGCGAGCTGCACCTGCTGCGTGTCGAACAGTTCGTTGATCTCGTAGCGCGCGTGCAGGAAGCTGCCGAGCAAGGTGACGATCCACAGCAGCGCCGCCGCGGGCAACACCCAGAGCAGCAACCGCCGATACAGGTTCACTTGTCCGCGTCCAGGCTGCCCAGCATGTAACCCACGCCACGCACGGTACGCACGATCGCAGCATCGAGTTTGCGCCGCAGGTGGTGGATGTGCACCTCCAGGCTGTTGCTCTCGATCTCGTCGCGCCAGTCGTAGAGCTTCTCCTGGATGTGCGCTTTGGAGAGCACGCGGCGCGGATTGGCCAGCAGCAGCTCCAGAATGGCGAGTTCGCGTGCGGTCAGGTCCACCGGATTGCCGTTCCAGCGCACGGCGCGTCCGGCCGGGTTGTACTCGAGCGGCCCATGTCGCCAGACCGCTTCCACCCTGCCCTGGCTACGGCGCACGAGGGCCCGCAAGCGCGCCGCCAGTTCGACCAGCACCACCGGTTTGACCAGATAGTCGTCCGCCCCGGTATCCAGTCCCGCGACGCGCGCATCGATGGCATCACGCGCGGTCAGGATGAGGACGGGGATGGACAGGCCACGTTCGCGCCACCTGGCCAGCAGTGTCATGCCGTCCACGCCGGGCAAACCGAGATCGAGCACGGCGGCATCGTAGGGTGCATCCGCGACGACCTTCTCGGCGAGCTTCCCGTCCTTCACCCAGTCTACGGCCAGACCCTGCTCGCGCAGCCCGGCCACGAGGCCATCGCCCAGCAGCGGATCATCTTCGACGAGCAGGATGCGCAACGGCGGCTCTCCCCCGCCGGCTACCTGGACTTGCCGGTCATTCCCAGCTCGGGCTTGAAGAACGTGGTACCGCTCGGGCCGATGCCGCTAATCTGAAGGATCACCTCCTCGCCCTTGGCGCCGTCGTAGTGCGCCTCCTTCGACGGATGCTTCATGTAGCTGCCGGGAGGCAACGGCTCCGTCGCGCCGGGATCGAACGTCTCGCCCGTGCCGGTCCACCACGTACCCTTCAGCACGGTCACCAGCCGGTCCTCCGGGTGGAAGTGCGGCATGCTCATGGTGCCCGGCTCGAACTTGACGCGGATGACGTAGGGTCCGGGTTGCTTCGGGTCGCCCTCGACGATCATCATCTTGATGCCCGGGATGCCCGGGTACTGCGTCCACTGTTCGTGACCGAGCTTGAGTGTGACGAATCCCTTCTCGTCGACGACCCGCTGGGCGAA
This sequence comes from Pseudomonadota bacterium, assembly GCA_023430065.1. Taxonomy (GTDB): domain Bacteria; phylum Pseudomonadota; class Gammaproteobacteria; order Burkholderiales; family SHXO01; genus SHXO01. Next base: position 18,586 of record JAEZCG010000104.1, on the reverse strand, counting down.
CGCACCAGTGAGCGGCGCGGCAACGGCGATGGCGAGAGCGGCAACGATGAGACGCGTCTTCATGAAAACTCCGGAAGAATAGGAGGGTGCTGCAGAGGAACGCGATTGTAGCGGTGCGCGGTGCACTGCGCGCACTGCCGCGTCATGCTACGGAGTAATCGAGTGCGCGCTGCGCGAGCGACTGCACCCCCTGGCAGGGCAGATCGGTCAATGAAGGATGGGAGTACAGCGCCGTGGTGCCGCTCACCGGCGGCGCGATGCGCACGAAGGAGAAGTAACCGGAGAGGTGCCGCGACAGTCGGCGCAATCCTCGTGGCCGGTGATTCTCTTATTCCACGCAATCCCCACACAAGGCGAGGACGGCGGGTTCCGACGCGCGTGCCCGTGCTACCGCCTCGTCGAACAGCGAACCCGCCATGTCGACTCCTCCTGCCGAGCGGCCTAGGGCTTGACGAACTTGAGGGTCATGCGATCGCTCTCGCCGATGCCGAGATACTTCGCACGATCCGTGTCGCCTTGCCGCAGCGTCGGGGGCAGACTCCACACACCCCCCGGATGGTCCTTCGTGTCCTTGGGATTGGCATTGACCTCGGACGACCCCGCGAACCGGAAGCCAGCCAGTTCGGCCGTCTCGATCACGTATTTCTCGGCGATGTAGCCGCTGTCGATCTGCTGCTGGAAAGGCGTGCCCGGCTTTGCGCGGTGGTCGACCACGCCCAGGACCCCGCCGGACTTGAGCACGTCGTAGAACGCCTTGAACATCATGTCGGCCGTACCCGCCTTGGCCCAGTTGTGCACGTTGCGGAAGGTCAGCACCATGTCCGCCGAGCCCTTCGGGGCGATGTCCACGAAGTCCGGCGGCAGCAGCTTGGTCTTGACCACCTTGCCGTACAGCTCGGGCTTGGAGGCGACCATGCCATCGAATCTCTTCTCGAGCTGCGTCAGGTAGCCGGGCGTATTGGGCGATTCCGTCGCGAACCATGCGGCGTAGTACTTGCCCTGATCCTTGAGATACGGAGCCAGGATCTCGGTCCACCAGCCGGCGCTGGGCCAGATCTCGACCACCGTCATGTCCGGACGGATGCCGAAGAACTCGAGCGCCCCCTTCGGATGGCGGTACTGGTCGCGGGCCGCATTCTTGGGATCGCGGTGCTCGCCGGCGATGACCTGGTCGAGCTTGGCATCGGCGAACGCGGGCGCCGCGGCCACGAAGCCCAGTGCGGTCGCGCAGGCCGCGGTCAGCGCGCGAAAAGTCCACTTCGACATTCCAATCTCCTCTTGGTGTTGGCAAGGGCATTGACCGGGCATCGGCCGGCGCGTTCCCCCGGGCGAATGCCTAGCGGCCCAGCACGCGCCCGGAGTCCCGCATCATCTCCGAGCGCAGCCGCTCGGACCGCAGCTCGCGCTCGAATTGTAGCTGCTGCGCATCGAGCATCCGGCGGCGTTGCGGCTCCGGTACCGTCCGCGTCTGTGCCTGCAGCGCCTGCTGCCGTCTGCGCTGGCTATCCAGCACGGATGCCGATTCGCTCGGGGCAGGCGGATCGGCGAGCCTCCGCCTTCCTTCCTGCGGAATGCGCGGCAGGCGATCCAGAATGCCGGGATCGGCGCGCGGCACCACGACCGAACGGCGCACCTCGGACTCCGGCGCCGGCGGCGGTGGCGGTCCCGGCTCGAGGTCCAACCGCAACTCGAAGGCGCGGGTGCGCCGCTCCTGCAGATTGCGGTCGATGTCGTCCTGAAGGCTGGGCTGCGCTGCAAGCGCGCAAGGCGCCAGCACGCTGCATTGCGTGGCGAGGAAGACGATGCCGACAACGCGGCGGACGGGAAATGGAGATGCGCGCATGCCCGGTTGGACCGAAGACGCGTGCGCAAGTGCCAGGCTGGAAAAAAAAGCCTGCGGGGACGGGAAGTCGACCGCAGGCCAACCCTGGCAGACATCGTTGAGTCGGCACCCGGGTGCTGCAATGGGTGGCGTCTCGCTGTCCGCTACTTCGCAATCGGCATGCCACCGGCGCCATTGTCTCCCGGCATGGCGATCAACCCGTTTGTCTCCGGGCACTTAGTCCTCGCGCGCATGCGCTCGACATCGCCGTGACGGCGCTGCCGGATGCACAGCCTGCGTGCACGCCTCTGCAACCATGCACCTCATCGTGGCGTGACAGGCGCCGGGGCCGGCGTCACACGATCAGCAGACTACGCAGCGCATCGGCGTTCATTTCCTCGCGACCGCCGCGCCTGACGATCTCGCCGCGACGCAGGACGACGAATTGATCGGCCAGTTCGCGCGCAAAATCGAAATACTGCTCGACCAGCAAGATCGCCATGTCACCGCGCTGGGAAAGCGCGCGGATGACGCGCTCGATGTCCTTGATGATCGATGGCTGGATGCCTTCCGTCGGCTCGTCCAGGATCAAGACCTTCGGCCTCATCGCCAGCGCGCGTCCGATCGCGAGCTGCTGCTGCTGCCCGCCGGAGAGGTCGCCGCCGCGGCGCCTGAGCATGGTCTCGAGCACGGGGAACATCTGGAAGATCTCGCCCGGGATGTCGCGAGCACCGCCCCTGGGCAGGCTCGCCATGCCCATCAGCAGATTCTCCTCGACCGTGAGCCGGGGAAAGATTTCGCGGCCCTGCGGCACGTAGCCGATGCCGCGACGCACGCGCAGGTGGGGCGACATCGACGTGATGTCCTCGCCCTTGAACTCGACGCGCCCGTTGCGCACCGGCACGACGCCCATCAGGCATTTCAGCAGCGTGGTCTTGCCCACGCCGTTGCGGCCGAGCAGCGCTGTGACCTTCCCCGACGGCACGTCGAAGGAAACGTCGCGCAAAGTCTGGCTGGAGCCGTAGTACTGGTCGAGATTGGATATTGTGAGCATGGCTTCTCTACCACGAACGTCACGAAGGAACACGAAGAAGGGCAAGGACAAGAAACGCGTTCAACACAGAGGGCACCGAGGAACACGGAGGAGAACGTAACCCTCATGCAGTTGCAGTTCTCTGTGCTCCTCCGTGTCCTCGGTGTTCGAAGAGGTTGAAGTTCTTCGTGTCCTTCGTGCCCCTGTGATGAAATGGTTTGAGTCAGCGGCCGAGGTAGACCTCGATCACCCGCTCGTCGTTCCTGACCGCGTCCAGCGCGCCCTCCGCGAGCACGCTGCCCTCGTGCAGTACGGTGACCACGTTGGCGATGCTGGCGATGAACTCCATGTCATGTTCCACCACGATGACGGTGTGCTTGCCAGAAAGCGCCTTGAACAGCTCGCCGGTGCGCTCGGTCTCCTCGTCGGTCATGCCGGCCACGGGCTCGTCCAGCAGCAGCACCTGCGGCTCCTGCATCAGCAGCATGCCGATCTCGAGCCACTGCTTCTGTCCGTGCGACAGCAGGCCGGCCCGCTTGGCGGCCTCGTCGGTGAGCCGGATCAGCGCCAGGGTCTGCGCGATGCGATCGAACTGCGCGGAGTCCAGGCGTGCGCCGAGGCTGGCGCGCACCCGCTTGTCCGTCTTCATCGCCAGCTCCAGGTTCTCGAACACACTGTGGTTCTCGAACACGGTCGGCTTCTGGAACTTGCGGCCGATGCCGGCGTGGGCGATCTGCGCCTCGGTCAGCCGGGTCAGGTCGATGGTCTGGCCGAAGAAGGCGCTGCCCGCGTCCGGCCGCGTTTTGCCGGTGATCACGTCCATCATCGTGGTCTTGCCCGCCCCGTTCGGGCCGATCACGCAGCGCAGTTCGCCCTTGTCGATGGTCAGCGTGAGCTTGTTCAGCGCGCGGAACCCATCGAAGCTGACGGTGATGTCCTCCAGGTACAGGATCGCCTTGTGGGTGGTGTCGACCCCCTCGCCCACCACGCGACCGACGGCCGCACTTGCGCCCACGGCCGCGCTGAGCGTCGGCAGGGCGCTCATGACTTCCTCCTGCGCAGCATGTCGGGAAGGGCGATCACGCCCCGCGGCAGAAACAGCGTCACCAGGATGAACAGCAGGCCGAGGAAGAACAGCCAGTACTCCGGGAAGGACTGGGTGAAGAAGCTCTTCGCCCCGTTGACCAGCCCTGCTCCGAGAACGGGACCGAGCAACGTGCCGCGCCCGCCCACGGCCACCCAGATCGCGATCTCGATCGAGTTGGCCGGCGACATCTCGCTCGGATTGATGATGCCGACCTGGGGAACGTACAGTGCGCCGGCGATCCCGCACAGGACGGCCGACAGCGTCCAGATGAACAGCTTGTACCACAGCGGGTTATAGCCGGAGAACATCAGCCGGCTCTCCGAATCGCGGATCGCGGTGAGCACACGACCGACCTTCGAGCGCACGATGGCGCGCGTGAGGACCAGCACCCCGGCGAGATAGACACCGGTCAGCGCGAACAGGGCCGCCCGGGTGCCCGGATCGGCGATGCGGTAGTCGAGGATGCGCTTGAAGTCGGTGAAGCCGTTGTTGCCGCCGAACCCCGTGTCGTTGCGGAAGAACAGCAGCATGCACGCGAAGGTCAGCGCCTGCGTGATGATGGAGAAGTAGACGCCCCTGATGCGCGAGCGGAAGGCGAAGAAACCGAACACGAAGGCGAGCAGCCCGGGCACCAGTATCACCAGCAGGCAGGCATACCAGAACTGGTCGGTGAACGACCAATACCATGGGTAAGCCTTCCAGTCGAGGAACACCATGAAATCGGGCAGCTCGCTCTGGTACTGCCCCTCGCGGCCGATCATGCGCATCAGATGCATGCCGAAGGCGTAGCCGCCCAGCGCGAAGAACACGCCATGTCCGAGGCTCAGGATTCCCGTATATCCCCAGATCAGATTCATCGCGAGGGCGACCACGCAATAGCACATGATCTTCCCCGCCAGCGTGACGACGTAGGCCGACAGGTGGAACGGGCTGCTCTCCGGCACAGCGACGAACAGCACCGGGATCAGCACGGTCACAGTGAGGACGAACGCCAGCAGGGCGGCCCAGCCCTTCGCGCCGAACAATGGCGGGCGCTGACCGAAGTGCTGCGCGAGGCTGCCGGCGGAGGTGGGAAGTGCGAGTGCGGCATCCATCGACTCAGGCCTCCACCGCACGGCCCTTGAGGGCGAACAGTCCCTGCGGACGCTTCTGGATGAACGCGATGATCAGCACCAGGATCAGGATCTTGGTCGGCACCGCTCCGATGTAGGGTTCCATGAACTTCATCGCCACGCCGAGGCCCAGGGCCGCGTACACGGTGCCGGCCAACTGCCCGACACCGCCGAGCACGACCACCATGAACGAGTCGATGATGGTGCTCTGTCCGAGATCCGGGCCGACGTTGCCGATCTGCGCAAGCGCGCAGCCGGCCAGGCCGGCGATTCCGGAGCCCAGTCCGAACGCCAGCAGGTCCACCCGCGCGGTGGGAACGCCCACGCACGCCGCCATCGTGCGGTTCTGGGTGACACCGCGCACGAACAGGCCCAGGCGTGTGCGCGACAGCACCAGCCACACCATCGCCAGAACCGCGAAGGCGAAGAAGATGATGATGATCCGGTTGTACGGGAGCGTGAGATTGGTGAACGCGATGCCGCCGGACATCCAGGACGGATTGGCGACTTCGACGTTCTGCGCGCCGAAGATCTGGCGCACCAGCTGGATCAGGAACAGGCTGATGCCCCAGGTCGCCAGCAGCGTTTCCAGCGGGCGTCCATAGAGCCAGCGGATGACGGTGCGCTCCAGCGCCATGCCCACCAGCGCCGCAGCGGTGAAGGCCAACGGCAGGGCAAGCAGCGGATACCATTCGAGCCAGGCGGGAGCGTGGGTGCGCATCACCTGCTGGGTCACGAAGGTGGCGTAGGCACCGATCATGATCATCTCGCCGTGCGCCATGTTGATCACGCCGAGCAGGCCGTAGGTGATGGCCAGCCCCAGGGCTGCCAGCAGCAGGATGCTCCCCAGACTGATGCCGGAGAACAGCCGGCCCGCATAGTCGCTCAGCGTCAGGCGCCTGTCGATCATGCCGATGGCGAATTCCGCCTCCTCGCGCACGCGCGCATCCGGCTCGAGGAAGGCGCCGCTGCCATCCGTCTCCAGCAGCGGAAAGAGCAGAGACTTGGTGCGCTGCGAGCTGCTTTGGCTCAGCGTCTTCACGGCCGCGAGGCGTACCTGCGGATCGTCGCTGCCCAGGTCGATCGCGGCCTTCACCTGCGCCAGCAGGTCGCGGATCTGCGCATCGGATTCACCGGGCAGCACTTTGTCCAGGATGGTGCCGATCGATGCGGAGGGGGAGTCGGCGAGCTGGCGGGCCGCCTCCAGCCGCTCATCGCGCGCGGGCGAGTAGAGGCTGAAGGCGGAGAACGCCGATTCCAGCGCGCCGCGCACGCGGTTGTTGATGCCGACCGACTCGTACTCCTGCGGAGCAGGTTCGACCGGCTGCATGGTGACGGCATCCTTGATGACGCCGTCTTCGGAGAGGATCACCTGACCTGAGGGCGTGACCGCGAGATTGCCCGCCTGCAGGGCACGCAGCAGCGGAAGTCCTGCGGGGTCGCCGGATGCGACGAGCGCGCCGATCGCCCCGACCTTGCCGGATATGTCGCCGGTGGCGAGCTGCTCGACCAGCTGCGCGTCGAGCGCGAGCGCCCGCTGTCCGAATCCCAGCACGGATAGGACGATCAGGATCGGTCGCACGCGTCGTGCGATCTGGAGGATGGAAGCCAAGGTGTACCCGTTCTTTTGTGTGGTTGTCGGGACGTCGCAGATGCTGGATCAGGCGGCAACTCAGCCTCGGTGCGAACGAGGCGGACCGACGCGCGTCCCCGGCAACCGCCGCCGGCATCGCGGCGGCTGCCCGGGTCAGCTACGGCGCCTGAAGCGCGCGCCGGAGCGCTCGCGCGTCTACACGTTCTGCTTCGACTCGTTGCCCGCGATGAAGGGACTCCAGGGCTGCGCACGGATCGGTCCCTTGGTCTTCCAGACCACGTCGAACTGACCGTCCGCCCGCACTTCGCCGATCATGACTGGCTTGTGCAGGTGGTGGTTGCTCTTGTCCATGGTCAGGGTGAACCCGCACGGCGCCTTGAACGTCTGGCCGTACATCGCCGGACGCACCTTGTCGACGTCGATCGACTTGGCCTTCTCCACCGCCTGCTTCCACATGTGGATGCCGACGTAGGTGGCTTCCATCGGATCGTTGGTCACGACCGTGTCGAGGTTGGCCACGCTGTTCTTCCTGGCCCACGCCTTGTACATCTTGATGAAGGCATCGTTCTGCGCGTTCTTCACCGACATGAAGTAGTTCCACGCGGCCAGATGCCCGACCAGCGGCTTGGTATCGATGCCGCGCAGTTCCTCCTCACCCACCGAGAACGCCACCACGGGGACGTCCGTGGCCTTCAGCCCCTGGTTGCCCAGTTCCTTGTAGAAGGGAACGTTGGAGTCGCCGTTGATGGTGGACACCACGGCAGTCTTGCCGCCTGCGGCGAACTTCTTGATGTTGGCGACGATGGTTTGGTAGTCGCTGTGGCCGAAGGGCGTGTAGATCTCCTCGATATCCTTCTCGGCGACGCCCTTGGACTTGAGGAAAGCACGCAGGATCTTGTTGGTGGTGTGCGGATAGACGTAGTCGGTGCCCAGCAGGAACCAGCGCTTGGCCGAGCCGCCGTCCGCGCTCATCAGGTACTCGACCGCGGGAATGGCCTGCTGGTTCGGAGCGGCGCCGGTATAGAACACGTTCTTCGACAGTTCCTCGCCCTCGTACTGCACCGGGTAGTAGAGCAGTCCGTTGAGTTCCTCGAACACGGGCAGCACCGACTTGCGCGACACCGAGGTCCAGCAACCGAACACCGCGGCGACCTTGTCCTGCGTGATCAGCTGGCGCGCCTTCTCGGCGAACAGCGGCCAGTTGGAGGCCGGGTCGACGACCACCGGCTGGATCGGACGGCCCATCACACCGCCGGCGGCGTTGATCTGCTCGAAGGTCATCAATGCCGTATTCTTCAGCGCGGTCTCGCTGATGGCCATCGTGCCCGACAACGAATGCAGCACGCCGACCTTGATCGGATCCTTCGCGCCGAAGGCTTCGATGGACACGGGCAGCGTGGCGGCACCGGCCATCGCTGCGGTCAACTTGAGAAAATCGCGTCTTTGCATCGGGTCTACCCCCTGTAGTTGAGCATATGGATGGACTTGTTCGAGCCGCAGGTCCATGCGCTGTCCAAGTGCGCTGGGTCGCACTGCAACGCGGCACGCAGACCTGCATCGCACAAAGCGTGCCGCAGGATTTATGGCGTCTCATCCTTCTCGCATATGTCTTTCAGGTCATCGACTTAAATCGATGTCGAGGCAAGGGTGGGCAGTCTCGGGATGGCATCGGGTCTGCGCCTCACGCACCGCAACAGTGCGATCGCACCAGCGTGGTGCTGGCGCCGACGAGGCACTGCCGGCAATGCCCGCCGCGATGTCAATGGCAAGTGCGGGCGGGTGGTTTGCATTTGTTCTTTTCATGTATATACTGACAGTACATAAAGAAAAATCATGAGAACAACCATGGAAGAGCTCACACCCCGTCAAGCCGAAGTGCTTCAGTTGATCGTCGATTTCCTGCAATCCACCGGGTTTCCGCCTACGCGCGCCGAGATCGCCCGGCAACTGGGCTTCCGCTCGGCCAATGCGTCGGAGGAGCATCTGCGCGCCCTGGAGCGCAAGGGCTATATCGAGATGCTGCCGGGTGCCTCGCGCGGCATCCGCCTGCGCAACAGCTTCAATGTCGGGCTCCCGGTCATCGGGCGCGTGGCGGCCGGGCACCCGATCCTGGCCGAACAGCACGTCCAGTACCGTTATCAGATCGATCCGTCGCTGTTCAAGCCGCGCGCCGACTACCTGTTGAAGGTGAAGGGCACCAGCATGCGCGACATCGGCATTCTGGATGGCGATCTGCTGGCCGTGCACGGCACGCGCGAGGCCCGTTCCGGGCAGGTGGTGGTAGCGCGGCTGCGTGACGAAGTCACGGTCAAGCGCTTCAGGCGGCAGGGCAATCAGGTGCAGTTGATGGCGGAGAACCCCGACTTTCCGCCGATCCTGGTGGACCTGAAGACCGACCCCTTCACCATCGAAGGCATCGCGGTGGGCGTGATCCGCAACGGCAAGGCGTTGTGATGCGGGATGCGACCGGTCCCAGGCGCTCGCTGCGATCCGGGTTGGGAACGCGGGATGCTGCGCAGCGCGGACCCGGCGCCCCGCGCGTGAGGGCGGTCAGGCGACGATGATCGCGCCGTGAGATCGTCCTCGTCGCCTTCCCGGCTCGTCAGGCCGGGGGCTTGCCTTCGCCTTCGTCGCATCACGCCGTCCGATCCGTTTCCTCATGTCCGCTCTCGATTCCATCCTTCAGCATCCTGCCATCTGGCGCGGGAAGCAGTATGCGAAGGTCGCGGTCGAGAGCGTACCCACCGGATTCGCTGAACTCGATTCCCTGCTGCCGGGTGGCGGCTGGCCGCGAGCGGCACTGACCGAGCTGCTCGTCGCCCAGCCGGGCATCGGGGAGTTGCGCCTGCTCGCACCGGCCCTGGCGCGCTTGTCACGCGAGGAGAAGTGGCTGGTGCTGGTCGCACCGCCCTACCTGCCCTATGCTCCCGCGTTCGAAGCCCTGGCGGTCGATCTGTCGCGCCTCATCGTGGTGGAGTCCAGGGCCGACGCGCAGACACTGTGGGCCGCCGAACGCTGCCTGCGCTCGGGGACATGCTCCGCGGTCATCGCCTGGCCCGGTGCTGCAGCGGAGCGGGCGCTGCGCCGTCTGCAATCGGCAGCCGAGCAGGGAAAGGCGATGGGAGTGGTGTTCTCTCCCCTGCGCTGCGCTGCACAGCCCTCACCCGCCCCCTTACGCATCCAGCTGGCCTGCGAACGCAACCGCCTCACGTTGCATGTCCTGAAGCGACGCGGAGGCGGTTGGGCGGCACCTCTTGCGGTGGATGCCGGCCACTGGCCAGCGCCTGCCGCGGACCAGCCCTCCAGCACTGTGCAGCGCGTCTCCGCCGCACCTTCGCGTTCGCGCCGGATCCGTCAGGGCATCGCCTAGGCTGTCTCCGGCGTGCCGGTACGCATCCGCCATGCTGTGGTCCTGTCTGCACTTTCCGGATCTCTCGCTCCAGCTTCTTCTGCGCGCGATCCCTCCTGCCCGCCCCCTGGTCGTCCACAGCGGCGGTAACCGTCCGCACGTCCTGTCCTGCGATGCACACGCCCGTAGTACGGGCATCGCCGCGGGCATGAGTCTGTCGGCTGCCATCGCGCTGTGCCCCACGTTGCAGGCCCGGGCGCGCGACGCGGGCGCAGAACGCCGTGCCCTGGAACGCATCGCCGGCTGGGCCGGGCAGTTCACTCCCACGGTGGCCCTCGCCGCTCCCGATGCGGTGCTGCTCGAAATCGAAGGCAGCCTGGGATTGTTCGGTGGACTGGCCGCCCTGCAGTTGCGCCTGCGCGAGGAGGTCGCCGCGCTGGGCTATGCGATCGGCATTGCCGCTGCACCCACGCCGGGGGCCGCTCGCCTGCTCGCCCGCGCGGGCATGGACAGGACGATCACCGCAGGCACATGCCTGCACGATGCGCTGCGCGATCTCCCGCTCGCCCTGCTGCGGCAACCGCAAGAGGTCGTGCGCGGTCTCGCCCTGATGGGCGTGCAGACCGTGGGGGCCTGCCTCGCCTTGCCGCGCGAGGGCGTGGCGCGCCGCTTCGGCCAGGGCCTGCTCGACGAACTCGACCGCGCGCTCGGGCTGCTGCCCGATCCGTGCGATCCGTACCGGCCGCCCGCGCACTACCGCGCCCGCCTGCCGCTGCCGGCGCCCGTGCACGAGACTGGACCGCTGTTGTTCGCGGCACAGCGCCTGGTCGTGGAGATGAGCGGTCACCTGCGCGCCCGGGGGAGTGGCTCGACCCGCCTGAAGCTCACCCTGCATCACGAGGCGCGCGCGCCGACGATCGTGCAGATCGGTTTCTCCAGCCCCACGCGCGACCCGCAGCGCATCGCGCGCCTGTTGCGCGAACGGCTGGCCGGCGTCGAGCTTCCCGAACGGGTCGAGGCCATCCAGTTCGACTGCGAGGAATCGCGCCCCCTCGCCTCGCACAATCTCTCGCTCTTTCCGGAGGAGACCGTGCCAGACGAGGAACGCTGGTCGATCGTCGATCACCTGCGTGCCCGGCTCGGAACCGATGCCGTGCACGGCATCGCCGCGCATGCCGATCATCGCCCCGAGCTGGCCTCGCGCGCCTGCGAGCCGGGCGCGGCCCAGCCGGGACGCGCGCGGGCGCGCCGGCCACTCTGGTTGGTGGATCCGCCGCGGCGGCTGCGCGAGCGCGAGGACCTGCCCCAGCTCGACGGCCCGCTCGTGCTGCATGGCGGACCGGAGCGCATCGAAAGCGGCTGGTGGGACGGTCGCGACGTCGCGCGCGACTACTTCGTCGCCAGCGACGCGCAGGGCCGGCAGCTGTGGATCTACCGCGAACGCGACGGGCGGCGCGGCTGGTACCTGCAGGGCATCTTCGGCTGAGCGCTCCGCCTCATCGCGCGGCCGCGCCCTTGTCCAGCGCCGGCATGCGCTCGCCGATACGCCGCCGCCACTTGAACACCTCGACCAGCAACGCCGGCAGGAACACCAGCGTCACCAGCGTGGCGAACAGCAGACCGAACAGGACGATTGCGCCCACGCCGCGGTAGAGCTCGGTGCCGGCACCGGGAATGAGCACGAGGGGGGCCAGGCCGAAGATCGTGGTGATGGTGGACATCAGAATGGGACGCAGGCGTGCCTCGACCGCGTCGGCCACCGCCTGCTCCGCGCTCATCCCCACCTCGCGCAGGTTGTTCAATGCCTGGTCCACCAGCAGGATCGGATTGTTCACCACCGTGCCCACCAGAATCAGGAAGCCGAGCATGGTGATCATGTCGAACGGCTGTCGGATGGCTGCCAGGCCGAATGCGGGCAGCTGGGCGCCCACCGCGTTGAGCAGCCACAGCCCGCCGATTCCGCCCGCGATGCCGAGCGGCACCGTCGTCATGATGGCAAGCGGATAGCCCCAGTGCGAGAAGATCGCGACCAGCAACAGGTAGCACAGCAGCACCGCCACGAAGTAGTTGCCCGACAGCGCCTCGCGCGTGGCCTCCAGGCGATCGCTGGCGCCGGAGATGTCGAGCGAGACGCCGGCCGGTACCGCGCCGCGCTCGCGCAACTGTCCGATCACCTCGCGCTGGACCACGTCCACGGCGGTCTCGAGCGCCACGCTGCGCGGCGGAATGATGCTCAACGTTACGGTGCGACGGCCGTCCACCCGGCGGATCGTATTCGTGTCCACCGTTTCCACCACGTCCACCAGCGCTCCGACCGGAAGCACCGTGCCTTGCGGCGTGTGGACCGGCAGGTCGACGATGTCGCTCAGATCCTCGGCCGGGCGCGTGGTGCTGTACAGGTAGATGTCGATCTTGTCGTCTTCAAGGAAGAACTCGTCCACGTAGGCGCCGTCCGACAGACCGGCCACGGCGTAGCCGAGCTCCTCGGTGGTGAGTCCGAGTTCGGCCGCGCGCTCCCAGCGCGGGCGCAGCTCGAGCAAGGGTTGCCCGAGCGTGAGCGCAGGCGGATCGGGACGCACCTGCGGCGCGTCGAACACTTCGTTCGCGCGCTGGTAGGCAGCCATCGCGACGTCGTAGACCCGGGCCAGATCGGCGCCGCCGATGTCGAGATCGACACTGCGCGTGCCGCCGTCGTTGCTCGAGATGATCGAACCGCGCGAAGAGAACGAACGCATGCCGGGGTAGCGCGCGAAGCGCTTGCCGATCGCCTCCATCAGCGCGTCGATGTGGCGCGGGTCCTTGGTCTCCGCGATCATCCGCAACTGCTGCGGCCGCACCCAGACCACGAAATAGGACAGCGCCGGCACATCGGCCTCGCCGCGATCGAAGCGCTGCGGTTCGTGGTCGAGGTAGGGCTCGAACTCGCGATGCAACTGCTGTGCGATGGCCGACATCTCCGGCAGGCTGTAGCCGGTCGGGGCGATCATCATCGAGAAACTCTTCGCCTCCTCGCCCTCGGGCAGGTACTCCGCCGGGGGTGTGAGCCGGAAGATGATCAGTGCGGTCGCGGCCAGGATCACGGCCAGGGCGCCCAGCCGGCGAGGACGTGTGTCCACCACCCAGGACACGCCGCGCGCCACGCGCCGGTCGAATCCGCCGTCCGCCGATGTGCGGTCGGTCCTGCCCAAGGCGAGCCGTGCGCTGGCGGCGGGCACCACGCTGATGGCCACGAACATGGAGGCGAGGATCGCGGCCGAGATCGCCACGGCCACGTCGGAATACAGCTGTCCCGCCTCCTCCTTCAGGAACAGCACGGGCGTGAACACGAGCACCGTGGTGAGGGTGGAGGCCAGCACTGCCGGCCACACCCGGCGCACTCCCGCGATCGCGGCGGCCAGTCGGTCCAGCCCGCGCCGCCGCTCGCGCTCGATGCTCTCCAGCACCACGATGGTATTGTCCAGTGTCATGCCGATCGCGAACGCCACACCGGCGAGCGAGATCACGTTGATCGTGCGCCCGGCAAGCAGCAGCCCGAGGAAGGCGGCGATGGTGCAGATCGGAATGCCGATCACGCCCACCAGGGTGGCGGTGCCCGAGCGCAGGAACAGGAACATCACGGCCGTGGCGAGCAGCGCGCCGATGCCGAGGTTGGTCCACACGTTGCGCGTGGAAGCCTGCACGTAGCGCACGTCGTCGGTGGTCATCACCATGCGCATGCCCGCCGGCTCCAGGACGTCGCGGCTGATCGCTGCGGCGACCGGCATCATCGCGTCCTTGATGGCGATCACGTTCGAACCGCTCTCGCGGCGCACGGACAGCGAGATGATCGGCTGTCCGTTGACGTAGGCTTCCGCGCGGATCTCGAAGTGGTCGAGACGCACCGTGGCCACGTCCTTCAGATGAATCGTGGCACTGCCGCGCCGGGCGATGACCAGATCCTCCACCTCGCGCACGTCCTGGAAGCGTCCGACCGTGCGCAGGAGGTAGCGGCGCTTGCCGCTGTTGACGTCGCCGCCGGAAATGTCGCGGTTGCGCGCGCGCAGCGCGTCGCGCACCTGCGTGAGCGTGATGTTGCGCTCGGCCAGCTTGTTGGGATCGACGAGGATCTGCACCTGACGCTGCGCGCCGCCGCTGAGGTCGACTTCGGAAACGCCCGGCACGCGCTCCATCGCGGTGCGCACGTTGTCGTCGATGAAGTCGCGCATCATGTCCATGTCCACGCCCTTTGGATTGCCGGGCAGCGGCTCGACGCGGAAGTACATGAAGGCGTTGGCGGAGAACGAGGACGTGTACAGGCGCGGTTCGTCCACGTTTTCGGGATAGGACGGCACCTGGCTCAGCGCGTTGTTGACGCGGATGAGCGCCTCGTTCAGGTCCACGCCGAAGGAAAACTCCAGCTCGATCGTGGCCTCGCCCGACGTCGCGCGGGCGACCATGCGCTGAAGGTTGGGCACGTTGCGCAGGTATTCCTCCTGCTCGATCAGGATCTCCTTCTCGACGTCCTGCGGCGTCGCACCCGGCCAGCCGGTGCGCACGGTGATGACGCGCGTCTCCAGGTCGGGGATCATCTGCACCGGCACGTGCAGCACGGCGAGCACGCCGAACAGGCAGACGATCAGCACGCCGATCGCGAGCAGCGTGCCGCGCTGGACGATGGCCTCGAACACGCTAGTTTTCCGCCATCGCCGCCGACGCCACCACGCGCACGCGCTGTCCTTCCTCGAGCGTCTCGTTGCCGCGCAGGACCACCCTGGCACCGGCCTGCACGCCGCTGCGGATCTCGACCTCCCCACCCAGGGAGCGACCCACCTCCACCTGCCGCGGTGTCACCGTGGCGTCCGGACCTTCACCCTGCACCACCCATACCAGGCTGCTGCCATCCGGCCGGCGCACCAGCGCATCGCGCGGCAGGCTCACCGCCTGCACACTCGCCCCCAGATCGAAGGACACGCGTGCGGACATGCCCGGCGTCATGTACTCGTGCCCATCCGGCACGTCGATGCGCGCGAGGAAGGTGCGTGCCTCCGGGTCCTTCACCGGCACTCTCATCGCGACCCGCCCGGCGAGCACATCGCCCGGTGCGGCATCGAGACGCACCGCGACCGGCGTGCCGACGCGCACGGCCTGGTAGTGCTCCTGCGGCACCTGCACGTCGATGCGCACGTGCTGCGTGTCCACCAGTTCGAGCACCGCGGTGCCGGTCTCCACCCATTCGCCGACTTCGGCGATCTTGCGGCTGACCACCCCTGCGAACGGCGCCACCACCGTGTGCCGGCGCAGCGTCTCCGTCTGCTGCTGATGCTCGCTGCGCAAGCGCGCGTACGCGGCACCGGCCATGCGCATCGCCGCGTCCGCAGCCGGCAGCCGCGTGGTCGGCACGAGCCGGCGCTCGACCAGTTCCTGTGTCTCCTCGTACTGCCGGCGAGCCTCCGCGTGCGCGGCCTCCGCCTCCTCCAGGGCAGCTTGGGACCGTTGCAGCGCGAGACGCGCCAGCGCCGGATCCAGCTCTAGCAGCACCTTTCCTGCTGGTACACGGTCGCCGGCGTCCACATGCACCGCTGCCACCAGGCCGCTCACACGCGGCGACAATGCCGCGCTGCGCTCGGTCGTTACTGTCGCGGTCAGGGGCAGGGAGCTGCTGACGCCGCCGCCTTGCGCACGCACGACCGTCACGGGCGGCAGGAGAGCGGCATCCGGGGTCTCGGCGGATGCCTGCGGCGACCCGGCGGGCGCGGGTGGTGAAGCGGGCTCGTCACGCAACGCCCAGACGAGCACGGCAAGCACCACGGCCAGCATGAGCACGGCGGCGGCCAGACGATAGGGTCGAGACATGCGGTTCCTTGCGTCGGTGGCGCGCGGGTAGCGTAGCCGAGAGGAGCGGCCGTGGAAACCCGGTGGCCGCATGACAGACAGACTCGGGTGCAGGCGGCGGGTTCCCTCGATGGCCCAGGTATCTTCCCGAATTCCTGAAAGCTGTGCTCCGCGCGCGGCGGCTTCACCCCAGCTGCTCGGCACAGGGTCGAGCCATCTTCCGCCGCACACAGGCGGCCTTTCACGCTACGCGCGCCAGAGTTTCAATGCACAGTGCTTGGCGACGGAGTCGAAGTCGCGGTCGGCAGTCAACAACATGAGTTGATGTCGAACGCACAGCTGAGCAATCAATGCATCGATGGTGCCCACCTGCACCCCGGCACACCGACAGCGGTTTCTAAGCTCCGCCGCTTCGATGTGGTCCTGTCGCGTCGGGCTGAGCATCGGCAGCGCAGCAAAGTGATCTACGATCTGCTCATGGGCCGTGCGCCGATGAACCCCTGCAGCAATTCCTGCAAGATGAGTCCGGTGGTGATGACGACATCACCACCAGGGCGCGCTGCAAAGTGGAAACTTCCGAGACATCCGAGACGATATTGCGGCGTAACGCGCGCGACCAGACGCTCGTATCGATCAGCAGCGTCACGACCGTGATCGTTCGGCCTTGTAATCGAACGACTCGTCCCATTCGAGCTTTCCCATCAGATCGAGTAGTCGCTTCTGCGATCGCCGCGCAACGAACTCCTGCAGCGCAAGCGTCACTGCAGCCTTCTTGGTCCGCGCACCGCTTACTTCGAGCGCGCGGTTGATGAGCTCAGGGTCGATAGACAGATTGGTGGCCATGCGTAGCTCCTTACACACCAATCTACGCATTCATACAGAGCGTTGCAAGACCTATCTGGTTTCGAAGCGGGCGGGATGGTGCCCCCACCGAGCGAACGCCGCCGTTGATTGCTCGAGCGCTGACACGGGTCGGCGCATTGGGGACGTACCCGCAGTACTTCGATCACCCTGGCTGGCGCGCACTCGAGTGAGCCGTCTCCAAGCCTGAGCGGCGAGCGATAGCGACCGGTTCGCCGCTATGCTGTGCTTCTCATCGTCGGACGCCGATCGATCGGAAGTAACAGAGATGGGCGAGAGGCCCTTGGTGGAAGCCCACCGGGTGCTCGCCAAGTTGGCTCTCGCACGAGTGTTCTGCTCATCGCCCAAGTGGTCCTCGCAAGCTTCACGCACGGAGAGAACCAGATTCACCATTCACAAACGCGCCTGAAGCGAATGCGTGCGTACTGTGCGGCTCAAGCGAACGAGTCGGCCACGATATTGCGGTACCAGCCTTCCGCGTCCCGGGCTTCGCGCTCGCGGTAATTCTTTGGAGCACGGAGCGGGCTGGTGCCGAACGCATCAGGCAGCAGGGTGATGCCCTCCGGGGTCAGCCCGTACACCCCAGCTATCGAGATTCCGTAGCTCGGCGACACCAGACTGTAGCAGGCGTTGACGAAGGACGGCTCTCCGACCTGTTGTCCGGCTAACAGCTGGGCCACGGCCGTGGCGCACACTTTTGCTTGCGAATTGGCCACTGCCGCGGATTTGGGCAGCTTTCCGCCGATCGCGGCATCACCGATGACGTGGATTCCCGGATGCAACGTCGACTCGAACGTGCGGGCATCCACCGGACACCAGCCGCTCGCATTCGCCAGGCCGCCAGCCGCCGCGATGCCACCCGCTTTCTGCGGCGGGATGATATTGACCACGTCGGCCGTGTGCGAACCCGCTGCGGTGTGCACCGTCATCGCACCGGGCTCGACCCGGACGACCTTGCCTCCCTTCGAGCCAGGAACCCACTCGATCATCCCGGAGTAGAGCGCGAGCCAGCCTTCGAGAAACAGTTCCTGATCCGGAAAACTCTCGTTGGCGTCCAAGATGAGAACCTTGCAGCGAGGCTTGCGAGACTTGAGGTAGAAGGCGATCAGGCTCGCGCGCTCGAAAGGTCCGGGCGGACAACGCAGCGGTGCTGGCGGCACGCTCAGCAGCACCGTTGCACCGTCACGCATCGCCTCGAGTTGGCGGCGCAGCAGTTCGGTCTGCGGACCGGGGATCCAGGCGTGCGGCATCGCGCTAGCCGCCTGCTGGTCATAGCCGGCGAGGGCCGAGTAATCGATGTCGATGCCCGGCGCCACCACCAGTCGGTCGTAGGCCAGGACGCTACGATCCCGCAGTGTGATGCGGTGCCCAGGAGGATCGATAGCCACCGCCTCCCCGTTGACCACGTCGATCTCGTGGTCGCGCATGAGTCGGTCGTAGCTGAGCGTGAGGTCCTTCAGGGTGCGTACGCCGGCCAACACGAGATTGCTGAACGGGCCGGTGACGTACTGCCGCTCCCGTTCGACCAGCGTGACCTGGATGGACGGATCGGCACGGCGCAGGTACTTGGCGCACGTGGCCCCCGCGAATCCGCCCCCGACCACAACTACGCGTGCTCCCTTGGCGCGGGCGCGGGCCGAAGTCCAGAGACCTGGGACGGAGGCGCCTGCGGCCAACAATGCGACATTGCGCAGAAACTGCCGACGGTCCCGCGCGCGAGGCATCGTCATTTCCCGCCTCCCCCGGCGGCGAGATATTCCGCGATCCGCCGGATTTGCACATCACTGTAGGCCCTGGCGATCGGCGCCATGATCCTGCCCTTCCCGGCATGCTTGAACTTCAGCATGTCCTGCTCGATGTCACGAGCGGATTTGCCCTGGAGGCTGTCCAGTACACCGGCGCTCCTGCCGTCGGTGC
>JAEZCG010000079.1 GCA_023430065.1 Pseudomonadota bacterium | reverse complement strand
TCTTCACCGCACGGCCGGAGCGCGCCTGACCCGGCACCGCGAGCCTACGCAGGGGTGAGCTTGGCGTACTCCAGTGCCAGCCACTTCAGACCGCTGCTGCGGAAGTTCACCTGCACGCGCGCATCGGCACCGCGGCCTTCCGCATTGACGATCACGCCCGGCCCGAACTTCGCGTGCACCACGTTCTGCCCCACGCGAAACGGCAATGCGGGATCCACGGCGAAGGGCCGGCCGGCACCCGTGGACTCGCGCCGCTGGCTGCGGCCGGGGTCGCTCCAGGATGCGCTCGCCCAAGCGCCGCTGCTGCGGCCGCTGTTGACGCGCTGGACCAGGCCCTCGGGAATCTCGGACAGGAAACGCGAAGCGATGTTGTAGCGCGTTTGGCCGTGCAGCATGCGGCTCTGGGCGAAGCTCAGATACAACCGCCGCCGCGCACGGGTGAGCGCGACGTACATGAGGCGGCGCTCCTCCTCGAGCCCGTCGTCCTGGTTCAGGCTGTTCTCGTGCGGGAACAAACCCTCTTCCAGCCCGCTGATCAGCACGGTATGGAACTCCAGCCCCTTGGCGGCATGCACCGTCATCAGCTGGAGCGCATCTGCGCCTGCCTGGGCTTGATGCTCGCCGGCCTCGAGCGAGGCGTGTGCGAGGAAGGATTCGAGCGCGCGCATTGCCCCCGGGCGTTCGTCCATCGCTCGCTCGTCACCGGGCACGGCATCCTGTGCGGCGTCGAACGCGCCACCCTCGATCTCGAATCCGGCGGCGGCAGTGATCAGTTCGTTCAGGTTCTCGATGCGGTCGGCGCCGTCGCGCTCGGTCTCGTAATAGGCGATCAGCCCGCTGCGCTCGATCGTGCGCTCGACGAGTGCGGGGAGCGCCAGGTCTCGGACCTCGCGCTGCAGGCTCCCGATCAGATTCACGAAACCGGCGACCCCGGCCCCGGCTTTTCCGCCCAGCGGTGTCGAGCACGCGGCCTGCCACAGGCTGATGCCGCGCATGCGTGCCGATTCCTGCAGCTGCTCCAGCGTACGTGCGCCGACCCCGCGCGCGGGCAGGTTGATGACCCGCAGCAGGGCCCCGTCGTCGTCCGGGTTCGCGACCAGGCGCAGATAGGCCAGCGCGTGCTTGATCTCCTGACGCTCGAAAAAGCGCAGGCCACCGTATACCCGGTATGGCAGAGCGGCATTGAACAGCGCATGCTCGAGGACGCGCGATTGCGCGTTCGAGCGATACAGCAACGCGATGTCGGACAGCCGCACGCCTTCGCTGCGCAGCTGGCGTACCTCGTCGAGGATGTAGGACGCCTCCTCCAGGTCGGTGGCCGCCTCGTACAGACGCAGCGGTTCGCCCTTGCCCTCGGCCGTCCACAGGTCCTTGCCCAGCCGGTGCTGATTGTGGCGAATCAGCGCATTGGCCGCGTCCAGGATGTTCGCGTGGCTGCGGTAGTTCTGCTCCAGCTTGATCACCGCGCCGCGCGCGAAGTCGCGCTCGAACTCGAACATGTTCTGCGCCGACGCACCCCGGAACGCGTAGATCGACTGGTCGTCGTCGCCTACCGCGAAGATGGCGTTGTCGCTGCCCGCAAGCAGCTTCAGCCAGCGGTACTGGAGGCGGTTGGTGTCCTGGAACTCGTCGACCAGAATGTGCTTGAAGCGGCGCTGATAGTGCGCGCGCAGCACCTCGTTGCGCGACAGCAGCTCGAAGCTGCGCAGCAGCAGCTCGGCGAAGTCCACTACGCCCTCACGGTTGCACTGCCGGTCGTACTCGGCGAACAGTTCGGTCAAGTGCCGCGAGTGCTCGTCGTACGCCTCCACGTGCGCCGCTCGCCGACCCTGCTCCTTGCTCCCATTGATGAAATACTGCAGATCGCGGGGCGGCAGCTTCTCGTCGTCGACGCCCATCGACCTGAGCAGGCGCTTGATCAGCGCGAGCTGGTCCTGGCTGTCGAGGATCTGAAACGTCTGCGGCAGTCCGGCATCCCGGTAGTGTGCGCGCAGCATGCGATTGCACAACCCATGAAAGGTGCCCACCCACATGCCGCGTGTGTCGATCGGAAGCATGGCGGAGATGCGCGTGAGCATCTCGCGCGCCGCCTTGTTGGTGAAGGTCACCGCGAGCAGCGACTGCGGCCCGATCTGACCGGTCTGGATGAGCCAGGCGATACGCGTCGTCAGCACCCGTGTCTTGCCGCTTCCCGCCCCCGCGAGAATCAGGGCGGACTGGTGCGGCAGGGTGACGGCGAGGCGTTGCGGTTCGTTGAGCCCTTCGAGGAGGTTGCCGGAAGCCACGGAGAGAGTCGCTACGGAAGCGTTCGATTATACGGCAGCATCCGCGAGCAGCCCTTCGGATCGGAGCTGGCGCCGTATCGCCAGCCTTGCCCGGTATAATTCCCGGTCCTTTCCAATCCCCTGAGGCAGCACACCGCGATGCAGTCCCAGTACCGCCCAGCAGACATCGAAGCGCAGGCACAGGCCGCCTGGGACGAGCGCAAGGCTGCGCGATCGGTGGAAGACCGCTCGCGGCCCAAGTACTACTGCCTCTCGATGTTTCCCTATCCCTCCGGGAAGCTGCACATGGGGCACGTGCGCAACTACACCATCGGCGACGTGCTCGCGCGCTACTACCGCATGCGCGGCTACAACGTGCTGCAGCCGATGGGTTGGGATGCCTTCGGACTGCCGGCCGAGAATGCGGCGATGGCGAACGGCGTGCCGCCGGCCCGATGGACGTACGACAACATCGCGTACATGAAGAAACAGCTCAAGTCGCTGGGCTTCTCCATCGACTGGGAGCGGGAACTGGCGACCTGCCATCCGGACTACTACCGCTGGAACCAGTGGCTGTTCCTGCGCATGCTGGAAAAGGGGCTCGCCTACAAGACCACCGGCGTGGTGAACTGGGATCCCGTGGACCAGACCGTGCTCGCCAACGAGCAGGTGATCGACGGTCGAGGCTGGCGCACCGGCGCGCCGGTGGAGAAGCGCGAGATTCCGATGTACTACCTGCGCATCACCGCCTACGCCGACGAACTGCTCGGCGCACTGGACGGTCTGCCCGGATGGCCGGAACGCGTGAAGCTGATGCAGGCGAACTGGATCGGCCGCAGCGAGGGGGTCGAGGTTTCCTTTCCTTATGCGCACGACCAGCGCCAGTCGCTGAAGGTCTTCACCACTCGCGCCGACACCCTGCTCGGCGCCACCTACTGTGCCGTGGCGGCCGAGCATCCGCTCGCGTCGCTCGCGGCCGCGAGCAATCCGGCACTGCAGGCATTCGTCGAGGAGTGCAAGCGTGGGCCGGCAATGGAGGCCGAGCTCGCCACGCAGGAGAAGAAGGGCGTACCGACCGGACTGTACGTGCTGCATCCCCTCACCGGGGAGAAGCTGGCGGTGTGGGTCGCCAACTACGTGCTGATGGGGTACGGCGAGGGCGCGGTGATGGCGGTACCCGCTCACGACGAACGCGACTTCGAGTTTGCCACCCGGTATGCACTGCCGATCAAGCCGGTGGTGCGCACGTCCGCCGGCGATGCCACTCCCGCGCACTGGCAGGACGCCTATGCGGAGCCCGGGACGCTGATCAATTCGGGGCGCTACGATGGCCTCGACTTCGCCGGCGCCGTGGAGGCGATCTCCGCCGATCTCGAGCGCAAGGCACTGGGGCGCAAGCGCATCCAGTTCCGCCTGCGCGATTGGGGCGTCTCGCGCCAGCGCTACTGGGGTTGTCCGATTCCGATCGTTCACTGCGAGACGTGCGGCGACGTGCCCGTACCGGACGAGCAGCTGCCGGTGGTGTTGCCCGAGGATTGTGTCCCCGACGGTAGCGGCAATCCGCTCAACCGGCGGCCCGACTTCGTGAACACGCCGTGCCCGCGCTGCCAGCGTCCCGGGCGGCGCGAGACCGACACCATGGACACGTTCGTCGATTCGTCCTGGTACTACATCCGCTATGCGTGTCCGGACAACGAGCGCGCGATGGTGGACGAGCGGGTGAACTACTGGCTGCCCGTGGACCAGTACATCGGCGGCATCGAGCACGCCATCCTGCACCTGCTCTACTCGCGCTTCTGGACGAAGGTGATGCGCGACCTGGGCATGGTGTCGTTCGACGAACCGTTCTCGCGCCTGCTCACACAGGGCATGGTCCTCAACGAGATCTTCTACCGCAAGCAGGGGACGGGACGCGTCGCGTACTACAACCCGTCCGACGTCGAGATCAAGACGGACGAACGCGGCAACCGCATCTCTGCCGTCCTCCGGGGCGACGGCCTGCCGGTGGAATCCGGCGGCATCGGCACCATGTCGAAGTCGAAGAACAACGGCGTCGATCCCCAGTCCCTGGTCGACCAGTACGGCGCGGATACGTCGCGCTTCTTCATGATGTTCACCAGCCCCCCCGAGCAGACGCTGGCGTGGTCCGATTCCGGGGTGGAGGGTTCGTTCCGCTTCCTGCGCCGGGTATGGGCGTTCGCTCATCAGTACCACGAGACGGTGCGCCCGCGGCTCGACGCGGCACCGGCACTCGACGCCAGCCTCGACGGCGCGATCGCCGCCGCGCGCAGGGAAATCCACCTGAACCTCAAACAGGCCAACTTCGATATGCAGCGGCAGCAGTTCAACACCGTCGCCTCGGCCTGCATGAAGATGCTCAACGCACTCGAAGGCGTCGATCGTGACGCAGGGGCGCGCGTGATCCGGGAGGGCCTGTCCATCCTGCTGCGCGTGCAGGCGCCGATCACGCCCCACCTGTGCGACCACCTGTGGCGCGAGCTCCGGTTCGGCGCCGACGTGTTCACGGCGCCCTGGCCGGAGCCGGATGAGTCGGCGATGGCGCAGGACGAGATCGAACTCGTGCTGCAGATCGGCGGCAAGACGCGAGGCAGCATCCGCGTCCCGGCGACGGCGTCGCGTGAGCAGATCGAGCAGATCGCCCGCTCCAGTCCGGCGTCGGCCCGTCACATCGGCGACCAGTCGATCCGCAAGGTCGTGGTCGTTCCCGGGCGCCTGGTGAACCTGGTGCTATGAAGCGTCTCTGGCACCGCGCCGCGCTGCTCGCGCTGATCGTGCAACTGGGTGCGTGCGGATTCAGTCCGGTCGCGCCGGCGCAGATCCCCTTCGAGAATCTCTACGTTGCCGCGCCGGACTACTCCTCCTTCGGCGCGCAGTTCAAACGCTACGTAGAGAGTTTCAGCCGCAGCAGGCTGGCGAATGCACCCCGCCAGGCGGACGCGATCCTGGAGATCCTGGACGAGACGCAGCAGAAGCAGATCCTGTCGCTGAGCGCTGCCGGGCGCGTGCAGGAATACCTGCTGCGCTACCGCATCGCCTTCCGCGTGCGGGATGCCAATGGCAAGGAATTGCTGCCGGCCGACGAGATCACGCTCGAGCGGGACTTCATCTACGACGACGATGCAGCGCTCGCCAAGGAGAACGAAGAGCTCTTCCTGTATCAGGACATGCGTCAGGACGCCATCCAGCAGTTGGTGCGCCGCCTGTCGATCATCGACCTGAGCGTCGATCCGGCCGCATCCTGACGGTGAATTCGACCGTGCCGGCCGCCGCCCTCGCCGTACCCGGCTCCGTCGGGGTGGTCACGCCGCAACACGCCGCCTTCGAGCGACCGCTGGTCCTGCGCAGCGGTGCCGTCATCGAGCGCTACGATCTGGCCTACGAGTGCTACGGCAGATTGAATGCAGCGCGCAACAACGCGGTGCTGGTGTGCCACGCCCTGAACGCCTCGCACCACGTCGCCGGGTGGTACGCCGATGATTCCAAGAGCGTGGGCTGGTGGGACAACCTGGTCGGCCCCGGCAAGCCGCTGGACACCGACCGCTTCTTCGTGCTCGGCGTGAACAACCTCGGCGGCTGCCATGGCTCCACCGGCCCTGCGTCGATCAACCCCGCCACCGGGCGCCACTGGGGCGCGCAGTTCCCGCTGGTGACGGTGGAGGACTGGGTCGAGGCGCAGGCGCGCCTGGCCGATCAATTGGGCATCGAGCGCTTCGCCGCCGTGATCGGCGGCAGCCTCGGGGCGATGCAGGCGCTGCAGTGGACCATGAGCCACCCCGATCGGGTGTCGCACGCGCTGGTGATCGCGGCGGCCCCCAAGCTTTCCGCACAGAACATTGCGTTCAACGAGGTCGCCCGCCAGGCGATCACGACCGACCCGGACTTCCACGGCGGCGACTACTACGCGCAGGGAGTGGTGCCCAGGCGCGGGTTGCGTCTGGCCCGCATGCTCGGCCACATCACCTACCTGTCCGACGACGCCATGGCGGAGAAGTTCGGGCGTGCGCTGCGCACGGGGAGCCTCAAGTTCAACTTCGACGTCGAGTTCGAGATCGAGTCCTACCTACGCTACCAGGGCGACAAGTTCTCCGAGTACTTCGACGCCAACACCTACCTGCGCATCACCAAGGCGCTCGACTACTTCGATCCGGCCGCCGATTTCGGTGGAGATCTCGCCAAGGCACTGTCGCGCGCGCGTGCGGGCTTCCTGGTCGTGTCGTTCACGTCGGACTGGCGCTTTTCCCCCGCTCGCTCGCGCGAGATCGTCAAGGCCCTGGTCGACAACCGGCTCGACGTCTCCTACGCGGAAATCGACGCGCCCCATGGACACGACGCCTTTCTGATGGACGACGAGCGCTACCACGGCGTGGTGCGCGCCTATTTCGACAAGATCGATGGCGGCTGACGACGGCTCCCGCCTCGCAGCGCGGCCCGGCCGCGCCGCCCGCCACGATTTCGCCGCGATTGCGCAGTGGATCCGACCGGGCGCGCACGTGCTCGACCTGGGCTGTGGCGATGGCACCCTGCTGCGCGCACTGCGCGAGACGCGTGCGGCGAACGGCTACGGCATCGAAATCGACGATGCCAGGATCGTGGCCAGTGTGCGCAATGGCGTGAACGTCATTCAGAGCGATCTCGAGTCCGGGCTGTCCGGCTTCGAATCGAGTTCGTTCGACTACGTGATCCTGTCGCAGACCCTGCAGGCGGTGCGGCACACAGAGGATCTGCTCAAGGAAATGCTGCGGGTGGGCCGCGAGGGCATCGTCAGCTTCCCGAACTTCGGCTACTGGCGACTGCGTTCGCAGATCTTCCTCGGCGGGCGCATGCCGGTGTCGCGCAACCTGCCCTACGAGTGGTACAACACGCCCAACGTGCACCTGTTCACCATCGCCGATTTCGAGTCGTTCTGCGCGGTGCGCGGCATCCGCATCCTCGAGCGCGTGGTGATGAACGAACGCGGCGAACGCATCGGCTTGCTGCCGAACCTGATGGGAGCCGTCGCGGTGTACCGCCTGGACGCGGGGCGCACCTGAGGCGCCATCGTCAGCTCGGGGGTGCCGCGGGCAATAGCGAGGCGCGCCGGCGCGCCTGGCGTCCCGCCAGGAGTACCAGGATCATCACCGGCACGCCCAGCAGGGCCGTTCCCATGAAGAAGTGGGTGTAGCCGTACTGGTCCACGGCCCAGCCGGAGAAGCCGGCGAGGAACTTCGGCAGCAGCAGCATGATGGAGCTGAACAGGGCGTACTGCGTGGCCGAGTAGGCCAGATTGGTGAGTCCCGACAGATACGCGACGAACGCCGCGCTCGCCAGGCCGCCGCTCAGGTTGTCGGCCGAGATCACGAGCACCAGGCCGACGAGATCGTGTCCGCGCGTGGTGAGCCAGGCGAACAGCAGGTTGGTCCCGGCAGAGAGCAGGGATCCCAGAAACAGCACTCGCATGACGCCCAGGCGCAGGGAGAGCACGCCGCCGATGGCGGCCCCCACCAGCGTCATGATCACGCCGTAGACGCCCGAGATCGCGGCCACCTCGTCCTTGGTGAATCCCATGTCCCGGTAGAAAGGGTTGGACATCACACCCAGGACGATGTCGGAGACGCGGTAGGTCCCGATCAGAGCCAGCAGGACCAGCGCCTGCCAGCGGTAGCGCGACACGAAGTCCTGGAACGGGCTGTACACCGCCGAGTGGAGGAACGCGAGGAGGGTGAGCGCAGGTGCGGGCAGGCCGAGCCGGCTCAGGCGTCCCGCGACCGCCTGCTCGCGTGCCCTCACCTCCGGGGCAATCTCGTGCGCGGGTTCGCGCGAGAACAGCACGGTGACGATTCCCACCGCCATCAGCGCTGCCATGGACAGGTAGGCGATCACCCAGGGAGCGTGCTGGTAGGTCTGCTCGTCAGGATCGAGCGCTGCTGCAATCCACAGCGCGCCCGCGGACGAGGTGATCATTGCCGCGCGGTAGCCGACCTGATAGGCCGCCGCCATCGCTGCCTGGCGCGACAGTGCAGCCGACTCGATGCGGTAGGCGTCCAGTGCGATGTCCTGCGTGGCCGATCCGAAGGCGGCGAGTAACGCGAAGAGCACCAGGGCGCGCAAGCCGCTGGCGGGGTCGGTCAGTGCCATCCCGGTCAGGCCGGCGACCACCGCCAGCTGCGCCAGGATGAGCCAGCTGCGTCGGCGACCGAGTCGATGGGTGAGGATGGGGATGCGCAGCCGGTCGACCAGCGGCGCCCACACCCACTTGAACCCGTAGGCGAGTCCGACCCAGCTCAGGAAACCGATGGTGGTGCGGTCGATGCCGGCCTCGCGCAGCCGGTACGAAAGTGTCCCGAGGACCAGCAGCAGCGGAAGCCCGGCCGAGAACCCCAGGAGCAGCATGCGCGCGACCGGCGGTTCGAGGTAGACGCGCAGGTCGCGCAGCCAGGAGGTCCTGGCGCTCTCGCTCATGGATGGCGGTCAGAACGGGTAGTCATAGTCGATCGTCAGCGGCGCATGGTCGGAGAAGCGCTGGTCCTTGTAGATGGCGACACGATGGGCGCGGGCCGCGATGCCGGGTGTGGCGATCTGGTAGTCCAGGCGCCACCCCACGTTCTTCGCCCACGCCTGGCCCCGGTTCGACCACCACGTGTACTGCTCGGCTCGAGTATCGACACGGCGGAACACATCTACATAGTTCAGGTGATCGAACACGCCCGACAACCAGGCGCGCTCCTCGGGCAGGAAGCCGGAATTCTTCTGGTTGGAACGCCAGTTCCGCAGGTCGATCTCCTTGTGTGCGACGTTCCAGTCGCCGCAGATGATCACGTCGCGGCCGCTGATGCCCAGCGCGTGCAACGGGGCGATGACGCGTTGGAGGAACGAGAACTTCACCTGCAGTCGCTCGGGCGAGCTCGAGCCGGACGGCACGTAGAACGACACGACGCTGAGGTTGCCGAAGCGCGCCTCGAGATAGCGGCCCTCGGCATCGATGTCCGGAATCCCGATGCCCTCCCGGATTTCATCGGCTGCGCGCTTGCTGTAGATTCCTACCCCGCTGTAGCCGGGCCGATCGGCGCAGTGAAAGTAACCGTGCAGCGCGCCTGGATTGCGCATGCGCTCGGTGAGGTCGCCGGGCCGGCACTTCAACTCCTGTATGCACACCACGTCGGCTTCCTGCGCCGCGAGCCAATCGAGGAAACCCTTGGCGACGGCAGAGCGGATGCCGTTCAGATTGAGAGAGACGATGCGCACGCTCGAAGGACAGATCGATCAGGGATTTCGGAGGGAGTTCATCCAGTTCGCCATCGAGCGCGGCGTGTTGCGCTTCGGCGAGTTCAAGACCAAGGCCGGACGGCTGTCGCCCTACTTCTTCAATGCGGGCTTGTTCAACGACGGCCAGGCGCTCAGGAGACTCGGGCAATTCTACGCAAAAGCCATCCTGTCCGGCGGCATCGCCTTCGACCTGCTGTTCGGGCCGGCGTACAAGGGCATCCCGCTGGTGACCGCTGCCGCGGTGGCACTCGACGAGCACGGCCGCAATCTCCCCATCTGCTTCAACCGCAAGGAGGCCAAGGACCACGGGGAGGGAGGGACGACCATCGGTGCGCCGCTGGCAGGACGGGTGCTGATCGTGGACGACGTGATATCCGCCGGAACATCGGTGCGCGAGTCGGTGGAGCTGATCGAGCGCTGCGGCGCGCAGCCGGCAGGGGTGGTCATCGCCCTCGACCGCATGGAACGCGGCAGCGGCGAGATGTCCGCAGTCCAGGAAGTCAACCGGCAGTTCGGCATTCCCGTCCTGAGCATCGCCACGCTGGACGATCTGGTCGCCCATTTGCAAACCGAT
Organism: Pseudomonadota bacterium; assembly: GCA_023430065.1. GTDB lineage: Bacteria > Pseudomonadota > Gammaproteobacteria > Burkholderiales > SHXO01 > SHXO01. The sequence goes on along the minus strand of JAEZCG010000079.1, from coordinate 14,337 downwards.
GGATCAATGGCACGCGAGTTGCAATCGGTGGCCGCATACCGAATGCGCTACGGAGCGTCGCCGAATGTCATTTAAGTTTGTGCCGGTCGTGGTCTGCCTGGCCAGCCTTCTGGTCGTGGCAGATGCCGGCGCAGCGAAGCCGCCGAAGAAGGCGGCGAAGGGTACTCCGGCGCCTGCGGCGAAGATCTACAAGTGGGTGGACGAGAGCGGCGTAACCCATTATGGCGAATACATTCCGTCGCAGTATCGGGATGCCTCGGCCACGCAGATGACGAATCGGGGTGTCACCGTCCGGCGCATCGACGGGACCCTGACCGAAGAGCAGCGTCGTGCCGCCCAGGCGCGTGCCGAGCGCGAGCGGGAGGAGCAGAAGCGCAAGGTCGCGCGGCATCGCCGCGACATCGCGCTGCTGGCGACCTATACCAGCGAGCAGGAGATCGACGCCGCGCGCGAGCGGACCCTCGCCCTGCCGAACCAGGCCATCCGCGGCCTGCAGCCACAGCTTAAGCATGCGCAGGAACGGCTCGAGCGGCTGGAGGGGCAGGCCGAACGGCTGCGCGGGGCCGGACGCCAGATTCCGCCCCAGTTGAGCGAGGACATCGACCTTCAGCGTCAGGTGGTGAGCGACATTCGCCGGGACATCGAACGTTATGGGGCGGAGATCCAGGCGATCCAGCAGCGTTTCCGGGAGGACAAGGTGCGTTTCGTCGAGCTGACCGGTGTGGCGCACCCGTGAGGGCCGGCCCTCAAGGTGACAGCGTCTTCTTGAGAATCTCGCTCAACTGAGCTGGATTGGCCTTGCCCTTGCTCGCCTTCATGCACTGGCCCACCAGGAAGTTGAACGCCTTCTCCTTGCCCGACCGGTACTCGGCGACCTGGACCGGGTTGGCGGCCACGACCTCGCCGACCAGCTGCTCCAGCGCCGTGCTGTCGGAGATCTGGCGCAGGCCGCGTGCCTCGATGATCTGATCGGCGCTCCCTTCGCCGTTCCACATCGCCTCGAACACCTCCCGGGCCATCTTGCCCGAGAGCGTACCGTCCGCAACCTTCGCCAGGAGTCCGGCCAAGGCGTCGCTGGAGAGCGGAACACGGTCGAACTCGAGGTTCTCGCGGTTGAGACGCGCGGCGACCTCGCCCATCACCCAGTTCGCGGCCAGCTTGGCCTGCGAGGGGAGACGCCGGGCGAGGGCGTCGAAATAGTCGGAAATCTCCCGCCCCGCGGTCAGGACCCCGGCGTCGTAGGCGGGCAGGCCGTACTGCGCCATGAAACGGGCACGCCTGAGGTCGGGCAGCTCGGGCATGCTGCGCGCGACCTCGTCGATCCACTCGGCGCTGATCGCAAGCGGCAGCAGGTCGGGATCCGGGAAGTAGCGATAGTCCTGCGCATCCTCCTTCGAACGCATGGAGCGGGTCTCGTCGCGGTCCGGGTCATACAGGCGCGTCTCCTGCACGATGCGGCCGCCGTCCTCCAGGATCTCCCGCTGCCGCGTGACCTCGAATTGGATCGCGCGTTCCAGGAAGCGGAACGAGTTCAGGTTCTTGATCTCGCAGCGCGTCCCGAGGGGCTCACCGGGGCGCCGGATGGATACGTTGGCGTCGCAACGAAACGATCCCTCCTGCATGTTGCCGTCGCAGATGCCGATCCAGCGCACCAGCGCATGCAGCGTCCTGGCGTAGGCAACGGCCTCCTCCGCGCTGCGCAGGTCGGGCTCGCTCACGATCTCCAGCAGCGGCGTACCGGCGCGATTGAGGTCGATGCCGCTCATGCCGTGGAAGTCCTCGTGCAGCGACTTTCCGGCGTCCTCCTCCAGGTGGGCGCGCGTCAGGCGGACCACTTTCTCGACCTCGCCCACGGCGATGCGCACACTGCCGCCGGTCACCACGGGCTGCTCGTACTGGCTGATCTGATAGCCCTTGGGGAGGTCGGGGTAGAAGTAGTTCTTGCGCGCGAACAGCGAGCGGTGGTGAACATGCCCGTCCACGGCCAGACCGAACCGGATCGCGCGCTCGACGGCGCCGCGGTTGGCCACCGGCAGCACGCCGGGCAGAGCGATGTCCACCGCGCTTGCCTGGGAGTTGGGCGCTGCACCGAAGGCGGTGGACGCACCACTGAACATCTTCGACGCGGTGGAGAGCTGCGCGTGCGTCTCCAGGCCGATGACCACTTCCCAGCTCATTGCCCCACCTCCTGCTCGGGTGGCTGGCGCAGGTGCCAGTCGGTGGCCTGCTGGTAACGGTGTGCCGCGTTGAGCATGCGTGCCTCGGCGAAGTAGTTGCCGATCAGCTGCAGGCCGACCGGGCGGCCGCGATCGCCGAAGCCGCAGGGGATGGACATCCCGGGCAGGCCGGCCAGGTTCACGCCGATGGTGTAGACGTCGGACAGATACATCTGTACCGGGTCCTGTGCCTTGGCACCGATGTCGAAGGCGACGCTGGGCGAGGTCGGGCCCGCGATCAGGTCGCACTGCGTGAATGCGGCGGCGAAATCGCCCGCGATCAGCCGCCGGATCTTCTGCGCCTGCAGGTAGTAGGCATCGTAGTAGCCGTGCGAGAGGACGAACGTGCCGACCAGGATGCGGCGCTTGACCTCGGCGCCGAATCCCTCCGCCCGCGTCTTCATGTACAAGTCACGCAGATCGGCGTAGGTCGCCGCGCGGTGCCCGTAGCGTACGCCATCGAAGCGCGCGAGATTGCTGGACGCCTCTGCCGGGGCCAGCACGTAGTACGCAGGGATGCACAGCCGCGTGTTGGGCAACGAGACCTCTACGATCCGGCACCCGAGCGCGCGCAGTTGCGCCACCGCCTCCTCCACCGCGCGCGCGACGTCCGGCGCCAGGCCGTCGCCGAAGTATTCCTTCGGCAGGCCTACGCGCAGGCCGTCCAGCGGCAGCTCCAGGTGGCGTGCGTAATCCTCCTTTGGCCGCTCCAGCGAGGTCGAGTCGCGCGCGTCGAACCCCACCATGGTGTTGAGAAGCACCGCCAGGTCGGCCGCGGACTTGGCCATCGGCCCTCCCTGATCCAGACTGGAGGCGTAGGCGATCATCCCGTAGCGCGAAACCAGGCCGTACGTGGGCCGGATGCCGGAGATGCCGCACATCCCGGCGGGCTGCCGGATGGAGCCTCCGGTATCGGTGCCGGTGGCGGCCGGCGTCAGCCGTGCGGCGACGGCGACGGCCGAGCCGCCGGAACTCCCGCCGGGAACGGCCGACGGGTCCCAGGGATTGCGCACCGGACCGTAGAACGAATTCTCGCTGGATGAACCCATGGCGAACTCGTCCATGTTCGTCTTGCCGAGAATCACCGCGCCGGCAGCGTGGAAGCGCTCGATGACGTGCGCGTCGTACGGCGACACGAAGTTGGACAGCATGCGCGAACCGCAGCTGGTGAGCCAGCCCTGGGTGCAGAAGATGTCCTTGTGGGCGACCGGGATCCCGGTGAGGGGACCACCCTTTCCCGCCGCGAGCCGCGCGTCGGCGCTCCTGGCCTGTGCCAGGCTGCGCTCGGGATCGAGCGTGATGAATGCGTTGAGCCGCGCGTTGGCCGCCTGTGCGCGGTCGAGGAACAGTCGGGTCAGCTCCGCGCTCGATATACGCTTGCCGGCAAGCGCCGCGGCCAGTTCGGTCAGGGTTGCATTGATCATGCGCGGTTGCGCGCCGCCGCCGGCGCGGCGGAGGGCTATTCGATGACTTTGGGGACCAGGTACAGGCCGCCTTCGATGCTCGGCGCGACAGCCTGGTAGGCCTGGCGTCGGTCGACCTCGCTGACCACGTCCTGACGCAGACGCAGTACCACGTCCTGAGCATGCGCCATGGGCTCGATGCCGCTGGTGTCGACCGCCTGCAGCTGCTCGATCAGCGCGAAGATGCCCTGAAGCTCCTGCGCAACATGGTCGATATCGCGCTCGGACAGCTCGATGCGTGCGAGCGTGGCGATTCGCTGGACGTCCTCGATCGACAGCGGCATGGCGCGGAACCGTGAATGCGCAGGCGGGAGCGGAGCCCAGGGTCGCGGCGCCGTCAGGCGGCTTTCGTCTCTCCGAGCTTGTGCGCTATTATAGCTTCTTTAAGGGCTTAGGCTCGAAAGCTGTCACCTCGGCGTAGATGATTTAACCGCACGCCTGCCCAGATAACACCTTCAATCGGGCCCACGAACTCTAAAACCGGGAGGTTCATGATCGGATTCCTCGGCGGGTACTTCTCAAACGATCTCGCCATCGACCTCGGCACCGCCAATACCCTCATCTACGTTCGTGGAAAAGGGATCGTCCTCAACGAACCGTCGGTGGTCGCCATCCGCCAGGAAGGCGGGCCCAACGGGAAGAAGGTGATCCAGGAGGTCGGCCTGGCGGCCAAGCAGATGCTGGGGCGCACCCCCGGCAACATCATCGCCATTCGCCCGATGAAGGACGGCGTCATTGCCGACTTCACCGTGACGGAGCAGATGCTCAAGCAGTTCATCAAGAAGGTGCACGACAACCGGCTATTCTCGCCCAGTCCGCGCATCGTCATCTGCGTGCCCTGCGGGTCGACGCAGGTGGAGCGCCGGGCGATACGCGAGTCGGCGTACGGGGCGGGCGCGCGCAAGGTCGAACTGATCGAGGAACCGATGGCAGCGGCGATCGGCGCCGGCCTGCCGGTCGACGAGGCCACCGGCTCGATGGTGGTCGACATCGGCGGCGGCACCACCGAGGTCGGCGTGATCTCGCTGGGCGGCATCGTCTACGCCGGATCGGTGCGCGTGGGCGGCGACAAGTTCGATGAAGCGATCATCAACTACATCCGCCGCAACTACGGCATGCTGATCGGCGAGACCACCGCCGAGGAGATCAAGAAGGAGATCGGTTCGGCGTTCCCCGGCAGCGAGGTGCGCGAGAAGGAAGTCAAGGGCCGCAACCTGGCCGAAGGCATTCCGCGCAGCTTCACCATCTCCAGCAACGAGATTCTGGAAGCGCTGACCGAGCCGCTCAACAGCATCGTGAGCGCGGTCAAGTCCGCGCTCGAGCAAACTCCGCCTGAACTTGGCGCCGACATTGCCGAAAAAGGCATGGTGCTCACTGGTGGAGGTGCTCTGCTGCGCGACATCGATCGACTGTTGATGGAAGAAACCGGCCTGCCGGTGATCGTCGCCGAGGATCCGCTCACCTGCGTGGTGCGCGGTTCGGGCAAGGCGCTCGAGCGCATGGACAAAGTCGGCACGATCTTCACCAGCGACTGAACCGTCAAGATCGACCGGCACGGGATCGGGCAATTCGTCCTGACCGCCCCGTGCCGCGCGCCGCCAGCGTGCGGAGCTCAGCATGGAATACTCCCCGCCCCCCTTCTTCAAGCGCGGCCCCGGGCTCCTCACACGCTTCGGATTCTTCGCCTTCATGTCCGTGGTGCTCCTGGTGGCCGACGCCCGCTTCGGCTACATGGATGCCGCGCGCGCTGCCCTAGCCACGGTCGTCAACCCGTTCCAGCGGCTGTTCGCGCTGCCCGCGGACGGCCTCGCACGCGTCGGCGAGTTCTTCGTCACCTCCTCCTACCTACGCGGTGAGAACGACCGGCTGCGTCGCCAGGCGCTGAACGACGCGGCGGCGCTGCAATCGCGGCAGGCGCTTGCCGCCGAGAACGACAACCTGCGCCAGCTGCTTGCGATGAGCGCGCGCGTCGAGCGCAAGACCATCGCCGCGGAGATCCTGCATGCCCCGCGCGACCCGTTCGCCCGCCGGGTGGTGATCGACCGCGGCGGACAGCACGGCGTGCAGCCGGGACTCGCGGTGATCGACCGCGTGGGCGTCATCGGCCAGGTCACGCGGGTGTTTCCGTTTGCCTCGGAAGTCACGCTGGTCACGGACAAGGAGCAGGCAGTGCCGATCCAGGTGCTGCGTAGCGGCGTGCGCGGGGTGACTTTCGGTATCGGCTACGATGGCACCTTGGAACTGCGCTTCATGCCGGTCAACGCCGACATCCAGAACGGGGATCTCCTGGTCACCTCGGGGATCGACGGTACCTATCCCGCAGGATTGCCTGTCGCCGTGGTGTCGAACATCGAGCGCAACGCGGCGTACGCGTTTGCGCGCATCACCTGTACCCCGGCTGCCGGCGTGAGCAGCTATGGCGCGGTGCTCGTCGTCGACGCCGGTTCGGCTGCCGAGAATCCGCTGGCCGTGCCCGCGCAGAAGAACCCGGCAACGTCCCAGGGGCAGAACTGATGGCTGAGCGGGGCGAAGGTCCGGAAATTCTGCGCCCTGCGCGCTTGACGTACATTCTGTTGACGCTCGCCATCGCAGTAAGCGCTAACCTTCTCGCACTGCCCGCACCGGCCCAGCTCCTGCGCCCGGACCTGCTCGCGCTCTCGCTCATCTACTGGGTCGTGTATCACCCGCGCCGCCTCGGGTTCCTGCCCGCCTGGCTGCTGGGCTTGGTCATGGATGTGGCCAACGGCACGCTGTTCGGGCAGCATGCGCTGGCCTATGCGGTGTTGATGTATCTGTCCATCCTGCTGCACCGGCGAATCGTGATGTTCGGAATGATCCAGCAGATGCTGCACGTGCTGGCGATCCTGATGGTTGCGCAGGCGGTCATGCTGGTCGTGCGGATGGCTGCGGGCGACGTCTTTCCGGGAATCGCCTACTTCGTGCCGAGCGTGTTCGGCGCCCTGCTGTGGCCGGCGCTGTTCGCGCTGATCCGCATGCCGCTGCGGCCGCGTCCCGGCGCCGATGTGGCCTGACGCAGGCCTCTCCGTCCGCCGCTCCCCGTGAAGCGCTTCCGCCGTTCGAGTCTGCGCCGCGATGCCTACCCGATGGCGCTGGGCGGCGCCCGGCGCGCCGAGCTGCGCGATCATCAGAAGGAACTGCAGAATTTCCAGGTGCGGTTGGGCCTGCTGGCCACCATGATCCTGGCGGTGTTCGGCGCGCTGCTGCTGCGCCTGTTCTACGTGCAGGTGATCCAGCACGACTATTACCACACGCTGGCCGAGAACAACCGCATCTCGATCGTGCCGATCGTGCCCAACCGCGGCCTGATCCTCGATCGCAACGCCGCAGTGATGGCGCACAACTACGCCGCCTATACCCTGGAGATCACCCCAAGCAAGGCCGGACGGCTCGATGTCCTGATCGACGAGCTCTCCACCGTGGTGGACATTCAGCCGCGCGACCGCAAGCGCTTCCGCAAGCTGCTCGACGAGGGCCATGACTTCACCAGTGCGCCCATCCGCACCCGGCTGAGCGACGAGGAAGTCGCACGCTTCGCCGCCAACAAGTACCGCTTTGCTGGCGTGGACATCCGGGCGCGCCTGTTCCGGCACTATCCCAACGGCGAAGTGGCCTCGCATGTCCTCGGCTATATGGGACGGATCAACAAGCGCGATCTGACGAAGCTCGAGGAGCTGGGCGTCATGGCCAACTACGCCGGCTCCGACTTCATCGGCAAGGTCGGGCTGGAAGGGCGCTATGAACAGGAACTGCATGGCACCACCGGCTTCGAAGAAGTGGAGACCGATGCCGCAGGTCGCGCGGTGCGCACGCTGCGCAGCACACTGCCGATCTCGGGCAACAATCTGCTGCTGGCGTTGGATGCTCGCCTTCAGAACGTGGCGGAGCAGGCCTTCGGCGACCGGCGTGGGGCGTTGATCGCGATCGAACCCGCTACCGGCGGTGTGCTCGCTCTAGTGAGCAAGCCCGGCTTCGACCCCAACCTGTTCGTCGATGGTATCGATTCACAGAACTGGGACATGCTGAACAACTCGCCCGACCATCCGCTGAACAACCGGGCGCTGCAGGGGGTGTATCCGCCGGGCTCGACGTTCAAGCCGTTCATGGCGCTGGCTGCGCTCGAGCTGGGCAAGCGCTCTCCCGGATGGTCGATCACCGACCCGGGGTACTTCTCCCTGGGCGGGCGGCATCGCTGGCGCGACTGGAAACCGGCGGGACATGGCGTGGTGGATCTGCACAAATCCATCGTGGTGTCGTGCGACACGTATTACTACAGCCTCGCGCACGACATGGGCATCGACAACATTCACAAGTTCGTCGGTCAGTTCGGTTTCGGGAAGCGAACGGGCGTGGACATCGACGGCGAAGTCGGCGGCCTGCTGCCTTCCGAGGAATGGAAGATGAAGCGCTTCAAGCAGAAGTGGTATCCGGGCGACACCATCTCGGTCGGAATCGGGCAGGGCTACAATCTCGCCACACCGATGCAGCTGGCGCAGGCCACCGCAGTGCTGGCCAATCGCGGCGTGGTGTTCCGGCCGCACATCGTGCGCCAGGTGCAGAACAGCCAGACCAATGCGCTCACCACCATCGAGCCCACCCCGGTCGGGCGGGTGGAACTGAAGAACGAGAGCATCGCCCTCGTGACCGAGGCGATGGTCGACGTCATGAAGCCGGGAGGCACCGCTGTCGTGGCGGGGCAGAGCGCGCAGTACCGGATCGCAGGCAAGACCGGCACGGCGCAGGTCATCGGCATCAAGCAGAACGAGCGCTACGACGAGCGCCGCGTTCAAGAGCGCCACCGCGACCACGCGCTGTTCATCGCCTACGCGCCGGCCGACGCGCCGACCATCGCGGTGGCGGTGCTGGTGGAGAACGGCGGTCACGGCAGTTCGAGCGCCGCACCGGTCGCGCGCAAGGTGATGGATTTCTACCTGCTGGGCGAGGAAGCGGTGGACGAGAAGGCCGGGGACCAGCCGGAGGAAACGGCCGGTGATTGACCGCATTCTCGTCTTCCTCGGGCGGCACGTGGACAGCTACCTGCTGGCGGCGATCGGCGCGCTGCTGGTCGTCGGCCTGATCACGCTCTACAGTGCATCGGGCGAGAGCTTCGCGCGCGTGGGCAACCAGGTGGCGAACATCGGCATCGCGCTGTGCGTGATGTGGCTGGCGGCGAACGTCCCGCCGCACTACATCCAGCGCCTGGCCATGCCGGCATACGTGCTGGGACTGGTGCTGCTGGTGGCCGTCATGTTCTTCGGCGATACCACCAAGGGCGCACAGCGCTGGCTGGACCTGGGCGTGACGCGCATCCAGCCCTCCGAACTGATGAAGATCGCGGTGCCGCTGGCGCTCGCCTGGTACTTCGACCGCTACGAGGCGATCCTCAAGCTGCGCGATTTCGTCATCGCTGCGATCATGATGGCGGTGCCGGTACTGCTCATTGCCGAGCAGCCCGATCTGGGGACGTCGCTGCTGGTGGCCGCCGCCGGCTTCTTTGTCATCTTCCTCGCCGGCCTGAGCTGGAAGATCGTCGTCGCCGTCGCGGTGACGGCGCTTGCCAGCCTGCCGCTGTTGTGGTCGGTGATGCACGATTACCAGCGCCAGCGCGTAATCACGCTGCTCGACCCCGCCCAGGATCCGCTCGGCGCCGGTTACCACACGATCCAGGCCGCGATCGCACTGGGTTCGGGTGGACTGTTCGGCAAGGGCTGGCTCAACGGCACCCAGGCCCACCTGGACTTCTTGCCGGAGCGCACCACCGACTTCATCTTCGCCGTGTTCTCCGAGGAGTTCGGGTTGTTCGGCAACGTCGTGCTGGTGATCCTGTTCCTGTTCGTCATCGGCCGCGGACTGTTCATCAGCTTCAACGCCTCGACCCTGTTCACCCGCCTGCTGGCAGGCGCCATCACCATGACCTTCTTCACCTACGTGGTGGTGAACATGGGCATGGTGGCCGGCGTGCTGCCGGTGGTGGGCGTGCCGTTGCCGCTCGTCAGCTACGGTGGCACGTCGCTGGTGAGCATCCTGTTCGGACTCGGCATCTTGATGAGCATCCAGACGCACAAGCGTCTGGTGCAGAGTTGACGTGGCGGTGACGGCGCGCGTGTGCGCGCTGGCAGTGCTCGTTGCATTGAGCGCGTGCGCTGGACCCGGACGCCAGCCCGACACGCCGCCGTCGACGCGCGGCGGGTACTACCTCGACGACGGGCCGCCGGACGTCACGCCGGCGCAGCTCGAAGCCACGCCCGACGCGCAACCGCGTTTCGAGCCGATCAAAGCGTCCACGGCCCGGCCGTATACCGCGCTGGGCCGCCGCTTCGTCCCGATGACCGCGTTGCAGCCGTACTCGGCCACCGGCGTCGCGTCCTGGTACGGCAAGCGGTACCACGGTCGGCCGACCGCCTCAGGCGAGCCCTACGACATGTTCTCGATGAGCGCGGCGCACCCGTTGCTGCCCATCCCCAGCTATGCACGCGTGACGCACCTCGACACGCAGCGCTCGGTGGTGGTGCGCATCAACGATCGCGGTCCATTTCTGGCCGATCGCTTGATCGACCTGTCGTACGCGGCTGCCTACAAGCTGGGCATCGTCGCGAGCGGCCAGGGGCGCGTGCGGGTCGAGTCGATCCTGCCGCAGCAGGCAGCCGAGACGGTGCAGCAGAGTGCCGCGGTCGCTCCCGGAGAGGCAATCTATCTGCAGCTGGGCGCGTTCGCCTCACGCGAAAACGCCGAGACCCTGGTGCGGCGCACACGCGCGCTGCCGCGGTACGCGTCGATGACGGCAGTGCGGGAATACGACGGTCTGTTCCGCGTTCGCACCGGACCGTTCGCCACGCGTGCCCAGGCCGACGAGGCCGCCGCTGCACTCGGCGCGGTGCTCGCGCTCGATCCCGCCATCGTTGGCCGCTGACGCGCCCGCCAGCGCGAACTGGCTATACTCGCCTCCCTCGGAAACCCGGACCCTGAACAGGCGCTCATGCACACGCTCATCTGCGGCTCCATCGCGTACGACACCATCATGGTGTTCCGCGACCGCTTCAAGAACCACATCCTGCCCGACCAGATCCACATCCTGAACGTCGCCTTCCTGGTGCCCGACATGCGCCGGGAATTCGGTGGCTGCGCAGGCAACATCGCCTACAACCTGCACCTGCTCGGCGGCAACCCGCTGATCATGGCCACCGTCGGCCAGGATCACGCGCCCTATGCGCAGCGCCTGCAGCAGCTGGGACTGGCGCAGACGCACGTGCGCGTGGTGCCCGACACTTACACGGCACAGGCTTTCATCACGACCGACCTCGACGACAATCAGATCACCGCGTTCCATCCCGGGGCGATGAACCACTCGCACCTGAACCGCGTCAGCGAGGCGCGCTCGGCCTCGCTCGGCATCGTGGCGCCGGATGGGCGCGAGGGCATGATCCAGCATGCGCGCGAGTTCCATGAAGCGGGAATTCCCTTCATCTTCGACCCCGGCCAGGGTTTGCCGATGTTCGAAGGTCCCGAACTGCTGACGTTCATCCGGCAAGCCACGGTCGTGACGGTGAACGACTACGAGGCGCGGATGCTGCAGGAAAAGACGGGTGTCGCAGTCGAGCAGCTCGCCGGCATGGTCGAGGCGCTGGTCGTCACACGCGGGGGCGAGGGCTCGACCATCCACGTCGGCGGGAAGACGCTCGATATCCCGAGCGTGAAGCCGGAACAGCTCGTGGATCCCACCGGCTGCGGCGATGCCTATCGCGCCGGCCTGCTATACGGGTTGGCCAATGGCTTCGACTGGCCGAGCAGCGGCCGCCTCGCCTCATTGCTCGGTTCGCTGAAGATCGCCAGCCGCGGCGGGCAGAATCACCGCTTCTCGCGCGACGAGATCGCCGAGCGATTCAAGGAGGCTTTCGGGCATCGCCCCTGGCAGTGACGTGGCGACGCAGCGCCGGCGGGCGCATCCCGCCCGCGACGCCAGCGGCGCTGCGTTACGCGCGTGGCGCTTCGCACGCCTGCTGACGCACGTCCTGCTCGGGCTCTCGATCTCGGCGACGGTGTTTCCCTGGGTCAGCCATCGCCGTCAGCTGCGCATCATCCGCTGGTGGTCGCGCGGCATGCTCGCGACGATGAACGTGAAGGTGGCGGTGCACGGCCGGCATCCGGCCGCCAGGCATCCGACACTGCTGGTGTCGAACCACGTCTCCTGGCTGGACGTGTGGGTGATTCTGTCCGTGTACCCGGTGCGCTTCGTGGCGAAGTCCGACATCGCGCGCTGGCCCCTGGCCGGCTGGCTGGTCAGGCAGGCCGGCACCATCTTCATCGAGCGCGCGCGTCGCGGCGACACGGCACGCATCAACCGAGAGATCGTCGCCGTCATGGCGCGGCCGGAGACGGTAGCCGTCTTTCCCGAAGGCACGACCACGGACGGGACTCGGCTCGGCGCCTTCCACGCGTCCCTGTTCCAGCCCGCCCTCGCTCCCGGTGCGCGGCTGGCGGTGGCGGCGATCCGCTATCCACGTGCGGATGGCAGCCCCAACGCCGACTGTGCCTATGCCGGCCAGCGCTCGCTTCTGCAGTCGATCCGGCTGATCCTGGCGCAGCCTGCGCCGCGCGCGGAACTGCACTTCCTCGGGTACGTGGAGGCCACCGACCGCACGCGTCGCGAGGTGGCCGACGACAGCCGTGCCCTCATCGCCCGTGCGCTGGAGCCGTGGATCCAGCCGCACAGTCCACGTGGAACAGCTGCCGATCGTCCAGCCGCAGCGCAGTGAGGCAACGACCCCACAGGCAGCCGCCGTCCAGGCACCAGACATTGTGCGCATCGTGCAGCAGTCCGAGCGAGGACCAGTGCCCGAACAGCAGCGGCTCGTCGGCGCTGCAGCGCCCGGGCACCGCATACCAGGGCAGCCACGGCGAGGGCAGCGTGCGCGGGTGTGCCTTGTGCGCGAAGTCCATCTCGCCCTCCGCGGTGCAGGCACGCAGGCGCGTCATCGCATTCACGATCACGCGCAAGCGGTCATGGCCCGACAGGGTCTCCGACCAGCGTGCCGGGTGATTTCCGTACATGTCGGCGAGAAAGCTGCGATAGCCGTCGCCGCGCAGCACGCTCTCGACCTCGCCGGCCAGGGCGAGCGCCCGATCCACCGACCACTGCGGGAGCAGGCCTGCGTGCACCATGGTGTATCCCAGTTCGCGGTGCAGCAGCGGGCGGCGGCGCAACCAATCGAGCAGCAGCGCACGGTCGGGTGCCTCGAGGATCTCGAGGAGGGTGTCGCTGCGCTTGAGCGTCTCGAATCCCTCGGCGATGGCGAGCAGGTGCAGGTCGTGGTTGCCGAGCACCGTGACGGCGCTCGAACCGAGATCGCGCACGAAGCGCAACGTGGCAAGCGAATCCGGACCGCGGTTGACCAGATCTCCGACGAACCACAGGCGGTCGAGCACGGGGTCGAACGCGATGACGTCGAGCAGCCGTTGCAGCGGCTCGAAGCAGCCCTGGATGTCGCCGATGGCGTAGGTGCTCATGCAGAAACGGAAAAGGCGCGCCTCGCGCGCGCCTTCCTCAACGTCGCAAACCTGGCCGACGGAGTGGCGGCTACTTGGCCGTGGATACCATGTAGTCTACGGCGGCCGAAACTTCCGCGTCCGACAGGGAGGGATTGCCTCCCTTGGCCGGCATCGCGCGGATGCCGTGAATGGCGTTATCGTGCAGGACGGCCAGACCTTGCGCGATGCGCGGTTTCCACGCCGCGCTGTCACCGAGCTTCGGCGCGCCGGCCAGTCCGCTGCTATGACACATGGCACAGGCCTGCTGGTAGACCTGCTCGCCGGAGCGGGCTGCGGCGGGCGTCTGCGCGGACGCCGGCGCGGCCGGTGCCGCGGCGGAGGCGTCGGAAGCGGGCGCCGCGGCGGGCACCTCGCCCTTCACCAGATTGACGTCGCCAACCGGCTTGATACGCGCGGCGATGCGCTCCTCGCTCATCTGCGGTGCAGCGGGATCGGCGTTCAGCCCACCGGTGATGATGCTCACCACTGCGATGATGATGAACACGGGTACGACGAACGCGGCCACCGCCAGCGCGAGGACCTGCCTCCAGTTCTTGATCGGTCCGGCGGCGTCGTGACTTGCTTCGCTCATGAGATGGTTCCTTGTCGGATACCGGCAAAAACGGGGAATTATACGGACTCGGGCCGTGCCCTCAAAACCCGCTCGATGGACGGACCGCAGGGGAATCCGTATCATGCATGGCTCAAGCGCCGCGCCCGTAGCTCAGCTGGATAGAGTACTGCCCTCCGAAGGCAGGGGTCGTGAGTTCGAATCTCGCCGGGCGCGCCATTCTTTCCCTCATCATTGCCCGGGCCGGTCCCGAACGTCTGCCCAACCTCCCACTTGCATCGCGTGGGCGCATAATGCGCGCTCACGTGCGGGGCGCCTTTTGTGGCGCCGCGCACAGTGTGGTCAACGAGAACCGGGAGGATCAATGGAGCGCAGGAAGTTTCTCAAGGCGGCCGCGGCCGGAGCTGGAACCGGCATCGTCGCTGCACCCGCGATCGCGCAATCGCAGCCCACCATCCAGTGGCGGCTGGCGGCAAGCTGGCCGAAGAGCCTGGATACGCTGTATGGCGGCGCCGAGCTCGTCTGTCGGCGGGTCGCGGAAATG
>JAEZCG010000164.1 GCA_023430065.1 Pseudomonadota bacterium | reverse complement strand
GCCACCGCGGCGGAAACCTGCGCCGGGCGCACGCCGAGTTCGGCGGCAATGCGCTGCTCGATGGGAGGAAGCATCAGCGGGAAGGTAGAAGAAAAGCGGACTGCGCACTATACGCGATCGGCGCGCCTGCGCTTTCGCCGGGGACGACGGCACGCCTGTTCGCGGCCGTGACGCGCACAATCGCGACGAAAGGCGCTGCACGCCGTCCGTCTGCGCTCGGCGCACCCCCTGCTCGACCACGCCTACATGCCGCTTTGGGGCTACACTGCGCGTGATCGCCCGCACTCCCAGACCCGCTGATATGTCCGCCATTCCGACCCAGAGCCAGCTCGCGCCGCACCGCTCGCAGCTGCCCATTTCCTGGTATTTCGATCCCGCCGTCTTCGAGCAGGAACGCAAGCTGGTGATCGAGCAGGGACCGGGATACGTCGGCCATGAGCTGATGGTCCCGAACGAGGGCGACTACTTCACGCTGGATTGGGCGCACCACGGCAAGATGCTCATGCGCAGCCCCCGGGGCGTACACCTGCTCGACAACGTGTGCCGTCACCGCCAGTCGCTGTTGCTCGAAGGTCGGGGCAACGTGCGCAACATCGTCTGCCCGGTGCACAAATGGACCTACGATCTGGACGGGCGGCTGATGGGTGCGCCGGAGTTCGACCGTAATCCCGACAGGGGTCTGGTGGAGACACCGCTGACCAATTGGCACGGCCTGCTGTTCAAAGGGCCTCGAGATCCGGCCAAGGACCTGGCCGATTTCCCGCTCGCGTCCGAGTTCGACTTCAGCGGGTACGTGTTCGAGCGCTCCCACGTGGAGGTGCTCGAGTACAACTGGAAGAACTTCCTCGAGATCTTCCTCGAGATGTATCACGTCGTGCCCTATCACCCGGGACTGCAGTATTTCGTCGACCCCGGCAATTACCAATGGGGCTTCGGCGAGCGCTGGTCCTACCAGATCCTGGGCATCAAGGACGAATTCCGCAATCAGGTCTCGCCGCACTACACGCGCTATCGCAACGCCATTCTGCAGAACAGCGGCGGCCAGCTTCCCAAGTACGGCACGCTCTGGTGCATTCTCTATCCCAACGTGATGCTGGAGTGGTATCCCTACTCGCTGGTCGTCAGTACGCTGGTCCCGCTCGCGCCCGAGCGCACGCTCAACGTGGTGGAGTTCTTCTACCCCGAGGAGGTGGCGCTGTTCGAGCGCGAACTGGTCGAAGCGCACCAGGCCGCCTACGCCGAATCGGCAGCGGAGGATTCGGAAATCTGCACGTGGCTGCAGAAGGGACGCAAGGCGCTCTGGCTCAATGGCCAGGAGGACACCGGACCCTATCACTCGCCCCACGAGGACGGCATGGTCCATCTGCATGAGTTCCTGCGTCGGCAGCTCGGCGCGGTATAGGACACGGGAGCGCACATGGATAAGGGTCGATTCGGACGCCGGCTGGCCTACGCCGGCCTGGCGCTCGTTCTCGTCTGCGTGGCGGCTGCCATGCTCTCGGGCTTCGGCTATCAGGCCGGACTGTGGCACTTCCGTACCGGCTTCCTGATCCTGAGGACGGCATTCTTCGTGTCGCTGGCCGCGGGCGCGCTGTCCCTCCTCGGCCTGCTGCTCTCGCGCGGCAATCGCCCGGCGCTGGTGACCGGCATCGTCGGCCTGGCGATCGCGGCGGTCTTCGCGTACGTGCCCTGGCAGTGGAAGCAGACCCTGGACGCACTGCCATACATCCACGACATCACCACCGACACGGAAGCGCCACCGCAGTTCGTGGCGGCCGCACAGCTGCGCGCGGAAGGGGATCATCCGGTCGCCTATGACGGTCCCGAGGTCGCCGCGCAGCAGAAGGAGGCGTATCCGGACCTCGCACCGCTGATCACCACCGTTCCGCGCGACGAGGTGTTCGAAGCCGCACGCGCGACCATTCAGGACATGAAGCTGCAGCTCACGGGCGCCGATCTGAGCGAGGGCAGACTCGAAGCGAGCGACACCAGCTTCTGGTATGGCTTCACCGACGACATGGTGGTGCGCATCGTCGAGACGCCGCACGGCACCCGCGTGGACGTGCGCTCGAAATCGCGCCTGGGCCGTAGCGATCTCGGCCAGAACGCCAAACGGGTGCGCGCCTTTCTCCAGGGCCTGAGCTCGCGGCTGGGTTGATCGGGGTCCTCCACCCCCTCTTGGCGTCGCGGTCAGTCGCTGCTGCACGCTGCAACGCTTTGCCCTAGACTGCGCACCCTTCGGAAGGGCGCCCTGCCCGTTCCCACGAGTAATCGCCCCATCGGAAGGACCGTGCCAGCAAAGTTATCGACGTTCGCCCTGCTCACCAAGCTGGCGTGCGCATGCGCGTTCGTGGACGCCGCTGCGCAGAGCCACCCAGGCTCTGCCTCGCAGGAGCAGGCTTCCCCCTCCGCCGACACGGTGTCCACGGCCGAAGCGGTGAAGAAGCGCCTCGACCCGACCGATTTCCAGACGCGCTTGGAGGCACGCTACGAGCATCAGGCCCTGCATGACGGCGGCAGCCGTGCGCTGTTCGTGCCGCGCCTCGAGTACGCCTTCACCAACACGCTGGCGCTGCGCCTCGAGACGCCGTACCTGTGGAACCGCGCAGACGGTCAACCGTACGACCGCGGCTTCGGCGACATGACCGCACGCTTGAACTGGCGAGCGCTGCGCAAGCCGGGTTTCGCACTCGTCATCGGTCCGGAGTTCTCGCTCGATACAGGCGAGAAGGGGATCGGGTTCGACATGACGGTGTTCCAGCCGGTGGTGTTCGCCGCGGTCGACGTGCCATCTCTGGACTCGGTGTTCTTTCCCTACGCGCAGCACTTCGTCGATGTCGCCGGCGACAACGACGTCAACATGAGCCTGTTCCGCACCTCTTTGCTCACGCGCTGGCCGAATCGCTTCTATACCTTCTTCGAACCCAGCCTGTACGTGAACTGGCGCGACGACGACAAGACCGCCGCTACGTTCGAACTGGAAGTGGGCCGGGTGATGACCCGGCATCTCGCGCTGTGGGTGCGCCCCGGAGGAGGCGTCGGAGGCAATCGGCTGGCCTTCGTCCCGGACTGGAACATCGAGGTGGGGTTCCGCTACTTCCTCGATTGAGTGCAGGGACGCCTCGCAGTGCATGCGGGGGGGTCCCGACTCCTTCTCACAGCTTCAGCGGCTGCCAGTAGCCGGTCAGCTCCAGGTATCCCCGTCCGACTTCGCGTCCTTGGTTGAGCGCGCGCACCGCCCCCTCCCAGTAGATCGTGCCCGTGCTCGCGCGGGAATCGAGTTCCTGATCGTCCATCAGCGGCTGCAGCTCCCACTGCAGCGCGCCGGCGCGCACGCGCATCGCCACCGGATATTCCACGTTCGTCCGCGGGGAGCGCCAGGTACGCAGGGGCTCGAACGCCACTTCCTCCGGCGACAGTGCACGCATCCGCCCCTGCACGTCGCGCAGCCCGCCGCCGGCGTACAGCACGCCCCCGCCGCGTGCGCGGATGCGAAAAGCCATCAGTGCGCCGCCGCCTTGCAGGTTGATGCCGATCCAGTCCCAGCCGGCGGCGCGCGGGTCGAGAATCGTGCTCGACCACTCGTGATCGAGCCAGGACACGCCACGCACCGCCAGGCGCCGTCCGCGCACGACCAGGATCCCGTGCGTGCGCAGCTGCGGGCGGCTGTAGTAGTAGCTCGCCTGCTCCGGACGTGTGCCCTTGCGGCTGAATCCGGCGTCGCCTTGCAGCAGGGGCGGCTGCGTGGCGACGAAACGCAGATCCATCTCGAAGGCGCGCGTGATGATCCGGCTGCGATAGGTGTCGCCATCCAGGACCAGACTCCAGTCGTCGAGCCGCACGTCGGTGATGTGCTCGCTGGCAGCAGCCAGCCCCAGTCCCGCACGCGCGGCGCGCTGATCGTGCAGGAGTCGTCCTTCGCGCGCATCGGCCAGCGCCGCATGTGCGAACAGCAGTTGGCGCGGTGCGAACGGACTGGGGTTGGCTTCCTGCAGCAGCGGACGATTCCGGAAGAACGTGACCTGGATGCCCAAGTCATGCTCGGCGCCGTCGTTCACCCATCCTGTGATGTACCACCATTCGGTACGGAACAGCGGGTGGGCGCCGTGATCGCGGGGGAAGGCCAACGCCCGGCCGCGCTCGACCTGCGGATACTGCGCATGGGCCGCGAGCGCGTGCAGCGCGACGGGCGCCGCTAGGAGGAACCGGCGCCGATGCATGACGGAGCGACGTTCTCGCGGATCGAGGCACGCAATATGGGCAAGCACTGATCATCCAGTTGCATCGTCGAAACGACAGGAGCCGCATCGACTCGGGACCTGGAAGCATCGACGGCGCGCATGGGAGCCTCGGAAGCGTTCGCTACGAGTATAGGGCGCATTCCGCGTCGACGCACCACGAGGGCTGGGCAAGGACGTCGCAGCGCCTTCCCGATGTCATCCCGAGCCGATGGCGAGGGATCCTCGCCTTGCAGCGTCCAAGGCGAGGATGTCTCGCTACGCTCGACATGACACCGTGGGCATGAGGATGGCTCCTACGCGCGACATGACACCGTTGGCATGAATATGGCGCCTTCGCTCGACATGACACGGTGGGCATGAGGAGGGCTCACTACGCTCGACGTGGCACCAGAACGAGGACGCTCCTCCGCTCACCAGTCCTCGCGCACGGCGCGCACGGCATCGGAACGCACGGCGTGCCGGGCGCTGACGCGAGCGGTCAACGTCGACAAGGCCAGCATCGCTGCCCCGAACGCAGCGAGCAGCAACCAGGGCATGTGCACCTCCATGCCCCAGTGAAAAGACTGGCGATTCACCACATGGATCAGGATCAGGCTGACGAGCCAGCCCAGCCCGAACCCCACCAGCAGCCCGACCGTGCTGGTCAACAACCCCTCCGTCGTCAGCATGGCCGCGACCTGGCGGCGCGTCATGCCGACATGGCGCAGCATGCCGAACTCGCGCCGCCGCGCGAGCGCCTGTGCAGTAATGCTGCTGCTCAATCCGAACAGACCGATGACGATGGCGGCCGCTTCCAGCGCATAGGTGGCGGCAAAGGAACGATCGAAGATGCCCAGGCTCAGGTCGCGGATCTCTCCCTGGCGCGCAATCTCAAGGCGATCCCCGCCGGTCAGCGCCGTGCGCAACGCCTCGGACACCTCCGATGCATCGGCTTCGGGCTTCAGCCACACGGCCGCGTCGGTGACGCGCAAGTCGCCGCTCAGGTGTCGGTACACGGCGCGCGGCACCACCAGCGCGCCGTTCTGCCGCGCGTAGTCGCGCCACACGCCGGCCACGCGGAACGGCGCGGCGCGCCCGGCGATCGGCAGGTCAATACGTGCCCCCGGCCGCATGCCGAACACATCCACCATCATCTCGCTGACCCACACCGGGGGCAGATCGTCCGGCAACGGCGGCACGCGACCCACCAGCGGCAGTCGTTGCGCTACGTCCGCCGGATCCAGATCGCGCGCGAGCAGCGTGACGGCCGGCCGACGCGGGTCGAGCAGCAGCTGCTCCGCGCGCAGGAACTCGACGCGGCGCACACCGGCGAGCGTCGCGACGCGTCGCTGATCCTCGACATCGAGGAATGCACTGTCTCCGGCGTTGCCGGCACGCAGGTAAAGATCGGCCGGCAGCACGTGGCCCAGCCAGTCCTCGAGCGATTGCCGGAAGGAGGCGACCATGATCGCCATCGACACGGTCAAGCTGATCGCGGCGACGATGGACGCGAGGCTGACGCTCGCCGGACCGGGCGCATTGCGCAACTGCGCCAGCGCGAGTGCCGGGACTGCCCGCGGCGGCTCGGGCAGCAGGTTCAGCAGCAGCGCCAGCAGTCGCGGCAGCAGGAGGATGGTGCCGAGAAGCAGCAGCGCGATGGCGAGGTAGCCGAACAACGGCAGACCGTCGACCGCCGGCAGCCAGACGAACAGTGCCGAGAACGCGATCAGCAGAAGACCGGAACCGCGGCGGCCGAGATGTCGAAACGCGCTTGCGTCGTCTCCCGCCTTCAGGGCAGCGGCCGGCCGCGCACGGGCCGCCTCCAGCGCCGGCACCGCACTGCCGATCAGCGCAGCCGCCAGTCCAAGAGAGAAGAACGCCGCGATGGCGAGCGGCTCCAGCGTCGGTGCGGCGTCTACCCCGCGGAAGTGCCCCGCACCCAGGTCGGCGCCGACGAAGCGCAGCACGGCGGCAGCGAGCGCATAACCGAGGACGATGCCGGCTGTCGCCCCGACCGTGCCGACCAGCAGACCTTCCAGCAGCATCTGCCAGACCAGGCGCCTGCGGGTGAAACCGAGCACCCGCAGCAGGGCGAGCTGCGCGCGCCGCCTGATCACGCCCAGCGCCTGGGTCGAGAACACCAGCAGGCTCCCGGTGAACAGCGCCACCAGGGCCAGCACGTTGAGGTTGATGCGGTAGGCGCGCGTCATGCGCCCGGTCGCCTCGATGGCGCTGTCCGGCCGGTCCACCTGCACGCCCGCAGGCAGCAGCATCGCGATGGTCTCGCGTGCCTGCGCGACGTCCACCCCCGGCCTCAGCTTCACGTCGATGCGCGAGAGCACGCCGGGGCGGTCGAGCAGCCACTGGGCGCCGCCGATATCCATCACCGCCACGCGCGCACGCGTGCCCTCTGCCGGCAGCCAGCCGGCCACGTGCAGCGGTACCGCATCCAGACCGACCTGGACCGCAAGCGCATCGCCGACGTCCAGTTGCAGCCACTCGCGTGCCGCGGGACTGAGGAACACGGTGTCGGCCCGCAGCGTGTCCTCGAAGTCCTCGGCCTGCGCGAGCAGGAGCGGCTGGATCTGCGCAGCGCGGAACACGTCGAGCCCGACGATGCGAAGGGGATCCTCGCTGCCCGGGAGGCTGGCATCGACTTCGAGCACGGGACTCGCGACCGCGACTTGCGGCAGTCGCGCGATGGCCGGGTACAGTGCGTGGTCGAAACCCGAGCGAGGACCACGCACGCTGAGGTCGGCATCACCGGAAAAGCCGCGCAGCGCCTGGGCGAACTCCCGCAGCGCCGCACCGTTCACGATCTGCACGGCATAGCCCAGCGCGACGCCGAGCGCGATCGCGAGCACCGCGACGAGCAGGCGCAGCTTGTCCTGCAGTAGCGGACCGAGCAGCAGCGCAGCCGGGAGCATCAGACCTCCATGCGGTGCACGAAGCGTGCGACCGCCTCGAGCGTGGCCTCCTTGCGATCCTTGTGCGGCGAGTGCCTGCAGTTCTCCAGCAGCACCTTGTACAACGGTCCGCGCACCTGGGCCGCGATGGCATCGATCTGCGCGAGTGTGCCGAACTCGTCTTCCAGGCCCTGGATCAGCAGCACCGGACAGTCGATTCCGGAGAGGTAATTCTCGATGTTCCAGGTCCGGAAATCCGGGCGCAGCCAGATGTCGTTCCAGCCCCAGAACGTGGCGGCCGGGTCCGCGTGATACCGGGCCATGCGCTGCGGCAGGTCGGTGCTCATGAACGATTGGCGTACCTGGGCGATGCCGGCCAGCGACAGCTCCTCGACGAACACATGCGGCCCCATCGCGATCACGCCACGCACCGGCCGGATGCCGGCGCCGGCGTGGATCAGTGCAATCGATGCGCCGTCGCTGTGACCGACCAGTACCGGCCGCTCGATGCCGAAATGGGCGAGCAGCATCGGCAACCGCTCGAGCGCCTCGCGATGCATGTAGTCGACGTCGCGCGGCGCCGTAAGCGGCTCGGAGCGGCCGTGGCCGTATCGCGAATAGACGAGCGCCGCACAGCCGGTGGCTTCCGCCACCCGGTCGGGGAAGGTGCGCCACTGCCCGGTGGAGCCGAGTCCCTCGTGCAGGAACACCAGCGTCGGGCGCGACGGCGCCTGGCGCGCCGCTGCAGGGCGCACCCAACGGTGCTCGACGCGCTCGCCTCCCACCCGCGCGAACTCGACGTGATAGTCGGGATCGGGCGAGTCGGTCCGACTCATGCTGCCCTGCCGGTCGTCAAGTGCGCAGCTTGAAGCGCTGAATCTTTCCGGTCGCCGTCTTGGGCAGTTCCGGCACGAACTCGATCCAGCGCGGGTACTTGTACGGCGCAAGCCGATCCTTCACGTGCTGCTTGAGCCGTTCCGCGAGCGCGTCATCGCCTCGCATGTCCGGCTGGAGTACGACGAAGGCTTTCGGCTTCACCAGCGCCTGCTCGTCGCGTGCGCCGATCACAGCCGCCTCGAGGACTGCAGGGTGCGAGATCAATGCCGCCTCGACCTCGAACGGCGAGACGTACATCCCACTCACCTTGAGCATGTCGTCCGACCGTCCGCCATAGATGTGGTAGCCCTGCTCGTCCACGCTGTACTTGTCGCCTGCGCGCGTCCACGGTCCGGCGAACGTGGCCAGCGTCTTCTCGCGGTTGTTCCAGTAGCCGATGGCGCTGGTGGGTCCGCCGATGTGCAGATCGCCGAGTTCATTGGCAGCTGCGTCGTTCCCGTCATCGTCCAGCAGGCGGATGGTGTAGCCGGGAACCGGCTTGCCGGTGGTGCCGTAGCGCACATCGCCGGGACGGTTGGACAGGAAGATGTGCAGCATTTCGGTGGAACCGATGCCGTCCAGGATGTCGACGCCGAAGTGCGCCTGCCAGCGCCGGCCGAGTTCGGCGGGCAGCGCCTCGCCGGCGGACGTGCACACGCGCAACGCCACCCGATCGCGTGCAGGCAGTTCGGGGCTCGCCAGCAGCCCTCCGTACAGCGTGGGCACGCCGTAGAAGATCGTCGGCTTCGATTCGGTCAGGCGCCTGAACACGGCGGCAGGCGTCGGACGCTCGGCCATCAGCACGGCGCTCGCACCGACCGCCAGCGGAAAAGTGAGCGCGTTGCCCAATCCGTAGGCGAAGAACAGTTTCGCTGCCGAGAACACGACGTCGTCCTCGCGGATGCCGAGGATGGGCCTGGCATACAGCTCGGCGGTCTGAATCAGGCTGGAGTGGATGTGCAGGGTACCCTTCGGCATACCGGTGGACCCGGACGAGTAGAGCCAGAAGCACACGTCGTCGCAAGTGGTCGGCGCGGTTGCGCAATGGTCGGCTGCCTCGCGCATAAACTGTTGCAGGTGCAGGAAGCCGTGCCCCGCCTTGCCGGAGACGATCACGTGCTGCAGGCAGGGCAATCCCTCGAGCGCGGGGCGAAAGGTGTCGAGCAGCTGCTCGGAGACGATCAGCACACGCGCGCGACTGTCCTCCAGCATGAAGCGGTACTCGGCGCTGGTCAGCAGCGTATTCGCGGCGACCGGCACGATCCCGGCCCTGATGGCGCCGAGGAACACGCTCGGAAAATCGATGCCGTCGAGCAGGGCGACCATCACACGCTGCTCCATCTGCACGCCCAGGCCGGTCAAGGCGTTGGCGGCGCGAGCCACGCGCTGCGCGAGCTCGCCGTAGGTATAACGCCCGGCGTCATCGATGTAGACGGTCTTCTGCGCGCGGCCGGCGAGCAGGTTGCGCTCGATCAGATCGTGCGCCGCATTGTAGGCGCGCGGGATGTCGATGCGTGGCGGACTCACGCTGTGATCTGCGCGGCTGAGCATGCGCTGTTCTCCTCGTTATCGTGCGGGAACTATACCTTGGCGCGTCGTCCCGCGGAGAGTGCGATCACCACGAAGGCACGAGGACACGAAGAACTTCAATTTCGAAGGCTTTCTTCGTTTCCTCCGTGTCGGAGAGTGCGATCACCACGAAGGCACGAGGACACGAAGAACTTCTATCTCAAGGCTTTCTTCGCTTCTTCCGTGGCGGTGAATGCGCTCACCACGAAGGCACGAGGACACGAAGAACTTCAATTTCGAAGGCTTTCTTCGTTTCCTCCCTGTCGGAGAATGCGATCACCACGAAGGCACGAGGACACGAAGAACTTCAATTTCGAAGGCTTTCTTCGTTGCCTTCGTGTGCCTGGTGGTCGACGCTTGGCGCCCGGCACTGCGCGATCCAGCCATCGATCCACTCGGCGGCGACCTCTTCGGGCATGGTGCCCGCGCTCGCGTCGTGCAGCAGCACGTCGCCAACGCGCCGGGCCCCGAGCGCCGCGAGGATTGCCTCGAAGCGCTTGCCGCCGTTGCAGAAGGTGTCCAGGTAGGTCCGGTCGC
Source organism: Pseudomonadota bacterium (assembly GCA_023430065.1). Lineage (GTDB taxonomy): Bacteria > Pseudomonadota > Gammaproteobacteria > Burkholderiales > SHXO01 > SHXO01. The sequence continues at coordinate 34,496 of JAEZCG010000164.1, read as the reverse complement.
CGAGCGCAACGACGCCGTAGCGCACCTTCGACAGGTCCGGGCGTACGCTGCACAGCGACTCGTACAGCTGCCTGGCGTTGTCCGGCACGTCGCCCTGCCCATAGGTGGAGGTGCAGATCAGGAACAGTCCGCCGCCTTCGAACGCGCTCGCATCGAGTCCGTCCATCAGTCTGGTGCGTACGCGCGTCCCGCCGTCGTCGAGACGCAACTCGAGTTCCTGGGCGACGAGTTGTGCAGTGCCCGTCATGGTGCCAACCAGGATGGTCAGTTCCAGTGCCACGTCATTGCTCCTGTCCTGTCAGCACCACCCGATGCGCCGACGGCGTGGACGCAAACAGCTCCGCGACCAGGGGTGCGCGCCGCGCGAGCACCGCGCGCTGGTTGATATAGCCCTTGTCCGTGATCTCGCCCGCGTCGATATCGGGCGGCGCGCTCATCAGCAGCGCACGTGCGGCGTGGGCCGAGCTGCCGGGTTGCGCCCGCCTCAGCGCGCGCAGCGCGCCGTGCACATGCGCGTGTACCGCCGGATGCTGCGCCAGTTCGTGCACGGAGGCTCCGGGCACGAGATGCGAGCAGCCTGGCCCCAGGAACACGAGCAGGCCGAGCTCGTCGCGGTCGTGCCCGGCCACCACCACGTCCTGCGCGACCGGCTCGAGCGCCGCGAGCGCGCGCACGCGCAGCGGTCCGACGTGGACCCAGGTGCCGCTGCCGAGCTTGAAGTCCTCTACCACGCGCCCCTCGAACACGATGCCGCGCTCGGGCCGCGCGTTGTCGAGAAGACGGCCGGCATCGCCGATGCGGTAGAACCCTTCTTCGTCGAAGGCGTCCCGGGTGAGCGCGTCGCACCTCCAGTATCCGGGGGTGACGTTGGGTCCGGCGACACGCAGTTCGAACCGGCCGGCACTCGGAATCATCTTGACCACGCAGCCGGGCACCGGCAGGCCGATGTTCCCGGGCCGATCGACGACCTCGTGCACACCGGTGGCAAGCGGCGCGGTCTCGGTCGACCCCCAGCCCGACACCATCGGCACGGGACGCGCGAGTTCCTGGCAGGAGAGCGCCTGAAGGCGGTCCCACAAGTGTTGCGGCAGTGCCGCCGCGGCGTAGAACAGGAGGCGCAGGCGACGAAAGAAGGTGGCTCGCAGCGCTGCGTCCTGCTCCAGGGCGGGAATCAGCATGTCGAAGCCGCGCGGGACGTTGAAGTACACCGTCGGGGACACGTCGCTCAGGTTGGCGATGGTTCGCTCGATCTGACCGGTTGCCGGTTTGCCGCCATCGATGTAGAGGCTGCCGCCGTTGGCCAGGATCATGTTGAAGTTGTGATTGCCGCCGAAGGTGTGGTTCCACGGCAGCCAGTCACAGATCACCGGGGCGTCGCGTTCGAGGAAAGGCCATACCTGCCGCGCCTGCTGCTGATTCGCACACAACATGCGCTGCGTGTTGATCACCCCCTTCGGCTCGCCGGTGGATCCGGAGGTCAGCAGAATCTTGGCGACGGTATCCGGATCCACCCGCGCAAACGCGGCGTCGACCGCACGATCGTTCGCGCCCTGCACGAGACGGTCGAAGTGCGTGCAGACGCCGTCCGGGTCCGCGCTCACCCATTCCGCGCCGTGCCAGTCGACGGCGCGTCGCGCAGGCAGGAAGGAACCGGCGTTCTCCACGTAGACCAAGCCGGGCCGCAGCAACGCGATGGCTGCACGCAGCTTGCCGTGATCGCGCGAAACGAGCGAGTAGGCCGGCGAAATCGGCGCGACCGGGACGCCGACGTGCATTGCGGCCAACGCGAGCAGCGCGTGACGAATGCTGTTGTCGGACAGGATCACGACCGGACGCTGCGGACCGAGTTCGCGCTCGAGCAGCGCCGCCGCGATCGCACGCACCGCATGCAGTGCGCTGGCATAGGTCAGTTCCCGCCAGCCCCCCGCCTGCTCTCGCTCGGCCAGGAACACGCGTTCGGGTGCCTCGCGCGCCCAGCGCTCCAGGTGCTCGCCCAGACAGCGCGCGTACGCCTGCAGCGGCTGCGGCGAGGACAGCAGAAGTGTGCCGTCCGTCCGGCGCTCGACCTGCACCGCCGCGGGCGCGAAATCAAGGCGAGGGGTCGATGAAGCGCTCATCTGGTTGGCGTGCTCAGGATTGACCTGTCCTTCGAGGCCTGCACTATAATTCAAACACCGCATCCGTCTCATGCACGATATTGCATGACCCGCCTTCTCGAACGCAACCCCGATGGCCGCGTCGCGTGTCAGCCCTCACCGGCAGAAAGCGAACACGCCTTCCTCGCCGAACTCGGGGCGCGCGTGCGCGCCCTGCGCGCACGCAGAGGAATGAGCAGACGCTCGCTGGCCGACGCGTCCGGCGTCTCGGAGCGCTACCTGGCCGCGCTCGAGTCCGGACGTGGGAACGTCTCGGTGCTGCTGTTGCGGCAGATCGCGGCGGCGCTGTCGCTGCCGGTGGAGGATCTGCTGCGCGAACCGGATCCGCGCTCGCTCGAGCTCGTACGCATTCACGCGCTGCTCGCCCGCACGCCGCCGCATCGTCTCGGCGCAATCCGCCGCCGTCTGCAGCGCGACAGCGCGAGCGAGACCTCCGATCGCCACGCACGCATTGCACTGATCGGCTTGCGCGGAGCGGGCAAGTCCACGCTCGGATCCCGGCTGGCGGAGGAACTCGAGGTCCCCTTCATCGAGCTCGATGGAGAGATCGAACGCGACGCGGGCACCGGCCTCTCGGAGATCTTCCTGCTGTACGGCCAGGGCGGCTACCGGCGCTACGAGCGGCGCTGTCTCGAGCGGGTACTGGAAGCGCACCCGCGCTGCGTGATCGCCACCGGCGGCAGCATCGTGTCGGAGCCGGCCACCTATGAGCTGCTGCGTGCGACCTGTACCACGGTCTGGCTGCGCGCCGCGCCCGAGGAGCACATGGCGCGGGTCATCGCCCAGGGGGACACTCGGCCGATGGCGGACAACCCGGAGGCGATGGAGGATCTGCATCGCATCCTGAAGGGTCGCGAACGGCTGTACAGTCAGGCCGATCTCGTCGTGAATACCGCCGGGCGCCGGCCCGAGCAGAGCCTGCGCGACCTCGAGCGCGCACTGAAGAACCCGCGCAAGGAGGGCACGACGCGATGAACGCATCCGACGAACCGGGTTCGACGCCCACGCACATCGGCTTCGACACGCACCCCGACCGCTATGCCCACTGGAGCCTGAACGTGGACGGCGCGGTCGCCACGCTGGCGATGAACGTGGCCGAGGACAAGAGCATCGTGCCGGGCTACCGGCTCAAGCTCAACTCGTACGACCTGGGCGTGGACATCGAGCTGTACGACGCGCTCAATCGCATCCGCTTCGAGCACCCCGCGGTGAAGTGCGTGGTGATCACCTCGGCACGCGAGCGCATGTTCTGCTCCGGCGCCAACATCTACATGCTCGGCCAGTCCTCGCACGCCTGGAAGGTGAACTTCTGCAAGTTCACCAACGAGACGCGCAACGGCATCGAGGACTCCAGCCGCCACGAGGGCCTGCGCTTCCTGGCGGCGGTGAACGGCACGGTCGCGGGCGGGGGCTACGAGCTGGCGCTGGCCTGCGACGAGATTCTGATGGTGGACGACCGCTCCTCCACCGTGAGCCTGCCGGAGGTGCCGCTGCTGGGCGTGCTGCCCGGCACCGGCGGGCTCACCCGCCTGACCGACAAGCGCAAGGTGCGACGCGACCTCGCCGACGTGTTCTGCAGCACGGCCGAGGGTGTGCGCGCCGCCCGCGCCAAGCAGTGGAAGCTGGTCGATCACATCGCCACACCGCAACAGTTCTCAGGCGCCGTGCGTGCGCGCGCGGCGGCGATGGCGGCAGGCAGCGAACGCACTGGCGAGGGTCCCGGCATCGCGTTGACGCCGGTCGAGCGGCGGATCGACGCGCGCGGCTACCACTATCCGTACGTAGACGTTGCGGTCGACCGCGCGGCACGCACCGCCTCGATCACCGTCAAGGGACCCCGGGACGCGCAGCCGCCCGATCTCGCCGCCATGCATGCCGCCGGCGCTGCATGGTGGCCGCTGGCGATGGCACGCGAGCTGGATGACGCGGTCCTGATGCTGCGTACCAACGAACCGGATCTCGGACTGTGGCTGCTCAAGACCCAGGGCGACATCGACGCCGTGCTGAGGATGGACGAGTCCCTACAGGCACATGCCGAAGATTGGTTCGTCAAGGCCACGCTCGGGATGTTGCGGCGTACGCTGGCGCGCCTGGACGTCTCCTCGCGCACGCTGTTCGCCGTGATCGATCAGGATTCCTGCTTCGCCGGCACCCTGTTCGAACTGGCGCTCGCGGCCGATCGCAGCTTCATGCTGCTGCTGCCGGAGCACGAGACCGGTGCCCCGCGCATTGCCCTGTCGCGCATGAACTTCGGCAGCTACCCCTCGGTGAGCGGCGAGAGCCGGCTGGGCATGCGGTTCTGCGGCGAGACGCGGCCGGTCGAGGCCGCGCGCGCCATCGTCGGCGACCGCATCGGCGCAGCCCTGGCAGAGGAACTCGGCCTGGTGACCTACGCCCCGGACGACATCGACTGGGCGGACGAAGTGCGCCTCGCGATCGAGGAACGCACCAGCCTCTCGCCCGACGCGCTGACCGGCATGGAGGCGAACCTGCGCTTCTCCGGCGCGGAGAGCATGCAGACGCGCATCTTCGGACGCCTGTCGGCGTGGCAGAACTGGATCTTCAACCGGCCCAACGCGGTGGGCGAACAGGGCGCGCTGAAGGTGTACGGCAGCGGGAGCAAGCCGCGGTTCAACTGGGAGCGCGTGTAATGCGCATCGACTACGGCGAACGGATTCCGAACAATGTCAACCTGGCGGGAGACCGCACGCTGCAGCGCGCGCTCGAGCACTGGCAGCCGAAGTTCCTCGACTGGTGGCGCGAGATGGGGCCGAACGACTTCGCCTCGGCCGACGTCTATCTTCGCACCGCGGTTGGCGTCGATGCACAGGGCTGGGCCAGCTACGGCGCGGTCAAGATGCCGGACTACCGCTGGGGCATCTTCCTCGCCGACCCGATTCCCTATCGCACCATCGGCTTCGGGGACAACTACGGCCAGCCGGCGTGGCAGCAGGTGCCGGGCGAACTGCGCTCGCAGTTCCGCCGCATCATCGTCACCCAGGGCGACACCGAGCCGGCTTCGGTGGAGCAACAGCACCTGCTCGGCCACACCTGTCCTTCGCTGTACGACCTGCGCAACCTGTTCCAGGTGAACGTCGAGGAAGGCCGCCACCTGTGGGCGATGGTCTACCTGCTGCACGCCTACTTCGGCCGCGATGGCCGTGAGGAAGCCGAGGAACTGCTGGCGCGCCACTCTGGCGATGCCGACAAGCCGCGCATCCTGAGCACGTTCAACGAGCCGGTTCAGGACTGGCTGTCCTTCTTCATGTTCACCTATTTCACCGACCGTGACGGCAAGTTTCAGCTCAAGGCGCTGGCCGAATCCGGCTTCGACCCGCTGGCGCGCTCCTGCCGTTTCATGCTCACCGAGGAGGCGCACCACATGTTCGTCGGGGAGACCGGCGTCGGACGGGTGGTCAGGCGCGCGCTCGAGGTGATGAAGGAGCTGGGCACCGACGATCCGGCTGCCATCCGCGCGCACGGCGCGATCGATCTGCCCACCATCCAGCGCTACCTGAACTTCTGGTTCACCTCGTCGCTCGACCTGTTCGGCTCGGAGGTGTCGTCGAATGCGGCGACGACCTTTGCCGCCGGCATCAAGGGACGCCCGGACGAGAGCCAGTACGAGGATCACGTCTGCCGCGACGCCACCTACCAACTCGAGACACCCAACGGCGTGGAGACGGTGGCGCTGCGCAACGCGATGAACGAGGTGATGCGCACCTCCTACGTGAAGGACTGCGAGATCGGGGTGAAGCGCTGGAACATGCAGATCCAGCGCGCCGGCTACGACTTCCGGCTGAACCTGCCGAGTCCTCACTTCCATCGCATCCAGGGCGCCTGGGCGGGCCTGCCGGTCGATCCCCAGGGACGCCTGCTCGACCGCGCCGACTTCGACCGCCGGGCGGGAGACTGGTTGCCCAGCGAGGCCGATCGCACCTTCGTGCGCAGCCTGATGCAGCGCGTGGTCGAGCCCGGCAAGATGGCCGGCTGGATCGCCCCGCCCGACCGTGGGATCAACAACCTTCCGGTCGATTACGAGTACGTGCAGCTGCGCTGAACTGCACGTAGTCGCGCGCGATCACCGACGCATTGCGGGCGGCGTGCTCCCTCTCCAACCGAGGGATCGAAAAGCCGCCCGTCGAATCGGCTGAGGGCTGGACGCGCGCGCAGGCTGGGAGTCCATTACCCTGAACGGCGAGGACCCAAGCCCCCTGCGGCGACCCATCGCGTCACCGTTCGTCTATGACCAAAGCTCTATACTTATATACAGGGTACTGCGCGATCCGTAACCGATCTGTATGTTCGTCCAGCCTAGACTTTCACCTGCCGGGATCCATCGCGTGTGCGTCGCACATCGTCCCGACAACCAGAATGGGGAAGCACTCGTCTGGCTGCAGCATACCGATCATCGGAGGCTTCATGAAGCGCAATGGATATGCACGAGCAACGCTGTCGGCGTTGTCTCTTCTGGCCGTTTCTGCCGTTGCGCAGGCGGCCGATATCGAATCGGTCAGAGTCGTTTTTGATCCTGACGTCGCGGGCCGGACGAATATGGGCAGGCCGGCGGGCGAAACCAGCGAACTGCGCGTCGGATTCGATCCGGCGGTCATGGCACGCACGAACGTGCATCGCACCGACGAACAGGCGAAGCCGGTTCGCATCTCGCGCGACGACGCGTTCATGAAGCGCACCAACATGGGCGGGTCGGCACGTCCGCAACTCGTTCACGAGGCCGCGCAGAGGAACTAGGCGCCAGGTTGGGGCGGCATCGAATTCTGAATGCCGCCCTGGCTTGCGGAATACGCGTTGAGCGCCGGCGAGCAAGGCGTCAGGCGGGCGTGCGCCCCCCGTTCACTGTCCAACTCGCGGTGCTCGGAAGCGACATGCATAGACAGGAGAACTGCTGTGAGCATCAAAGCGATGGTAGTCGCCGTGGCTCTGATGGGTTCTGCGAATGCCCTTGCGGAGCAGTCCTACGGACGAGGTAGTGTGTATGCCACCAATGTGTCTGCAGCATCGGGCCACGAGTCCACTGTGACGCTGGTGAGAAGCGGGCGTGACAGCGTGTACATCGGAACGATGCCTGCGCCCCGGCACCGGGTCATCGGCCAGATCCCGGACAAGTCCGGCCGGTCTTGACTTCACCCCTGGACGCCAGTCGGGCAGGCTGAGCGCAATCCTTCCGGCGCGAGCACGAGGACGCGGTCCGCGGTGGCTGCGGCGTGAAGCGAGTGCGTCACCAGCATCCCGACCGCATTGCGTGCCTTGATCTGGTCGCGCAGAAGCGCGAGCACTTGATCCGCACTGTCGGGATCGAGATTGCCGGTCGGCTCGTCGGCGAGCACCAGCTTCGGCTCATGCACCAGGGCCCGGGCGATGGCGACCCGTTGCAGTTCGCCGCCGGAAAGTTCTCGCGGTGCGCTCGATACGCGGTCGCCAAGACCCACCGCATCGAGCATCGACCGCGCGCGCTGCGCGGCGGTGCGTGGATCCGCACCGAGGAGGTTGAGCGGCAGCGCGACGTTCTGCACGACGCTCAGGTAGGGCAAGACGTGGAAGGCCTGGAACACGAATCCCATCTTCTCGCGGCGCAGACGGGTCAGCGCGTCGTCCGATAGTCCTGCCAGGGACTTGCTATCGACCTCGATCTGCCCATCGTCCGGCACGTCGAGGCCCGCAACCAGGTTGAGCAGGGTCGACTTTCCCACGCCGGACTCGCCCATGATCGCGACGTACTCGCCGGCTGCGAGATGCAGATCGACGCCACGCAGGACCACGCGGCGCGCACCTTCGTACGACTTGCAGAGATTACGGATGCGAAGCATGAGGGAATGATAACTGTCCCCGGTGTTCGCCCGCGTGGCGCCTGCATCGTCAGTCCGGAACGATCGCGCGCTCTGGTAGGGGATGAACGCCCGGGCGAGATCAAGGCAGCTCCCACTCCCACTCGATGTCGTCCCAGTTCACGCGCTCGTTAACTGCCACGAAGTTGAACTTGCCTCTGCCCTTGATCTCCGCGAAGGGTCCGGTGCCGCCGACGAGTGTGACGGTGCCGGCTGAACCGGTGGCAGTTCCCTTCCAATCGCAACGGGCATACAACTGGGGCTTGTCCTTGGTGGTGAACGTCTTCACGCAATACCCGGAGCTGGTGCCCGCATCGCCAACGTACTGGACGATGTAGTGGGCACGGTCGAGCAACTTGTCGAGGCTGCTCCCGCCACCGTTGTGGAAGATGAGCCCTTCCTGCTCCCCGGTGAAGGTCCCCTTGTAAGGATGCCCCTCCGGTGTCTTCAGATCCGTGTGCTTCATGTTGAGCAGGACAGCGTGACCCTGAAAGCGGCCGGATTTCTGCGCGTGCAGGGGCGTGGAGACGCCCCACATCAGGGCCAGACAGACGATGGTGAAGACGCCCATTGGCGTGGATGTACGCATGCTCTTCTCTCCTGGTTCTCGCGCCCGGCGGGCGCATCAGGGGAAAGCCTAGATCGCGCCGACTTACAGATTGCCTACGGGAAAGAACCGTACCCCGGCCTTCACCGGGGTGACGAACCGGCTTCACGGTCGCCCGCGTTTCGGGTGGCTTCGACCGGAACTTGATCTAGCCCCTGCCGCGCTTCAACTGACCGGCGATCGTTGCCACGTGCCGGCCCTGGTAGCGCGCGATGGCCAGTTCGTTCTCGCTCGGCATGCGCGAGCCGTCCCCACCCGTGATCGTGCTGGCTCCGTAGGGCGAGCCGCCGCTGATCTCGCTCATGGTCGTCTGGCGCTGCTCGGCATAGGGCACGCCCACGATGATCATGCCGTGATGCAGCAGCGTCGTATGGAAGCTCGTGATCGTGGTCTCCTGGCCGCCGTGTTGCGTGGCAGTGCTGGTGAAGACGCTGCCGACTTTTCCGACCAGCGCGCCCTTCATCCACAGTCCGCCGGACTGATCCAGAAAGTTGCGCATCTGCGCGGTCATCATGCCGTAGCGCGTGCCGGTGCCGAAGATCAATGCATCGGCCTCGGCCAGTTGGTCGACCTTGGCAACGGGCACGTGCGCGAACGCCGCGCGTGCCGCCTTCGCACCGCTCTTCTCGAGCACATCGTCCGGCACCAGCTCGGGAACCTGCAGCAGCGTCACTTCGGTGTCCCCCGCTTCCCGCACGCCGTCGGCCACCGCTTCGGCCATGCGGTAGATGTGGCCGTACATGCTGTAGAACACGATATATACCTTCGTCGTCATGACTTTCTCCAGACATCGCTCGTTTGCATGAAATCCAGTGCCGGCCCCTTCGGCACGATGCCTGTGGGGTTCAGGTGCCGGTGGCTGATGTAGTAGTGGCGCTTGATGTGATCCATGTCGACGGTCGCCGCAATGCCGGAGACGGCGTACAGCGCTCGGACGAAGCGCGAGAGATTCGGGTACTCGGCGATACGGCGCAGGTTGCACTTGAAATGCACGTAGTAGACCGCGTCGAAGCGAACCAGCGTGGTGAACAACCGCCAGTCGGCCTCGGTGATCGTATCGCCCACCAGATAGGGGGATCGGCCCAGCATCTCCTCCAGCCGGTCCAGCGCGGAGAACAGCGCGTCGAACGCCTGCTCGTACGCATCCTGAGAGCCGGCGAAGCCGCACCGGTACACACCGTTGTTCACCCGTGCGTAGACGAACTCGTTGATCTCGTCGATACGCGCACGCAGCGGCTCCGGATAGTAGTCGGTCCGCACCGGCGTGTAGGCGTCGAAGGCCGAGTTCAGCATGCGGATGATCTCGGCCGACTCGTTGTTCACGATGGTGCGGGTCTGCTTGTCCCACAACACCGGCACGGTCACGCGTCCACTGAACTGCGGATCTGCGGCGGTGTACAGCTCGCGCAGGTAACCGAAGCCGTTGACGGTGTCCGGAATGCATCCCGGCCCGTCACCGAACTCCCAGCCCTGGTCGTGCATCACCGGTTCGACCACGGACACGGAGATGACCGCCTCCAGTCCTTTGAGCGTCCGGAAGATCAGTGTGCGATGTGCCCAGGGGCAGGCGAGCGACACGTAGAGGTGATAGCGGCCCGGCTCGGCGGGATGGGGCGTGCAGCCGTCCGCGCTGACGCGCGCGCGGAATCGCGCGACTGTCCGGCGGAACTCGCCGCCGGTCCTGCCGGTGTCGTACCAGCCCGGATGCCACTGCCCATCGAGGAGATACCCGCTCATGTTCGCCCTGCCTCCGAATCGTCCGCGAGCAGCATGCCTAGACCATGTCGAACAGGAGCACCTCGGCCTGCTGCGCCCTGCCCAACCGCACTTCGCGCTCGCCCTCGATCCGGGCGCCGTCCCCGGCCGACAGAGGCTGACCATTCAGTTCGACGCTGCCGCGCGCGACGTGCAGGTAGGCGCGGCGGCCATCTGCCAGTGCGTGCACGATCTCGTCCGCGCCGTCGAGCACCGTCGCATAGACGCGTGCATCCTGGTGAATGCGCACCGACCCGTCCGCACCATCCGGCGAGGCCACCAGCCGCAGGCGTCCGCGCTTGTCCTGCTCCGAGAACGACTTCTGCTCGTAGCTCGGCTTCACCCCACGGCGGTCGGGCTCGATCCATATCTGCAGGAAATGCACGGGCGAATCGGGCGAGTGATTGAACTCGCTGTGCAGCACGCCGGTGCCCGCGCTCATGCGCTGGACGTCGCCGGGGCGGATGACCGAGCCGGTGCCGATGCTGTCCTTGTGCTCCAACGCACCCTCCAGCACATAGCTGAGGATCTCCATGTCGCGATGGGGATGCGTGCCGAATCCCATGCCCGCCTGGACCCGGTCCTCGTTGATCACGCGCAGCGGCCCGAACCCCATCTCACGCGGGTCGTAGTAGTCGGCGAAGGAAAAGGTGTGATGGCTGTCCAGCCAGCCGTGGTTGGCGTGACCGCGGTCGTCCGCGCGTCGCAGGGTGATCATGGTCGAAGCTCCTGAAGTGCTCGCTACGAGCGTAGAGCACTCCATATTGGCACCGGACTCGAGGAACGAAAGCGGAGCTTTTCGAGCTAGTCGTTCAGATTGTTCGAACGAGGAGCACTTACAACAGGGTGTCCGCCAGCCGGGCCACGTTCTGTGCCACGCGGGCAAGGATGCCGCGCTTGCGCCAGATGAGCAGGTCGACCTCGTCGGATTCCTCGAAATAGCGGGCCTGCACCTGCTGCAGTGTCGCGACGACCTCGCGGTCGTAGACCAGCACGCTCACCTCGTTGTTCAGGGCGAACGAGCGGATGTCGAGGTTGCTGGAGCCGATGACCGCCACGTCGTCGTCGATGGTCGCGTGCTTGGCATGCAGGAAGTTGCCGTGATAGAGGTGGATGCGCGCGCCTGCATCCAGCAGTTCCTCGTAGTTCGATTCCTGCGCGAGATGCACGATGGGCTTGTTGGAGTGCCGGGACACCACCAGGTGCACCGCCACGCCCCGCTCGGCGGCTGTCTTCATGGCGAGCAGGAACGGCTCGTCGGGCACGAAGTACGGTGTGGTGAGCACGATCCGGTGCGCCGCCGCGTGCATCAGCGCCACCATCACCTGCTGGGTATTGCCATGGTGATAGCCGGGGCCGCTCGGCATGACCTGCGCCATCACGCCGCCGCCGCTCCCCACCTGCGGGAACAGCCGCTCCGGCGGATCGTCCGGCAGGCTCTCGGTCTCGTAGAAGCGGTCCGCCAGGAACACGCCCTGCAGCTGGCGGACGACGGGGCCGGTGAGGCGCGCGACCAGCTCCTCATTGGTGAGGCGCCGGTTGGCGTCGGGATCGACGATGTTCTGCGACCCGACGTAGCCGATGTGGCCGTCGATGATGGCGATCTTGCGGTGGTTGCGCAGGTCGAGCCGCACCGCCTTGCGGCCCCAGACGCGCGGCGGCATGACCAGGAGCGCCTCGATGCCTGATGCCCTGAACACCGCCGCGAGGCGGCGGAATGCGAAGAAGGAGCCGTATCCATCGGCGAGGACACGGCATTTGACCCCCCGGGCCGTAGCGCTCTTCAGTGCCTCGATGACGCGCATGCCGGTCGCATCGTCACGGAAGATGTAGTAGAGCAGATGCACGTGGTGCCTCGCCCCTGCGATGTCGGCCAGCATCCGCTCGATGCCTTGATGATAATCGGTGAGCAGGTCCACCTGATTGCCGCGGCAGGTGGCGAAGTCGGCGAGCCGGTGGGCAAGTGCGACGGCGGGTGCGAAGGCGGCCGGCAGCGACGGGTCCGTGACCAGTGCGTTGCCGAGGATGCGGGGCTGCAGTTCGCGCACCAGTCGTGACACCGCCAATTGCATCTCGAGTCGCTGACGAGGCAAATAGGCGCGGCCGAAAATCGCATACAGCACCAGTCCCGGCCACGGCAGAAAGAAGATGAGAAGCAGCCAGCCGCGTGCAGCAGCCGGACTGCGCCGCTGAGGAACGTAGAACAGCATGGCCAGGCGCACCGCCCATTCGCTGATCAGGTAAACCGTTCCCCAGCCCAGTTCCATGCCGTCATCGAGATCCAGACGTTCGCCGCGCGACGATTATCCCATCGACGCCGCAATACTTCGTTCGCGGAGATCGCGGGACGTTCTGCCCACGGACCCCGCAGGCAGCAAGGCCGCAAGCCAAAAAAAGACGCGCCGAAGCGCGTCTTTCTCGGAGGCGAGCTGCGAGGTTACGGCACCTGTTCGCCCAGCGGAGGATGCGCGATCTGCTCCGATTCCGGCTCAGCGCCGGGATCGTGGATCTTGCGCACCAGCAGCGAGTAAGCCGTCGGGATCACGAACAGGGTCAGGAACGTGCCCAGCATCATGCCGCCGACGATGACCCAGCCGATCGCCGCCCGCGCCTCGGAACCGGCACCGGTCGAAGTCGCCAGCGGCAGTGCACCTAAAACGGTCGCGAAGGACGTCATCAGGATCGGGCGCAGCCGCAGCGTCGAGGCTTCGATCACGGCCTCCAGCTTAGACAGGCCCTTGAGCCGGAGCTGATTGGAGAACTCCACGATCAGGATCCCGTTCTTGGTGATGAGGCCGACCAGCATGACCAGACCGATCTGGCTGTAGATGTTCAGCGTCCCACCGGTGCCAAGCTTCGAGTTGATCCACATCATCAGCAAGGCCCCGCACCACGCGAGCGGCACGGTGAGCATGATCACCAGCGGTCCCACGAAGCTCTCGAATTGGGCGGCGAGCACGAGGTAGATGAAGACCACTGCAAGCAGCAGCACGAGCACCGCCTCCTGACCGCTCTCGCGGAATTCGCGCGACTGGCCGTCCAGGTCGGTGGCGGTTCCCCGCGGCAACTCCTCCTCAACCACCTGGTCGATGTATGCCAACGCCTCGCCAAGCGTCGCGCCCGGCCCGACGTTGCCGTTGATGACCGCTGCACGCAGCTTGTTGAAGTGGTTCAGCTCCTTCGGCGCCACCGTCTCGCGGATCGTGACGAGGTTGGAGAGCTGGTGCAGTTCGCCACCGGCTCCGCGCACGTAGATCGCGGTCAGGTCGGAGGGTTGCCGGCGATTGGCGTCCTCGACCTGCACCACCACGTCGTACTGCTTGCCCTCGCGCTTGTAGCGGGTGACGTCGCGTCCGCCCATCAGCGTCTCCAGCGTGTGGCCGATGGTCTCCATGGACACGCCGAGCGCCGATGCCTTGTCGCGGTCGATCTCGACCCGCAACTGCGGCTTGTTCAGCTTCAGATCCGTGTCCAGACCGATGATGCCCGGATACTGCGAGAGGCGAGCCATCACCTTGCTCACGTCCCCCTGCAGCTGCTCGTAGCTGTTGCCGTAGATGACGTACTCGATCTGCTTGGACAGGAAGCTCGCACCGAGCGAGGGCGGATTCACGGTGAAGGAGATGACGCCAGGCAGGCCGCCGAACAGCTTCGGCGTGAGTTCCTGCGTGATGGCCAACTGCCCGCGCTCGCGCTCGCTCCAGTGCTTGAGCACGGCGAAGCCGATGCCGAGGTTGACCGGGTTGGGCCGCTCCAGTCCCGGTGCGACCACCTCGAACAGCGTGTCCACCTCGGGATACTGGTTGATCATCTTACCGATCATCTTCATGTAGCCGTCGGTGTACTGCATGGTCGAGCCTTCCGGTGCGACCGCAAACGCCATGAACGTGCCGCGGTCCTCCACGGGGGACAGCTCCGACTTCAGCTGCATGCCCAGCCAGGCTGTAGCGCCGAGCGTGGCGACGAAGACGATGCCCACCACCCAACGCGCGCGCAACGTCCCGCGCAGGATCGACCGGTAACCGTTGTTCAGCCGCTCGAACATGCGCTCGGTGAGCTGGAATGCGGCCGAGTGGCGCGCCCCGTGCGGCTTGAGCAGCTTCGAGCACATCATCGGCGTGAGCGTGAGCGCCACGAAGCCGGACACCAGCACCGCGGCGACCACCGTCAGCGCGAACTCGATGAACAGCTGCCCGGTCCGGCCCTGGATGAAGACCAGGGGCATGAACACAGCCGCCAGCGTGATCGTCATGGCGAGAATGGCGAAACCGATCTCCTTCGATCCCACCAGTGCCGCCTGATAGGGCGACTTGCCCTCCTCGATGTGACGGTGAATGTTCTCCAGCATCACGATGGCGTCGTCCACCACCAGGCCCACCGCCAGCACGATTCCCAGCAGCGACAGCACGTTGACGGAGAAATCCATCACGTATAGGAAGAAGAACGCGCCGATGAGCGAGACCGGGATGGTGACCGCCGGAATGATCGTCGCGCGCCAACTGCGCAGGAAGATGAAGATCACCAGGACCACGAGGATGAGGGCCTCGAGCATCACCTTGTACACGGCATTGATGGCCGCGGAGATGAACTCCGAGGTATCCACGGCCACCTTCATCTGCATGCCTTCCGGCAGCCCGTTCTGCAGGCGGGGGATGGTGGCGCGCACGGCCTCGGCGATGGCGAGGGTATTGCCGACCGACTGCTTGACCACGCCCAGTCCGAGCGCCTCGTTGCCGTTGATGCGCACGATCTTGCGGTTCTCGTACGGCCCCGGCGCGGCGTAGCCGATGTCGCGCAGGCGGATCGGATAGCCGCCCACCTCGCGAATGATCATGTTGTTGAACTGCTCGGCGCTCTTCAGGTCGGTCTCGGCCAGCACCGTGAATTCGCGCGCGTCGCTTTCGATGCGCCCGCCCGGCGAATCCAGGTTCTGGCGCTCCAGCGCGTCCTCGATGTCCTGTGCGGTCAGTCCCTGCGCCGCCATGCGCTCGCGATCCAGCCACACGCGCATCGAGTACTTGCGCTCGCCGCCGATGATCACGGTCGCCACGCCGGGAAGTGCCTTGAGCGGGTCGGTCAGATACCGGTCGGCGTAGTCGGTCAACTCCATCGGCGTGTGCCGGTCGCTGGAGAGCGCGATCCACATGATCGGCCAGGCGTCGGCCTCGATCTTGTTCACCACCGGCGTGTCCGCCTGATCCGGCAGCAGCGCGGCCACGCGGGAGACGCGGTCGCGCACGTCGTTGGCGGCGGCCTCGACGTCGCGGTCGGTGACGAAGGTCACCGTGATCTGGCTGACTTCCTCGCGGCTCTGCGACTTGATGGTCTTGATGCCCTCGATGCCCGACAGCGCGTCCTCGATGGGGGTGGTGATGACGCTCTCCACCACCTGCGAAGTCGCGCCCTTGTACACGGTGCGCACCGATACCGTCGGCGGATCGATCTTCGGGTATTCGCGGACGGTGAGTCGATCGAACGAGATGACGCCCAGCAGGATGATGAGCAGGCTCATCACCGTGGCGAGCACAGGGCGCTTGACGGAGATTTCAGACAGGATCATGGGTTACCTCCCCTTTCGGGAGCAAAACGTGCGCAGCCTCAGCTGCCTTTCTTTTCCGACTGGGTGACGGCGCCGGCCGAGGCGGCCGGCTTGACGGCACCGCCGGCCGCGGCACCTTCCTGGGCGGTCGGCGCAGGCTGGTCGGGCAGCACCATCACCGGTGCGCCATCGCGCAGCTTGATCTGCCCTTCGGTGATCACCGTGTCGGTGGGTGACAGGCCGGCGACGATCTCGACCTCCCCGGGCCGGCGGGTGCCGAGTTGCACCTTGGTCAGCGCCGCCTTGCCGTCCTGGACCCGGAACACGTAGTTGTCCTGGCCCTGCGGCCAGAGCGCGGGTTCCGGCACCAGCAGCGCGTTCTTGCGCGTCTCCAGCGTGAGCCCGACCCGCACGAACATGCCGGGTTTGAGCTTCAGACCCTTGTTCGGGACCTTTGCCCGCATGAGGAAGGTGCGCGTGCGCTCATCGACGGCCGGCTCGATCGCATAGATCGACCCCTGGAACTCCTCACCGGGAAAGGCGTCGAGCCGGACGGCGACGTTCTGCCCCGGCTGCACCTGCGAGGCGAACACCTCCGGGATGCGGAAGTCGAGCTTGATGGAGTCGAGGTTCTCCAGACGCACGATGTCGTCACCGGCCTTGACGTAGGCGCCGGGGCTGATCATGCGCAACCCGACGATGCCGGAAAACGGCGCGGTGATCACGGTCTTGCTCAATCGCGCCTCAGCCTCGCGGCGAACCGCCTCGGAACTGTCCAGGTCATTCCTGGCGACGTCGACCGCCTCCTGCGAGATGAACTTCTGCGCGAGCAGTTCCTTGGAGCGCTCGTAACGCTGCGCCTGGGTGCGAACCTGAGCATCGGACTGCGCCAGTTGCGCCCTCAGCTCGGCGGAATCCAGAGTCACCAGGCGCTGACCGCGCTGCACGCGCTGGCCTTCGTTGAAGTGGATCTCGACGACGCGGCCGTCGATCTCGGGGCGGATGAGCACCGCCTCGTCGGCCAGAAGCGAGCCGACCGCGCTGACTTCGCTGCGAACCTCGCCCACTTTTACCTGGACGGCCTTGACCGGCAGCCCTGGCGGCGGGCCCTTTGCAGCGGGACCTCCGGACTTGGCCGCCGGTGCCGGCGTCGCAGCCTGCTCCTCCTTCTTGCCGCAGGCAGTGATGGACATGACCAGCACCGCGGCAAGCGCTACAGTACGAATCGTGGAGTTTTCCAAAGCGAATTACCCTCGAATGTCTGCCCGGGCACGTCCTCGGATTGGCGCCTGTTCCCGACCTACGCCCCGGCCATAAGAGTGGAATTCTAGCCCGATTTCCCCATCCATAGCACGAATTATCGAAACGCGGCGTCTTGTTTAATGAAACTCTCGCTCGACGGTCTGCTGGTCCTGGATGCGATCGCCCGCAAGGGCAGCTTCGCGGCCGCAGCCGAGGAATTGCACCGGGTGCCCTCGGCCATCACCTACACCGTCCAAAAGCTGGAGCAGGACCTGGGGGTCCAGTTGTTCGACCGCAGCGGACACCGCGCCCGCCTGACACCGGCCGGCGAGGAGCTGCTCAACGACGGACGGTATCTCCTGCGCGCGGCGGTGGACCTCGAGTGCCGGGTTCAGCGCGTGGCCAAGGGCTGGGAGACGGAGCTGCGCGTCGCTCACGACGCGCTGATTCCCGGTGAGCGGCTGTTGCCGCTGGTGGAGGCCTTCTTCCGGGAAGGATCTGGCACGCGCCTGCGCCTGAGCACCGAGATCCTCGGGGGATGCTGGGATGCCCTGGTGTCGGGTCGGGCCGATTTGTGCGTCGGCGCCCCGGGGGAGCCGCCGCCCGAGGCCGGATACACCGTGCGCTCGCTCGGCGAGGTCGAGTGGGTGTTCGCGGCCGCGCCCGGCCATCCGCTGCTGCAGGCACCCCAGCCGATTCCGTCGGCTAGCCTTGCCGCACACCGTATCGTGGTCGCCGCCGACAGTTCCCGCAGCCTCCCGCCACGGAGTTCCGGCATTGCCGGCGGCGCGGATGCGCTGACCGTCTCCACGCTGCAGGCGAAGCTGGAGGCCCAGCTTGCCGGGGTAGGCGTCGGGTTTCTCCCGCTGCACGTGGCAGCGCCCTATCTCGCAACCGGCCGCCTTGTGCAGCTGCAGGTCGAGGAGCCGCGCGAACGCTCGCATCTGTACCTGGCGTGGCGCCCGCGCGATGCGGGCAAGGCGCTCAAGTGGTGGGTGGCAAAGCTGGAGGATCCGGCGGTGCGCAACGCGCTATTGGCCCCCGCCGCCGACTCTCGGCTTTCGTAAGCGTGAGGCGGTTCACCGGCCGCCCTTCCCGTCTTTGGCCCCGGAATGAGGCCGGGCTCAGCCGATAACCGATCTGGCCGCGCTGGAAGGTGCCGAGGCGTCAGGTTCGAGGGGCGTTCTCATCGGCATCGTCCGACGGCTGCGCCGCACGCTCCCGAGCGAGCTCGTCGTGCACCTTCGCCATGTCGATCTCCCGTGCCTTGCCGAGAATCTCGTCGAGCGCCTTGCCGGGCAGCGACCCGGCCTCGTGGTACAGGATCACCTTCTCGCGCATGATCATCAGCGTGGGGATCGAGCGGATGGCGAACATCCCCGCCAGTTCCGGCTCCTCGTCGGTGTTGACCTTCGCGAACACGATGCCTTCGTGCCGCTCGGACGCGGCCTCGAACACCGGCGCAAACGACCGGCAGGGCCCGCACCACGGTGCCCAGAAATCCACCACGACGATGTCGTGGTGGGCGACCGTCTGGTCGAAGTTGTCTTTCGTCAGCGTCAGCGTCGTCATCTCACCGCTCCTGCCCGGCAGACACCCGGATAGCCAAAGTCTAGCAAGCGGACCGGTGTCGATCGTTCGGATCCAGCGATGGCGGACATCCACAAAATGACGGCGTCCCTGCTTGTCATCGATGTCGCGCATCTCCAGTATGCAGGTGTGACACGAGATGCCGATCGCCGTTCCCCGTCCCCGCGAAGCAGAGCCCCTGCGTAGCGCCCGTCGTTCCACGGCAAGCCCATCGCACACTGGATCCAGGCATGGACGGACTCGAACACTTCCTCGCCCACTCGCCATTTCTGAGCGGGATGCTGGCGAGTTTTCTTGCCGGCACCGTGGCCACCACGCTCGGCGCGCTGCCGATCATGACGGTCCGGCGCCTGAGCGACAACGTCACGAACGTGCTGCTGAGCTTCGCCGCCGGGATCATGCTCGCGGCCACCATGTTCTCGCTGCTGCTGCCGGGCTACGACGCAGCGCTCGCGCGGTTCGGGAGCAAATCGCAGGCGGCGGGAATCGTCCTTTTCAGCCTGGGACTGGGCGGCTTCGTGCTCTGGCTGGTCAACCGCACCGTGCCGCACGAGCACTTCTGCAAGGGCTGCGAGGGCGACAGCAGCAGGCGGCTGAACCGCATCTGGCTGTTCGTGATCGCCATCGTGATCCACAACTTCCCCGAGGGCCTGGCCGTGGGCGTGGGCGCAGCGAGCGGCAGCCTGTCCACCGGCCTGGGCGTGACCCTCGGGATAGGCCTGCAGAACCTCCCCGAAGGCCTGGCGGTCGCGGCGGGAATGATGGCGGTCGGCTATGGACGGGGAACCGCCTTCATGGCCGCCTTTCTGTCCGGCGTGGTCGAACCGGTGGGCGGGATCCTCGGTGCAGGCGCCGTGGCGTTTTCCGATCTGCTGCTGCCGTGGGCGTTGGCCTTCGCCGCGGGGGCCATGCTGTTCGTGATCAGCAGCGAAGTGATTCCCGAGACGCACCGCCCCGGATTCGAGCGCGGCGCCACGACCGCGCTCTTCACCGGCTTCAGCGCGATGTTCTTCCTCGCTGCCGTGCTCGGCTAGCTGACCAGGCGCGCGCCGCCATCGGACGACAACGCCATCGATCAGTTGGCGGGCTTCCACGCCTCCGCCATCTGCTTGGCCTTGGCGATCTCCTCCGGTTTCAACTTCTTCTCCAGGCGACGTACCTCGCGCATGGTGTAGGCCGCGTCGCGCTCGTTCGGCGCACTCTTCGCCGCCAGGGAGAACCACATGTATGCGGCGACCAGATCGTGCTCGATCTTCCTCCCCGATTCACTGAGCCTGCCCATGTAGAACTGCGACTCGTAGTGATTCATGTCGGCGGAACGGCGGATCCACTTCATCGCCTCGGCGTCGCTCCTCGGCACGCCGAAGCCGTTGTGGTGCATGAAGCCGATGAAGTAGATCGCCTTGGGCTCGCCCTGTTCGGCAGCCTGTTGAAACTGCTCCATGGCGGCGTCGTAATTGCCCTTGGCATAGTGCTGCACGCCGTCCTGATAGTCGGCACGGACGAGGGCGGGCAGCAGAAGGAATGCAGCGAGAACGATTCGAATCATGATGGTGTACAAGTCGGTCTTGAGGTTGACGATCAATTGCGGTAAGCGATGCCTTTGCGATCCAGCATCCGCAGCAGCGCCGGCCATTCCTTCTCCAGCTCGGAGCCGCCGGGGCGCTGGAACTGAAGATATCCCTTGTGCGCCACGTCTTCGGGAATGATCTCGAGTTCCGCGCGCCCCGCGGCCTGCGCATCGATCTGAATCTGACAGGCGCAGTCGAGGTAGTACATCACGTGAAAGGCCTCGGCGACGGTTGCCCCGAGCGCGAGCAGGCCGTGGTTGCGCAGGATCATCGCCTTGGAAGTCGGGCCAAGATCACGTGCCAGGCGGGTGCGCTCGTCGAGTTCCAGCGCGATGCCCTCGTAGTCGTGATACGTCAGTTCGCCATAGACGCTCAGCGCGTGCTGGCTGATCGGCAACATCCCGCCCTTCTGCGCCGAGACCGCCACGCCGGCGCGCGTGTGCGTGTGGATCACGCAGTTCACCTCGGGGCGCGCCTCGTGCACGCAACCGTGGATGACGAACCCGGCGTAGTTGATGCCCAGACCGGTCGGGTCGTCCACGAGCTTGCCGTCCTTGTCGATCTTCACCAGCGTGGATGCGGTGATTTCGTCGAACATCAGCCCGTAGGGGTTGATGAGCAGATGCTCGCTTCCCGGCACCCGCGCCGAGAAGTGGGTGTAGATCATGTCCGTCCAGCGATACTGGGCGGCCAATTGGTACGCGGCGGCGAGATCGCAGCGCACGCTCCACTCTTCCTCGCTCACGCGCTCGCGCACCGCCGATGCGGTCACCGCCTTGAGCTTCCTGGCCTGTTCGGTCATCGTGTCCTCCACCCGTCCGAGCCGAGCATCATACCCCCAGCGTCGCGAACGAGCCGCCGGCTCACGGCAGCCGCCGCTCGAATCTGCCGAAGTGCAGCAGCAAGGTCGGCAGGATCATCAGGTTGAGGACGGTCGACGTGATCAATCCGCCGACGATGATGGTTGCCATCGGACCCTCGATCTCGCGGCCGGGTTCCCCCGAGCCCAGCGCCAGCGGAAGCAGGGCCAGTCCCGTGACGAGCGCGGTCATCAGAATCGAGGGCAGACGCTCCGACGCCCCGCGCAGCGCCGTCTCCAGGCCCCAGGGCAGACCGTCGACCTCCACCAGGTGCTGGTAGTGGGAGACCAGCATGATCGAGTTGCGCAGGGTGATGCCGAACAGCGTGACAAAGCCGACCAGGGAGCCGAGCGACATCCAGCCGCCGGTGGCGAACAGCACCGCGCACACGCCTCCGATCAACGCGAAGGGAAGGTTGGCGAAGGTCACCAGCAGATTGCGCAGGTTGTTGAACGCGATGTAGAGCAGCAGGAAAATCCCGATGCCGGCGATGAGCGAGTGCACGATCAGGTCCTCGCGTGCCTGCGCGGCGGCCCGCGCCTCGCCGGCATAGACGAGGTAGTTGCCCTCGGACAGCCTGACGTTCTCGGCGATGCGTGCGCGCACGTCGCGCTCGAAGCCGCCCACGTCCCTGCCCTCGACGTTGGCAGTGACCGTCTGCAGTCGGCGTCCGCCCGCGTGCAGAATCTTGTAGCGGCCGCTGGTCAAAGCAATGTCGGCGACCTGCGCGAGGCGGATCAAACGCCCGTCGGCGGCGCGCAGTTGCAGATCGCCCACGCGCCCGATGTCGTTGCGGCGCACGGGCTCGAGCACGACGACGAGGTCGACGACGCGGCCTTCGCTGTAGATCTGTCCGACCGCGTGTCCCTCGTAGGCGGCGCTGATTGCGCGCAGCACGTCGAGGGGCGCGAGGCCCATGGCCGACACGCGATCGTGGCGCAGACGCACGGAAAGCTGGGGATTGCCGGGTGGCGCCTGCACCTGCACGTCGCGCGCCCCGGGAACTTGCGCGATCGCGGCTGCCACCTGCTGCGCGTCCCGGTCGAGCGCGTCGAGCGAGGGGCCGTAGATGTTCACGGCGAGCGGCGCAGCGAATCCGGTGATGGTCTCCTCGATGCGCTCGGTGAGGAAGGTGTTCACGCCGAACGTGACCCCGGGCCAGACGATACCGGCGCGCTCGCCCGACAGGGTTTCGCGGATCTCGCGCAGGATACGCTGCTGCTGCCGACCGGGCAGCGCGCCGATCTCCACCTCGAACTCGCTGTAGTGGGTGCCGAAGGTGTCGGCACCGTTGGGTGCCCGGCCCACCCACTGCGCCACCGACTGCACGCCGTCGATGGCCAGCAGCTGCTCGGACACCCGGCTGCCGATGCGCAGCGACTCGCTCTCGGCGGTGCCCGGCACGGCGCTCATGTGCACGATGTAGTGGCCCTCGCGCAGGGACGGGATGAATTCGCCGGAGAACAGCGGCAGCGTGGCGATGCCCAGTGCGATGACCGCGAACACCGCGGCGATGATGCGTCCGGGGAAACGCTCCACGCGGCGCAGCACAGACACGTAGCGCGGCTTGATCCATGCAACCGCCGGCGGATCGAGCTGCCGCAGATCGCTACGCGCCAGCAACAGGTAGCACAGCGCGGGGGTCAGCGTGAGGGCGACCCCCAGGGATGCGAGGATGGCGAGGATGTACGCCTGACCCAGGGGCGCGAACAGCTTGCCGGCGATGCCGGACAGGGTGAGCAGCGGGATGAACACGAGCGCGACGATGAAGGTCGCGTGCACCACCGAGCTGCGCACTTCCACCGAGGCGTCGAGCACCACGTCGTGCAGCGGGCGCGGGTTCGCGACCTCGCGGTTCTCGCGCAGGCGCCGGAAGATGTTCTCGGTGTCGATGATGGCATCGTCCACCACTTCGCCGAGCGCGATCGCCAGTCCCCCCAAGACCATGACATTGAGACTCACGCCGAAATAGTCGAGGACGATGACCGCCGACAGCAGCGACGTGGGAATCGCGGTGGCGCAGATCAGCGCGGTGCGCAGGTTGAACAGGAACAGGAACAGCACCACCACCACCAGGATCGAACCGACGGTGAGGTCGAAACGCACGTTGTCCACGGCAGTCTCGATGAAGTTTGCCGGACGGAACATGCGCGGATGGATGGTGACCTGCTCCTCGTCCAGTAGCGGCTGCAGCTCGGCGATGGCCGATTCCAGGCCGGCGGTCACGCCGCGCGTGTTGGCGCCGAGCTGACCTTGCACCATCAGGAACACGCCCGGCTTGCCGTCGATGCCCGCGGCGGAAATGGAGGGCGCAGCGCCTTCGATCACCTGCGCCACGTCGCCCAGGCGCAGGATCTGTCCGCCCTTCTCGCGCAGCAGCACGTTGGCGAGATCCTGCACGCTGCCGGGCTGGCCTTCGGCATTGACGACGATGTGCTGGTTGCTGGTCTTGACGAAGCCCGAGGCGAGCATGGCCGTGGCCTTGCCGGCCGCATCGAGGACGTCGTTCAGGGCCAGGCCGTGACGAATCAGCCGGTCGGGGTCGACCTGGATCTGCCACTGACGCACGTCGCCGCCGAACACGTTCACCTCGGCCACGCCCTCGACCGCCAGCAGGTGGGGCCGGATCGTCCAGTCCACCAGCGTGCGCAGTTCCATCAGCGAGCGCATATCCGAAGTGAGTCCCACGCCGAGGACGGTGCTCGCCGACGACGTCAGCGGCGTCATGGTCGGCTGCGGCACACCCTCGGGCAGCTGGTTGGCGAGCGCGAGCAGCCGCTCCCCGACCACCTGACGGTTCTGGTGGACGCTCGAGCCTTCGATGAAGAACACGCTCACCACCGACAGTCCGGGAATCGACTGCGAGCGCACGATCTCCACGCCGGAGGTGCCCGCGAGCGCGGCTTCGATCGGCCGGGTGACCTGCAGCTCCACCAGTTCGGCGGAAAGGCCGGGCGCCTCGGCCTGGATCACCACCTGGCTGGGCGAGAACTCCGGAAAGACGTCGAGGTTCGCGCGCGTGAGGACGTAAACGCCGTAGATGATCAGCGTCAGCGCCAGCGCGACCACCACGCCCGGGTAGCGGATGGACTGACGGATGATGAGGGAGATCATGCCGCGGCGTTCACGACGTCAGTCCTCGTTCTCGTTGCGGATCTGGAACTTGAGTTCCTCGGACAGGAGCAGCTGCGCGCCGGAGACGACCACTTCGTCTCCGCTCTTGAAGCGATCGACGTTGAACCACGCATCGCCGATCTCGTCGTCGGTGCTCACCAGCGTGCGCACGAAGGTGCTCGGATCCTCCTTCACGTATGCCCACGCCCTTCCGCCGTGCCACACCACCGCCGCCTCGGGCACGGCGACGCCTTCGCGCGCCTTTCCCCCGAGCTTGAGTTCACCTGCCACGCGCATGCCGGCGCGCAGGCCCTTGCCGTCGACGACGTAGAAGAATGTCGCGCCGGGCAGCGCCGCGTCGGTCTGCGGCGAAGCGGACAGGAAGCGCGCCGGATGCCTGGATCCACGCGCGCTGACCGGCGCGATGCTCAGTGGAGCATTGCCGGCGGCCGCCTGGAGCTCGTGCGGAAAGACGACCTGAACGATGACGGACTGCTGCGTGGCCAGCGCATCGAACGATCTGCCGCTGGGATCGGTCGCCCAGGCCGCGATCGCCGACCCCCAGGCGGCCCGCATCGCGTCGTGCGTGGAGCGGGCGGATTGCTCCGCAGCCTGACGGCGCGCGAGGTCGCTGCGCCACTGGGCCTCGGCTGCCTGCACCGTGCGCTCCGCGACGTTGCGGTCGTCGGCGAACAGTCGGCGCGCGCGCTCATACTCGGCCTCGCTGGTGGCGACCGCCGCGCGCAGGCCGCGCGCCTCGGCAAGCGCAGCCAGATAGCGGCCGCGCTGCTCGTACAGCGGTTGCAGGTCGACCACGGTGCCGTAGACGATGGCCGCACCCTCCGAGCGCGCCGCCCCCAGCACGGCCGTGCGCAGGCCACTCGCCTTCTGGCTCTCGGGCGAGAGCGTCACGATGACCTGGCCGCCCTTCTCCCCCACTGCGGAGGGCACTTCAATCTCCTCCTCGGACTCCTCCGCGACGAGGTCGAACTCGTCGCGTGCGTAGTACACCAGAGCCCACACGAGCGCGGCGATGGTGAGCGCCATCGCTGCAATGATCAGGTTGCTCCGATCCATCGTCACTGCGCGGGTCCTCGATCGTCTGCTGCGAGCGGCGGCACCGGTCCGCCCGACACGGGTTTGTGCATGGCGTCCTCGAGGTGCCCGAGCGCACGCTGCGCCTGCGCGTGTGCCGCCTGTGCACGCCCCTCGACGAGCAGCGCTTCGATGCGCGCCAGCGTGTATTCGAGCCGATCGGCCTGCCCCGCGTCGAACCGGCGCTGCACCTGGTCACTGCGTGCGCGCTGCGCGTCCGTGGCGGCACGCGCGGCATGCTCTGCCTCCCGCGCCTGCCTGTACACCGCCGCGCGCGCGTCCACCTCGCCGATCACCGCACTCTGCAGCGCCAGCGCGTGCATGGCCGCGGCCTCACGCCGCGCAGAGGCAGCACGAATGGCGGGCGCGTGCGTCATCGACACCGGTAGCAGAAGATCGGTCGCCAGCGACCACACGTTGTCTCCCTGGTCCCACAAGAATCCCGGGCTGATGGAAATGGTCGGGTTCTGCGCGGCGATCGCGAGCTTCACATCGGCGTCGGCCGCCGCGAAGTCGAGCAGCCGACGGCGCAGGTCCACGCGGTTGAGCAACGCCTCGCGGCGCGCAGTCGCCGGATCCGGGACATCCGGGAGCTCTTCCAAGTCGGCGAAGGACAGATCGACCGCGCGCACCGACTCGACCGGAATCCCCACCGCCTGCGCCACGCCACCCAGCGCTCGCTCGGCGTGCGTGCGTGCCTCGAGCAGCGCCGCGTCGCCTTCGGCCAGACGCAGGCGTGCGACGTCCACTTCAGTGACCCCGGCGTACCCTTCCTGCAAGCGACGCTGCAACATCTCGACGACCTTCTGCTGCGCCGCGACCTGGCGCTCGAGGCGATCGATCTCACGATGCGCCACCCATAACTCGAGCAACTCCGTGCGCAATTGGCTGCGGATGCGCCACGCGGTCTCGCCGACCTCGAGTTCGGCCGCACGCGCCTGCGCCTCGGCGCGCTCGACGAGCGCCGCCCGCCTGCCCGAGGAGGCAAGCGGAATCTCCACTTCGAAGCCCAGGCTCCAGGGGGAATTGCTCTCGCCTTCTCCGCTGTGGTGTTCGATCCGCGGCGTGGCGACCAGCGGCGAACGCTGCGCGGCAACCTCGACCTGTGCGCGGGCAGCCGCGCCGCGCGCGCGTGCCGCCTGCAAGTCGTCGCGAAAGTGAAAGGCGGCGAGCGTCAGCGCCTCGAGCCCCCAACGTTGCGGTGGCCACTGCTCGATCGCCGATGCGCGCGCACGAACGTGCGCTTCGAGTTGCGGGTCGGCGAGGTCGCGCTGCAGCCGGCGCTGTGCCGCCTCCTCCATCCCCAGCGCGCGCGGCTCGTAGGCCTGCCGCGCACACGCGCTGGCGAGGCCCATGACGAGAAGGAGCGCGAGAACGCGCGGGACGGCGGCGGGACGGAACATGGCGGGCGGAGTGTAGCGCGGTGGCAAAAGCGGGGGCAAACCGGCGATCGGGTGGTGGCGCGGTCAAGAACCCGCCGGATGCCGGAACGGCCCCCGCTATACGCCATAATGGCAGGGTTGTGCAATCGCCCTCCTGCGACAGGTTCGCCATGCAAGTGCGAAACGGCTTCATCGACACGATCGGCAACACGCCCCTCATCCGCCTGCGGCACTTCTCGGCGTTGACCGGCTGCGAGATCCTCGGCAAGGCCGAGTTCCTCAATCCCGGCGGGTCGGTCAAGGACCGCGCAGCCCTCGCCATCGTGACCGATGCCGAGCGGCGGGGCGCGCTGCGTCCCGGCGGGACGATCGTGGAAGGCACTGCCGGCAACACGGGCATCGGACTCACGCTGGTCGCCAATGCGCGCGGCTATCGCTGCGTCATCGTCATCCCCGACACGCAGTCGTCGGAGAAGAAGGACACGCTGCGAGTGTTCGGCGCGACGCTGCACGAGGTACCGGCGGTGCCCTACAGGAACCCCAACAACTACGTGCACGTGGCCCAGCGCCTCGCGGAAGCGCTGGACAAGTCCGAGCCCAACGGCGCGATCTGGGCGCAGCAGTTCGACAATGTGGCCAACCGCAACGGCCACGTCGAGACGACCGGCCCGGAAATCTGGGCGCAGACCAACGGCAAGGTGGACGCGTTCATCTGCGCGGCCGGCACCGGCGGCACGCTGGCGGGCGTGGCTGAGGCGCTGCGCGAGCGCAATGCGAAGGTCAAGATCGGCCTTGCCGATCCCCCCGGCGCAGCCCTGTTCAGCTACTACGCGCGCGGCGAACTCAAGAGCGAGGGAAGCTCCATCACCGAGGGTATCGGCCAGGGCCGCATCACCAAGAACCTGGAAGGCCTGGAGATCGACTTCCCCTATCGGATCCCCGACACGGAAACCGTGCAGACGGTGTTCGAGCTCCTTCAGCACGAGGGACTGTGCCTGGGCAGTTCCAGCGGCATCAACGTCGCCGGCGCCGTGCGGCTCGCGCGCGAACTCGGGCCCGGTCACACCATCGTCACCATCCTGTGCGATTCGGGGATGCGCTATCAGTCGCGCCTGTTCAATCCGCAGTTCCTGCGCAGCAAGGATCTGCCGGTGCCGGAATGGCTGGAGCGCGCCGTGCCGGCGCTGCCGGCCGGGGCAATAGTGCAGACCTGACCCCCGAACTACCGGCGTTGCTCGGGCTTCTCGTCCACCGCGTGCCCTCGCACGATCTTCATCCCGGTGAACATCGCCGACACGATGTTGCCGCGCTCGCGCACCTCGGTGAAGATCACCGCGGCGACATGCAGCACCACGAGCACCATCAGGACGTAGAACGCGTACAGATGGACCAGGGCGTAGGGCTTGCGCTGCGCCCGCATCTGCTCGTACGCGGCCTTGTCGTAGGTGTCGGGCGCGTACGGCGCGAGGGTGGCCGGATCGACCCCGGGTGCGGCGATGCGCTCGGCGACCGAACCGCCGAAGGGCGGGTAGAAGAGGTCCGTGCCCGCGAGGACCAGCCCGGTGACCGCCTGCGTCGCGAGCAAGGCGAGCAGCAGCACGACCCCGAGTCGTCCCAGGGGATTGTGACCCAGGTACTGCTCCGGATGGCCGGCTACGAACGCGGCGACGTAGCTGCGCACCGCGTGCAGGTAGCCGCGTCCGCCGGGAAGAATCGCGCGCCAGCGTGCGTAGCGATTGCCCAGGAACGCCCAGACCAGGCGCCACGCGAGATTGATGGCGAAGACGTAGCCGACCCAGGTGTGGACCGTCTTCAGCGTGATCTTGCCCTCGTTCCCGATGCCCAGCCCCTTTGCGTTGAGGATGACGAAGCCGATCGCCGCGAGGGCGAGGACGCAAATGACATTGATCCAGTGGAACCAGCGCGTGGGGGCGTCCCATACGCGATGTGTCTCGAGTGCTTCCATGGCGAGGTCCTCGGGGCGAAGTGCAGTTGATGCTAGCGGACGTCCGATACAGCGGTCTGACCGAGATCAACATCCGTAGTCGCGGACGGCATCCGCAGGTCGACTTATCCGGGGGGTGGCACCACGGCCTGTTCCATCGGCCAGCGCCAGCGGATGAGCCTGGAGTGCTCGAATACGTCCAACGCCACCTCGTACAATGGACCGCTGATCTCGACGTCGCCCGACCAGCAGCCCAGCCGCTGGTACGCCTCGATTCCCTTGATCAGCGCCGTCTCCGAGATGGCGGGAAACAGGTGGGCCAGGCGTTGCGCGATGTGCTGCGGGTTGCCGGTGTGCGCCCACGCGCGTGCCTTGCGGAAGGCACGCATGAACTTCACCGCATGCGGTCCAGCCAGCCACTTCGGACTCGCCGCCAGCGTGCTGAAGCTGACCGGCCCGATGACCTCGCCGACGGCGCCGACGACGTGGGCGAGCCCCTCCTCGGCCAGCTGCTGCGGATAGGGCGCCTGCTCGTGGAAGTAATCACCCTGCGCGGCGCGAAACGCCTCCATCATCAACTCGGTGATGCCCGCGTCCATGGTCTTGAGCGCGCTCAGCTCGACCCCCTGCTTGTGCAGCGCATAGCGCAGCATCGCCTGGGGCTGTCCGCCGTGCACGCACATCAGGCGCTTGTCGATCAGCCGCCTGAAGGTGAAGGAGGGGTCCGGGGCGCGCGCGGCGATGAAGAAGCCGTCGCGCGTGTTGATGTGCGCGAAGTTCATCGCCGGCGGCGCGCCGCCCTTTTCCAGCACCGACCAGCTGTACGACACGGCGGACTGCGCCACGTCGACTTCGCCCGAGGCGATGAACTCGCCGACAGTCCGGCCATGCGGGACGACGCTGTACGCCGCCTCGATGCCCTCCTGCTGAAGGAAGCCGCCCGTGAAGGTCGCAAGCAGGGGGGTGTAGAACACGGAATGGCGCGAGGCCATGATGCGCAAGGTGGTCATTTCCGCTCTCCGGTACCGGACGACGCAAGCTGCGGTCCTCCAGCCGCAACTCCGTCCCCTGCGCGATAGTCTGCCATGCGTAACGGCGCGGTGGCGCTACTGGGGTTCTATGCCGGCCTGCCTGATGATCTCCACCCAGGTGGGGCGGTCCTTCCTGACGAACGCCGCGAACTCCTCGGGGGTCATGATGGGGATGTCCGCGCCGGCGTAGGCAAGGTGACTGCGCACGTCCGGTTCCATCTGGATCCTGTTCACCTCCCGGTTGAGCCGATCGACGATGGCGCGCGGCGTGCCAGCCGGCGCAAACAGCCCCCCCCAACTCTGCACGTTCAGTTCCGGGAAACCGACCTCCTCGGCAGTGGGCACGTCGGGATAGATGTCGATGCGGCGGCCGCAGGCGGTCAACAGTGCGCGCAGCTGGCCGCTGCGTACATAGGTGGCCGAGGACTGCGGGAAATCGAATCCCATCTGCACGTGGCCGGCGACGAGATCGGGAATCGCCGGCCCCGAGCCCTTGTAGTGGGCCACGTTGACGTCGAGCTGGCGCACGACCTTGAGGCGCTCGAACAGCAGGTGCTGCGGCGTGCCGATGCCGCCGGTCGCATAGGTGAATCGCCCCGGATGCCGGCGCAGCAGATCGACCAATTCGCCTGCGGTACGGACCTGCAGCGAGGGATGCACGACCAGGGCGGTACAGGAGCGGCCGAGCGCCGCGATGGGCACGAACGCCCGCTCCGGGTCGTATCCGACGTTGCGCAGCAGCGCGAGCGCCGCAGCCTGGTCGACGAAGGTACCGTACAGCAGCGTATGGCCATCGGGAGACGCCCTGGCCACCGCCAGTGCACCGATGGTTCCCCCTCCGCCGGGCCGGTTCTCCACCACGACCTGCTGACCGAGCACCGCGCCGAGGCGCGCGGCGATGAGGCGCGCCCGGACATCGACGATGCCGCCCGCGGCAAACGGGACAACGAGCTTGACCGGCTTGCTCGGGTAGTTCTCGCCCCAGGCCACCCACGGCACCGCCAGCGATGCTACGAGACACAGTGACCACCGCAGCAGGAGACGCATCGCTCACTCCATCCGGTTGCGCGCGCTTTCGCGCCAACAAGCGCGCAATCAGACCATACGCACATTCGACTCGTCCACTGGAAGCGGCGGGAAAGCGCCATGGACAGCCGCGGTGCTAGACTCGATCGCATGGACCTGCCATCCGCATCCTCACGTCGTGCCGCCGCACGTCGGCGGCATCGCCTCGCCGGCGCGATGCTGCTGATCTTCCCATGGATGCTGCATGCGAACGCTGCCGGCATGCCCGAGGATCCTGCGGAAATCACCCAGGAGATCACTCTGCGCTGCATGTACGAGATGGGCGAGTTCGGCGCCATCGGCGTGCAGGCCTGTGTGCAGGCCGACCAGGAAGCGGTCGCGGCCATGAAACAGTATCCACCGTCGGCCCGGGAGGCGATCGATCGCTGCTACCAGTCGACGTGGACGCGAGGATACGCGGTGGTCAGGCAGTGCGTGGATCAGGCGCAAGGTCGGGACTGATGGCAGCGGCCGCGGTCGACTCCCGTCTGTCTGCCGGCCGTGCCCGGGCCAGGGCGCACGCGCACCGGGGGTATCGGCCCAGCTCAGCGCCGAGCGCGCCGCTTCACATCCCGTAGGATCTCCCGCGCCGCGTTTCGCCCCGGCAGCCCGGTCACCCCACCCCCCGGATGCGCTCCGGATCCGCACAGATACAGCCCGCGCACCGGCATGCGATGGTCGGCGTGCCCGAGCACCGGCCGCGCGCTGAACAACTGATCCAGGGACAGGGCGCCGTGGAAGATGTCGCCGCCCACCAGTCCGAACTCGCGTTCGAGATCCAGCGGCGTGAGCACGCGGCGCCCGAGCACGCTGCGCTTGAAGTTCGGCGCATGGCGATCGACGGTGTCGATGACACAATCCGCGACCGCCTCGCGATGTACTTCCCAACTGCTGCCGTCGGGCAGTTCGGGCGCAAAGTGCTGGCAGAACAGGCTGGCGACGTGCTGCCCGGGCGGGGCGAGCGAGTCGTCCACCGTACTCGGGATGAGCATCTCCACGATCGGCTCGCGCGACCAACCGTGCGCGCGTGCATCCCCGTGCGCGCGGTCCATGTAGGCGAGAGATGGCGCGAAGATGATGCCCGAGCGGTGATGCGGCTGTGCCTGCGTTCCGGGCAGGCAGCTGAAATCCGGCAGCTCCGCCAGCGCGACGTTCATGCGCAAGGTCGCGGATCCGCACTTCCAGCGTCGAATCCGCTCACGGAAGTCGGCATCGAGTGCGTCCGGCTCGACCAGTTTCGTGAACAGCAGCTTCGGGTTGACGTTGGCGACGACGAGACGGGCATCGATCTCGCGCCCGTCCTCCAGCACGATCCCGCTGGCCTGGCCCGCGCGCGTCCTCACCCTCGCGACCGGCGACTCGGTATGGATGCGCACACCGAGTGCGCGCGCCTGCGCGGCCATGGCCTGCGTGATCGCGCCCATGCCGCCGATCGCATGACCCCACACGCCGCGCTGGCCTTCGACCTCGCCGAAGGCGTGATGCAGCAGCACATAGGCGGAGCCGGGCGTGTAGGGGCTGGCGAAATTGCCGACCACGGCGTCGAAGCCGAACGCCGCCTTGATCGGATCGCCTTCGAACCAGTCGTCGAGCAGCTCTCCGGCGCTGCGCGTGAACAACTCGAGCAGGTCGCGACGCTGTGGCATGTCGAGTCGACGCAGGCGGTTGCCGAGCCCGGCGGCGCGCACGATGTCGGCCAGACCGCCCCCCACGTTGGGCGGGGTCTGCAGCACGACGTCGCGCAGCACGTCGGCCACCGCCTCGATGCGCGCGTAGTACTGCGGAAGGCGGTCGACGTCGCGCGCGGAGAACTTCGCCACTTCGGCGTCGCGCTGCTCGCGCGGACCGCCGAGCTTGAAGTAGCGTCCGTCCGCAAGCGGGAGGAAATTGGAGAACGGCCGCAGCACCACGCGCAGGCCGTGCTCTTTCAGGCGCAGATCGCGGATGACCTGCGGGTGCAGCAGGCTGACCGTATAGCTGGCGGTGGAGTTGCGGAAGCCCGGATGGAACGCCTCGGTCACCGCGGCGCCGCCGACGACGTGGCGGCGTTCGAATACCTCGACCGTCAGGCCGGCCGCCGCCAGATAGCAGGCGCAGACCAGGCCGTTGTGGCCGCCGCCGACGATCGCGACGTCGAGAGCAGGCGCGGCACTCATGCCCTCAATGCAGCTTCACGTGCGGTTCGGTGCGCCGCGTGATCAGGCGCGCGAGCGTGTCGAGTGCGACCTTGGTGAAGCCGTGCAGCGCGTACTCGTGCATCTTGTACAGGGAGCGATACATGATGCCGGCGAACCATCCTTCGATCATCACGCTACCGCGCGTGATGGCGCCCATCAGGCTGCCCACCGTGCTGTAGTCGCCGAGCGAGACCAGCGAGCCGAAGTCCTTGTAGCGGAATGGCTCCAGCGGCTTGCCCTGGAGGTGTCGCGGGAGCATCCGGCCCAGGTGCGAGGCCTGCTGGTGCGCGGACTGCGCACGCGGCGGAATCGTCCCGTTCTTCTCCGGCCAGGGACAGCTCGCGCAGTCGCCGAAGGCGAAGATGTTCGGGTCGCGCGTGGTCTGCAGGGTCCGATGCACCACCAGCTGATTGATGCGGTTGGTCTCCAGTCCCGCGATGTCCTGCAGGAAGTTGGGCGCCTTGATACCCGCGGCCCACACCACCAGCTCGGCCGGGATGTCCCGCCCGTTCGCCGTCTTCACGCCCTTCCCGCTCACCTCGGTGACGCGCTCGCCCACCAGGACGTCGACCTTGAGCTTCTTCAGCAGGCGCATCACCTCATTGGACAGGCGCTCGGGAAGCGCAGGGAGAATCGTCGGCGCGGCCTCGATGAGCGTGAGCTTGATGTCGCGTTCGGGGTCGATGCGATCGAGTCCGAACGCCACGAATTCGCGCAGCGTATTGTGCAGTTCGGCCGCGAGCTCGACGCCGGTCGCGCCGGCACCGATGATGGCGATGTCGAGCTGCCGCGGTTCGAGCGGTCCGGACTGCGCATTCGCACGCAGGCAGGCGTTGATCAGGCGGGAGTGGAACAGCGCCGCCTGCCCGGGATTGTCGAGCGAAATGGCGTGCTGCGCAGCGCCGGGCGTGCCGAAATCGTTGGTGGTGCTGCCCACGCACAAGACCAGCGTGTCATAGGGGACGCTGCGTGCCGGGATGACCTCGCGGCCGGTCTCGTCCAGGGTCGGGGCGAGATGGATCTCCTTGCGCTCGCGGTCCAGGCCGTCCATGCGCCCCAGGTGGAAACGGAAGTGGTGCCAGCGCGCCTGGTAGAGATAATCCAGCTCGTGGTCGTTCAGGTCCATGCTGCCCGCGGCGACCTGATGCAGCAGTGGTTTCCACAGGTGCGTGCGCGACTTGTCCACCAGGGTGACCAGCGCCTTCTTGCGGCGCCCGAGCGTGTGGCCGAGTCGCGTGGCGAGTTCCAGGCCCCCTGCGCCGCCGCCGACGACGACGATGCGATGCAACGGCTCACGGGAGGATCCGGTCATCGCGCGCGCTCAGTCTGAAGCGCCGGACGCAAAGGACGCAAAGAGCGCAAACGACTGCAAGAGATCGGCTGCTGCTGCATCTTCCTCTGCGTCCTTGGCGTTCGTTGCGTTGAGTGGTTTCGTGGACTAGACCTGCGGATTCAACCGCTCGGCCTTCGATCGCAGCTTGTTCAGCGCGTTGATATAGGCCTTTGCGGAGGCTACGACGA
>JAEZCG010000190.1 GCA_023430065.1 Pseudomonadota bacterium | reverse complement strand
CTCACGCGTATCGAGGGCGTGACCGGTGTTCACTCCAGCTTCGTGCTGCGCAAGGTGATCGCCAGAGCGGAACTGCCGTTGGAGCACATCAAGTAGCGACGTGGAGCGGCCGGCATTCGAATTGTGTGTCCAAGGCGCCGTCGCAAGGCGTGGGGCCTTGGACGTGAAGTGAGGAGCGGCGTGAGAGGCACCGTATATCGCCTACTGGTCGGCCTGACCCTGGTTGCGGGTCTGGGCGTTTGCGCGAGCGCGCGATCGGACTGCATCGAAGCCGAAGGCGAGCTGCAACGCGCCATGCAGGAGGCCGTTGTCGCGTTGGAAGCACGGTCTGCGGGAGAGGCAGATCGCCTGGCGGTTCAGGTACAGCGCTTCTACGCGGCGTCCGACTTCGAACCGGTGTGGTTCGATGCGAGCTGTCGCCCGGTGCGTGCGCAGGAAGTGATCGACATTCTGGTCGAGGCCTCTGCGCACGGCATGGATCCCGACGCGTATGCGGCGACCGCGCTTGCGGCGGTGCTGGAGGAGAGGAAGCACGGCCGACCCGTGCATGCGTCCGAGGTCGCGGAGTACGACCTTCGGCTGACCGTTGCGCTGTTCCGTTACCTCTCGCATCTTCACAATGGAAAGGTGGATCCGCGCCAGGTCATCCCGAACTTCGCGGACGCCGCGAAGGAGCTGGCGCCGGCCGAAGCGGTCCGGCGTGCTGTGTCGGAGAGCTCCCTCGATGTCATTGTCGATTCCGCAGCGCCGCGCTATCCGGCCTACGAGCGACTCCGTCGAGCCCTGGACCGCTATCGCAACCTCGAGCGGGAGGCCTTTGTCGAACCTCTGCCTGTCGTTCGCCGGCTCAGGGCAGGTGACGCCTATCAGGCGCTCCCGCAGTTGCAGCGCCGGCTGGTCGCCCTGGGAGACATGGCGGAGGAGGCGCAGGTGCCCGATCGCTACACCGGGGAGATCGTCGAGGCCGTGCGCAGATTCCAGGCGCGGCACGGGCTGACCGTCGATGGGGTGATCGGTCCGGCAACGTTCGAGCAGTTGAACGTCCCCCTGTCACAGCGCATCCGGCAGATCGAACTGGCGCTCGAGCGGCTGCGCTGGCTTCCGCGTCTGGAAGCAGACCGCCTCATCGTGATCAACATCCCGGAGTTTCGCTTGCGAGCGCTGGACGTCGGGCAGGAGGACGCCCGCGTTCTCGTGGACATGCGGGCAATCGTCGGACGTGCATTCGACACCGAGACGCCGGTCTTCCTGGGGCGTGTGCAGAGGATCGAGCTCAGTCCCTACTGGAACGTACCCGCTTCGATCGCGACCAACGAGCTCGTTCCGCGGCTACGACGCGATCCGGCCTATCTTCAGCGCGAGGGGATGGAGTTCGTAGGCCTCGGCGTGGGCGCTCGCGTGTCCAGGGACGTGACTGCTGCCAACCTCGCTGCGCTGGCACGTGGCGAGCTGCGCATCCGGCAACGCCCGGGTCCGCGCAATGTGCTGGGCGGCATCAAGTTTCCCTTGTCCAGCAGCCTGGACATCTATCTCCACGGCACCGATGTGCCGGCACTGTTCAGTCGCACGCGGCGGGACTTGAGCCACGGATGCGTGCGCCTGGAGCGACCCGAGGTGCTGGCAGCTGTGCTGCTCGAAGACCAGCCCGACTGGACGATCGAGCGCATTCGGAGCGCAATGCACGCGCAGGTGAGAAGCACGGTGAACCTGACCAAGCCGGTGCCGGTCCTGATCTTCTATACGACCACGGTCGTGGAGCCCGGTGGCAGCATCCTCTTTCTCCCGGACATCTACGGACACGATCGAGCGCTGGCTCGAGCCCTGCGCGCCGCGTCGTCCGGCGCGAGCCCTGCGAGCCGCTGAATGCGGGTTTGGCCGTCTGCTTGGTGACAGCGGTGCAGGATCCGGCGGACACGGTGCCGCCGCATCAAGGGTGCCCCGCAAGGACGGAGATCACTTCGACGTCCTCGACCTGCGGGAAATCCCGATAGAACTGACCGACCGCATAGAAGTCTGCCGGGGCTTCCAGGCAGACGGTCTCGTCCGCAAAGGGGCGTACCAGTTCCAGGCTGTCGGGTGCCGCAACCGGGACGGCACAGATCAGCCGCTGCGGTGCCTTGGAGCGAACCGCGTGCAACGCGGCGATCATGGTGGCGCCGGTCGCCAGCCCATCATCGACCACGATGGCGATGCGCCCGGCGGGATCGATCGGCGCTCGCGCGGGCGTGTACTGGGCGCGTCGCTTGCGCAGGGTTTCCAGTTGCGCTGCCTGTTCGCGCGCGAGATAGGCCTCGTCGGCACCGGCGGTGGCTGCATGCGGCGCGACGTACGCCCAACCGGACTCGTCGATGGCGCCCACCGCCAGTTCGGGACTGAAGGGGGCGCGCAGCTTGCGCACCAGCACCACATCGAGCTCACCGCCCAGTTCGTCGGCGAGCAGGCGGCCCATGGGGACCGCGCCGCGGGGAATCGCGAGCACCAGGGGATTGCGATGGCGGTAGCGGGCAAGCGCCTTGGTCAGCTTGCGAGCGGCATCGAGGCGGGAATCGAACATGGGCGGATCGGACTTCAAGGTTGGTCCCCACGACGGCATATTTCAGGCAGCACATAGCGTACTTTCACATGTTCGGCGATTCCCTTCGGTGTCCACTTGATTTGCATCAACGGATACCGGGCGCGAACGCGGATACTGCAGTCAGCATAGGAGGATGGACATGGCCGTGGGCGAGATTTGCAGTCGGGAAGTGGTGTTCGTTCGCAGGGGTGAATCCGTTCGGGATGCTGCCCAGCTCATGCGCGAGCACCACGTGGGCGCGGTGGTTGTCGTGGACGAGCGGGAGGGATCACGAATGCCGGCCGGCGTCGTCACGGACCGGGATATC
Source organism: Pseudomonadota bacterium (assembly GCA_023430065.1). Classification (GTDB taxonomy): domain Bacteria; phylum Pseudomonadota; class Gammaproteobacteria; order Burkholderiales; family SHXO01; genus SHXO01. The sequence goes on along the minus strand of JAEZCG010000190.1, from coordinate 1,475 downwards.
GCAGTGGCGGTGGTGGCCAAAGGACTGGACGCGGACGGCGTGCAGGTCGAGGATCTGATGAGCGGGGAACTGGTCACCGCACAGGATACCGAGGGCATCGCGGAGTGCATTGCGCGCATGCGCGGGCGCGGCGTGCGACGCATGCCGGTGGTCGACGCACGCGGCGCACTCGTCGGCATCGTCACGGCCGATGATCTGCTCGATCTGCTGGCGGAGGAACTCGCCGGGCTGGCCCGGACCGTGGTCAACGAGCAGCGGCGCGAAACACAGGCACGGGTGGTCTGAAATCCGGGTACGTGCAGCACGCTGAACGCGGGGACGGCGCCGAACGCGCTCGCGCCCCGCATATCGGCCGCAAGGCCATCATGCGGGTCGGCCCGTACGCGAGTCCGGATCCAGTTGCCGTGCGAGATAGCTCACGCTGCTGTGCAATGTCGCCAGTTGCTGGTAATCCGCTTCGGGAATGTCGACGCCGAGCCGGTCGTGGAGGGCGACCACCACGTTCAGGAAATCGTACGAGTCGATGTCGAGCTGGTCGCGCAGCGGCACATCCGGCTGGAGTCGGGCGTAGTCGCCCTCCGGCGCGATCCCGGCCAGTATCTCCAGGATGGCCTGTTTGATCTCATCGCTGGTCACGACAGCTCCTCCGGTTGCTGAAGGATTCGATCCAGGGCCGCGAGAAACAGCGCGCCCCGGTGGCCGACGCTCGCGCGATGGTCGGCGGAGAGCGTCGCGTGGATCACCCGACGCACGCAGACCTTGCCGTCCACCACCCACGGACGTTCACTGATTCGGCCGAGCCCGACGAGGGCGACCTGGGGCGGATAGATCACGCCGTAGACGCTCTCGACGCCCTGATCGCCGAGGCTGGTCAATGTCACGGTTGCATCGGTGAGTTCCGAACTGCGCAGCGCACCCGTCCGGGCACGAGCGATGAGGTCGCTCAACGCTGCCATCAACTCTGCAAGGGATCGGCGCTGCGCATCGTGGATGGCAGGTGCCACCAGTCCTCCGCCCCGCATGGCGATCGCCATCCCCAGGTGCACCGACGGTGCAGGCACGAATGCGTCGTCACGCCAGAATCCGTTCAGTTCGGGTACCTCGGACAGGGCCGTGGCCACCGCCTTGGCGAGCAGCGCAGCGGGGAGAATGCGCTCGCGCACGGGACGTTCGAGGTTGTGCTGGGCCAGCCACTCGAGCGCGCGCGTGACATCGATGGCGTTGCCGAGATAGTAGTGGGGAATCTCGCGCTTGGATCTGGCCATCGCGGCGGCGATCGCCTGCTGCATGGCACTTCGCTTGTCCTCTGAAGCGGCAGGCTTGGGCGCCCCACGCTGCGCCGCGCGCTCCACATGTTCGATCGTGATGGCCTCATCCGGCGTGCTGGCTGCGAGGGTCGCAAGGTCGATGCCCAACTCCTGTGCGCGTCGGCGCGCGGCCGGAGAGGCTTTGACACGGATCCCTGGCCCCGATGG
>JAEZCG010000181.1 GCA_023430065.1 Pseudomonadota bacterium | reverse complement strand
GTCGTGATTCGAACCAGTCACGACTCACCGGGCGCGCAAGGGTTCCACCACAGGCGGAACCGCCCGCTCAATACGTGGCGCGTCCGCCGGACAGATCGAACACCCCGCCAGTCGTGAACGAGGCGTCTTCGGTGCACAGCCAGCACACCATCGAGGCGATCTCTTCGACCGTTCCGAACCGGCCCATCGGGATCTTCTGCAGCATGTAGTCGATGTGCTGCTGGCTGACCTGGTCGAAGATCGGCGTCTTCACCGCGGCGGGGGTGACGCAGTTTACCGTGATGTTCTGCTTCGCCAGTTCCTTGCCCAGCGACTTGGTGAAGCCGATCACCGCAGCCTTCGACGAGCTGTACGACGATGCGGTGGGGTTGCCTTCCTTGCCCGCGATCGAGGCGATGTTCACGATCCGGCCATAGCCGTTCTTCTGCAGGTGCGGCACGACCTCGCGGCAGGTGTAAAAGGTGCCGTGGATGTTGATGTCGTGCACCCGGATCCACTCGTCGACCGGATACTCCCACACCATTGCGTTCTTGCCTGCAACGCCCGCGGAGTTGACCAGGGCGTCGATCTTGCCGAAGTGCGCCGCCGTGGCCTTCGCCGCCGCCTGCACCTGCGGGTAATCGGCGATGTCGACCTGGGCCGTGTGCATCTTGGTCTTGGCAGACAGGTCCTTCGCCACGCGCTCCAGCGCGGCAGCATCCCGGTCCCACAGGCTGACGGAGGCACCCGAGTCGGCCATGCGCTGCGCAACGGCCAGTCCGATGCCGGACACGCCGCCGGTGACGATGCACACGCGGCCATTGAGATCCAGTTTGTTCATGCCTCCTCCCGGAAACCGATTCGGTGTAAACGCGTCATTCTAGATCAGGGGCGCGGGCCGGCTACAGCGCCTGCTGCATCGCCCAGACCGCGTACAGGGCAACCAGGAGTCCTGCCAGGACGATCCAGATCCACGGACCGCCCACGTCCGCGCCGTGCGCGTGATCGACGCCGTGTGCGGCCTCAACGGGAGTCGCCGGAGCCACGGTCGCATTGAAGCGCGCGAAGAAGTCCTCGGCCATCTTCCTCGCCACGCCGTCGATCAGGCGCGAGCCGACCTGGGCGAGCTTGCCGCCGACCGAGGCTTTCGCGTTGTAGTTGAGCACCGTCTCGTTGCCCTCCGGCACGAGCGTCACCTCGCTGCTGCCCTTGCCGAAGCCGGCCGCACCGCCGGAACCCTCGAAGGCGAGGGTGTAGGACTGCGGCGGATTGATGTTCGACAGCGCGAGCTTGCCGTTGAAGCGCGCCTTCACCGGTCCGACCGCCGCGGTCATTGCCACCTTGTACTCGGTATCGGACACCTTCTCGACGCTGTCGCAACCCGGAATGCATGCCTTCAGAACGTCTAGGTCGTTCAGCGCGTCCCACACCCGTTGCTGCGGCAGCGGGATGCGCTGCGAACCGGTCATTTCCATCTTCTGTCCTCGTCAAGTGTTCGCGGGTGCAGCCTCGGCGCGGCACTCCGATGCACCTATTGTTGCATGTCCCCGAGCGCGAACGGGAGTCGTGTCCCCTATGCGATCGCTCATAACGCGCACCGCCGATCGCTCATAACAACTTCTCATTTTCCTTTTGGAGATGCCGCGGATAGCCTCTCGATCACACGCAACGCAGTCGCGTCATCGTCCACGGTCCGGGTGGTGCCGGTCGTATATCTGGAGGTTGATCATGAACGAGAGCAAGGAAGCTTCGCAGCCCGCAGCACAGGTCGACACGCCGGACACGGCGCGCGGGGTCGACTCGTCTCGTCGCAAGGTACTCAAGGGCGCCGCCGCGGTTGCGGGCGCCGCCGCCACGCAGGCCATCACCGGTTTTCCGATGATCTGGGCGCAGGAGATCAAGAACATCGAACTGCGCCACGTCGGCGTGTCCTATTCGGTGGTGAAGGCCATCGGAGACCAGGCATCGAAGGACCTCGGCTTCAAGGTGACGATGCAGAACCTGGACACCACCGCCGCGATCAACCGTTTCGTCACCCAGCCCAACTCGGTCGACATCGCCGATGTCGAGGGCTGGCAGGCCAAGCTCGCCACCAGGCGCGGCGTGCTGCAGGGGATCGAGCGCAAGCGCATCAAGGAGTTCGACAACATCCTGCCCATTTTCACTAGGGGAGAGATCAACGGCAAGGCGGTGTCGCGCCAGGGCATCTCGCCATACGAGGCGATGTACATCGAGAAGAAGGACGCGACCGAGCTGCATGCCGGCGTCACCGACTGGATGACCTTCCTGCCGCAGGTCTACAACGCCGACTCGATGGGCTACCGCCCCGACCTGATCAAGCGCGAGATCACCGAATGGAAGGAGCTGATCAACCCTGAGTTCAAGGGCAAGGCCGCGATCCTCGACGTTCCCGCCATCGGCATCATGGACGCTGCCCTGTGCTTCGAGAGTGCCGGGGAGATCAAGTACGGCAACAAGGGCAACATGACCAGGAAGGAGATCGACTTCACCATCAACCGGCTGATCGAGCTCAAGAAACAGGGTCATTTCCGCGCCACCTGGACCACCTTCGACCAGTCGGTGCAGCTGATGGCGGCAGGAGAGGTGATCATCCAGTCGATGTGGTCTCCGGCGGTGGCGGCGGTGCGCGTCAAGGGGATGCCGTGCATCTACGCGCCGGTCAACCTCAAGGGCGGCAAGGAAGGCTATCGCGGCTGGTGCAATGGCATGGCGCTCATGCGCCATCTGGATGGCAAGAAACTCGACGCTGCCTACGAGTACCTGAACTGGTACCTGTCCGGCTGGCAGGGAGGCTTCGTGGCCCGCTACGGCTACTACAGCCCGGTTCCCGGCACGGCGAAGAAGCGGCTCACGCCCAACGAATGGGACTACTGGTACGAGGGCAAGCCTGCCAAGGACACCATTCTCGATCCCTACGGCGTGCCGATGGAGAAGGCCGGCGCGAGGCGCGACGGCGGCTCCATCCTCGAGCGCGTGACCAACATCTCCTGCTGGAACACGCTGATGGACGAGTCGGTATACATGAACAAGCGCTGGAACGACTTCAAGTCGGCCTGAGCGTACTGGGAACGGGTCATGTCGCGACGCTCGAACGCGCTCGGCTGGTTGTACGTGTCGCCGCTGGTGCTGGTGCTGGTGCCATTCTTCATCGTGCCCATCGTGGTGGTGGGCATCGCCAGCTTTCTCGAGAGCGACGGGTTCGGCGGCATGATCCCGCACCTCACCTTCGACAACTATGCCGCGGTGTTCGGCTCCGAGCTGACGCTGCGGCTGTACTTCAGCACCCTGAAGTTCGCCTTGCTGACGTGGGTGTTCACGCTGCTGATCGGCTTCTGGATCGCCTACTTCCTGGTGTTCCACGTACGCAACCAGTTGCTCGCGATCGGCCTGTTCCTGCTGTGCACGATTCCCTTCTGGACCTCGAACATCATCCGCATGATCTCGTGGATCCCCCTGCTGGGAAAGAACGGGCTGGTCAACTCGATCCTGATGTCGATCGGTTTGATCGAGCAGCCGATCGAATGGCTGTTGTTCTCCGACTTTGCCGTGGTGGTGGCCTACGTGCACCAGCTGACCATCTTCATGATCGTGCCCATATTCAATGCCATGGGTCGCATAGACAAGCGCACCGTAGAGGCCGCGATGGACGCCGGCGCCAGTCGCCTGGACGTCATGCGCCACATCGTGCTGCCCTTGTCCAAGAACGGAATCGCGCTGGGATCGATCTTCGTGCTGTCGATCGTGATGGGCGACTTCTTTGTGGTGAAGGTGATGAGCGGGGGAGGATCGGCCTCGATCGTATCGGCCCTGTTCGAGGACATCGCCGTGCTGCAGTATCCCAGCGCAGCGGCTGCGTCGATGGTGCTGCTGTTGACCGTGGTGCTACTGATCGCCCTGATCCTGCGGACCGTCGACGTGCGCAAGGAGATTGCCCGATGAACCGTGCCAAGGCCCGGCGTCCACGCGTCGATGGCACCGAGCGCCGCCGTCCCTGGACCTTCTGGTTGCTGTCCGGCCTGTTCGCCGCCTACGTGCTGGCCCTCTACGGTCCGATGCTGTGCATCTACGTACTCTCGCTGCAGGACATACGGGGCGGCCTGGTGTTTCCGATGAAAGGTCTGTCCACGCACTGGTTCATCGACTTGTTCACGCAGGTTCGGACCGGCGACGTCAAGGGCAGCTTCCAGCGTTCGATCTCGCTCGCCGTCCTGGTCACAGTGCTCACGGTGGTGTTCTCCTTCCTGGCCGGACTCGCATTCCGCCAGCGCTTCAGAGGCGACGGCACGGTGTTCTACCTGATGATCGGCTCCCTGGTCGCGCCCGGGCTGGTGCTTGGAATCGGCATCGGCCTGCTGTTCCAGTACCTCGGCATCATGCCCAGCTGGTACACCTCGGCGCTCGGCGCGCACCTGAGCTGGACGCTGCCTTTTGGGGTGCTGGTCATGTTCGCGGTCATGTCGCGCTTCGATCGCACCTGGGAGGAGGCCGGTCGCGATCTGGGTGCATCGCGCTGGCAGATCATCCGCATGATCGTCATCCCGATCCTCGCGCCAGGCCTGGTGGCGGTCGCGTTGTTCGGCTTCACGCTCTCCTACGACGAGTTCGCGCGGACACTGCAGACGTCCGGTTCGCTCAACACGCTGCCCTTGGAAATCTGGAGCATGACACTCAACGTTACCTCGCCATCGTTGTACGCGCTGGGCACCGTCACCACCATCGCGTCGTTCCTGATCATCGGGCTGTGCCTCGGCAGCATCGCCTGGATACAGAAGCGTCGCGCAGCACGCATCGCTTCCAACTAGAGTACGTATCGCCATGGCACAAGGGCACATTGAACTCGCCGGGGTCTACAAGCGCTTCGGCGGCGTCACCGCGGTCGACGGCGTCAATCTCGAGATCGACGACGGCGCCTACTGCTGCTTCCTCGGCCCTTCGGGCTGCGGCAAGACCACCATCCTGCGCATGATCGCCGGCCACGAGGATCCGACCGGCGGAGAGATCCTGATTGGGGGCGACAACGTGGTCGGGCAACCGCCGGTGCAGCGACGCACGGCCATGATGTTCCAGTCCTACGCGCTGTTTCCCCATCTTTCGGTGCGCGACAACGTCGCCTTTCCCCTGCGCGTGCGTGGCCTGGGACGGGCGCAGCGCGGCAGGGCCGCGGACCAGATGCTCGAGAAGGTGCGGCTGACCGAGTTTGCCGACCGGCTGCCTGGCGAACTGTCCGGCGGACAGCAGCAGCGCGTGGCCCTCGCCCGCGCCGCCATCACCGAACCGCGCGTGCTGCTGCTCGACGAGCCGCTCTCGGCGCTCGACGAGCAGTTGCGCATCCAGATGCGCACCGAGCTGCGCCGCATGCAGCGCGAACTGGGCATCACCTTCATTCACGTGACGCACACGCAGATGGAGGCGATCGCGCTCGCCGACATGGTGGTGGTGATGGAGCGCGGCCGGATCAAGCAGGCGGGTCCGGCACGGGAAGTCTACGACCAGCCGAAGGACCGCTACGTCGCGGAGTTCCTGGGCGGGCAGAACGTGATGAGCGGCAAGGTCGCGCACGTCAATGGCGCCAGTCTGGTGGTGCACGCCCTCGACGCCGAACCGATCGTCGTGCCGCTCGCGCTGGGCCGCACCCCGAAGACGGGCGAGCAGATCGACGTGGCGGTTCGCCGCGACGACATCCATCTGCACCGTCCCGGCGCGGTCGCCTCCGGTGACGGCATCAACCTCCTGAACAGCCGGATCCAAGCGATCGAGTATCAGGGCGCCTTCGTCAAGGTGATGCTCGAAGCGCGCGGCGAGAAGGAGTTCGTGGCTTTCGTCGCCGAGCGCGAGTTCTTCGCCAATCCCTTCAATCCGGGCGAGACAGTGGTAGCTACCTGGTCGGCCGATCGCTCCCTGCTGCTCGCCTAGCTTTTTGTTTCGGAGGAATCCCCATGCAACTGAACTTCACACTGAACGGCAAGCCCGTCTCCGTCGACGTGCCGCCGAGCGAGCTGCTGTCCGAGTTGCTGCGCGAGCGCCTCGGACTGACCGGCACCCACGTCGGCTGCGACACCAGCCAGTGCGGTGCCTGCGTGGTCCACGTCGACGGCGCTTCGGTGAAGAGCTGCACTGTTCTGGCGATGACCCTGGAGGGCGCTGCGGTGACCAGCATCGAGGGGCTCGCCCATGGCGCGACCCTGCACCCGATGCAGCAGGCATTCCACGACAAGCACGGACTGCAGTGCGGCTTCTGTACGCCGGGCATGGTCATGAGCGCCGTGGACTTCGCCCGGAGGGAGGCGCAGCCCACGGCGGAGAAGGCGCGTCGCTGGCTGGAGGGCAACTACTGCCGCTGCACCGGCTACCAGAACATCGTCGCCGCGGTGCTGGCTGGCGCCGCCGCGATGAATACGGACTCGACAGGGAGTTGAAGACGATGACCAATCCGACCGGAATAGGCGTGCCGCTGAAGCGCAAGGAGGACATGCGCTTCCTGCTGGGCCGTGGCAACTACGTCTCCGACATCAAGCGGCCGAACATGACGATGGGTGTGTTCGTGCGATCGGTTCACGCGCACGCCCGTATCGGTTCGATCGATGCTTCCGCCGCACTCGCGATGCCGGGCGTGCTGGCAGTGTTCACCGGCCAGGATCTGCTGGCAGATGGGGTGGGGACGCTGCCCTGCGCCTGGCCGGTGACCGGCAAGGGTGGGGCGGCGACGAAGGAGCCGCCGCACCCGGTCCTGGCGCAGGGCAAGGTCCGCCACGTCGGCGATCCGGTGGCATTCGTGGTTGCGGAAACGCTCGAGGAGGCGCGCGCCGCCGCCGAAGCGGTGCAGGTCGACTACGACGTGCTGCCGGCGGCGGTGGGCGTGCTCGACGCAATCAAGCCCGGCGCTCCTGCCGTGTTCGACGACATTCCCGACAATGTCTGCGTCGATTGGGATCTGGGCGATCGCAGTGCGACCGATGCGGCGTTCGGGAAGGCCGCCCATGTCGCGCGCATCAGTCTGGTGAACAATCGCCTGGTCGGCAATCCGATGGAGCCGCGTGCCGCGATCGGCGAGTACGACGCCGCGCGCGGACACTACACGCTGTGGTCGACCAGCCAGTTCCCGCACATCGTCAAGCTGCTGATGGGCAACTTCGTGCTGCACATCCCGCAGCACAAGCTGCGCGTGGTATCGCCGGATGTCGGTGGCGGGTTCGGCGTCAAGCAGTTCCACTATGCCGAGGAGGCGGCGGTGACCTGGGCGGCAGGCAGGATCGGCCGTCCGGTGAAATGGGTGTGCGAGCGCAGCGAGGGCTTCATCTCCGATGCCCATGGCCGCGATCACGTGACCGAGGCGGAACTGGCGCTGGACGAGCACGGCAAGTTCCTCGGCCTGCGCGTACGCACGGTGGCCAATATGGGAGCCTATCTGTCCACCTTCGGGCCGAACATCCCGACCAACCTCTATGCCCCGCTGCTGGCCGGCGTCTATACCACTCCGGCGATCTACTGCGAGGTCAAGGCGGTGTTCACCAACACCATCCCGGTCGATGCCTATCGTGGTGCCGGCCGGCCCGAGGCAACCTTCGTGCTGGAGCGTCTGGTCGACGTCGCCGCCATGGACCTGGGAATCGACAAGGCGGAGATCCGCCGTCGCAACATGATTCCAAAGGAGGCCTATCCCTACCAGACGCCGGTGATGATGGAGTACGACAGCGGCGACCCCGTCGGCTGTCTCGACATCGCGCTGACCAAGGGAGACTGGAACGGCTTTGCCGTGCGCAAGGCTGCCTCCGCTGCGCGCGGCAAGCTGCGCGGCATCGGTTTGTGCACCTATGTCGAGGCCTGCGGGCTGGCCCCTTCGCGCATCGCAGTGCGGCTGGGGGCACGCGGCGGCCTGTTCGAAAGCGCCACGGTGCGGGTGCACCCGACGGGCGACGTCACCGTGCTGATGGGCAGCCATAACCATGGCCAGGGCCACGAGACCACCTTCGCCCAGATCATATCGCAGCAACTGTCGATTCCCGCCGACAGGATCGAGATCGTGTTCGGCGACACCGACCGCGTGCAGTTCGGTCTCGGCACCTACGGTTCGCGCTCCCTCGCGGTCGGGGGCTCCGCCCTGGTGAGGGCGACCGACAAGGTCATCCTGAAGGGCAGGAAGATCGCTGCGCACATGCTCGAAGCCGGTGAAGAGGACATCATTTTCGAGGACGGCTCGTTCGCGGTGACCGGGACCGACCGCAGGAAGAGCTTCGATGAAGTCGCGCTCGCCGCACATTATCCGGTCGATTTCCCGCTCGATACGCTCGAGCCCGGGCTGGAGGAGCAGGCCTTCTACGATCCGGTGAACTTCACCTTTCCCTGCGGTGCCCATGTCGCCGAGGTCGAGATCGACCCCGAAACCGGCGTGGTCGAACTGCTCAGCTATGTCGCGGTGGACGACATCGGCACCGTCATCAACCCGATGATCGTCGAGGGCCAGGTCGTCGGTGGAGTGGTGCAGGGCGTCGGACAGGCCCTCTACGAGGACTGCGTCTACGATCCCGAGTCGGGGCAGCTGCTGTCGGGATCCTTCATGGATTACTGCATGCCGCGCGCCGACAATGTCCCGGACATGCTGGTGGAAAGTCACGTCACGGCCTGCACCCACAATCCGCTCGGGTCCAAGGGTTGCGGCGAACTGGGCACCATCGGTTCGCCGGCCACGGTGATCAATGCCGTGGTCGATGCCCTGGCTCATCTCGGCGTCAACCACGTCGACATGCCCGCTTCGCCCAACCGCATATGGCGCATCGTCGCCAACGCCGGTGGCGCACGGGTGACCGCCTGATTTCCTACCCAGAGCCGGAGCGCATCGCATGACAGAGTTCGAGTTCCATCGTCCGCGCAGCGTCGCGGAAGCCGCCTCCCTGATGGCAGCCGTGCCCGACGCACGGCCGTTGGCCGGGGGCATGACCCTCATCCCGTCGATGAAGCTGCGCCTGTCGGAACCCCCGGCGCTGATCGATCTGCGGGGCGTGTCGGGGATGCGTGGGGTGCAATCGGGTCAGGGTGGTTTGAGCATCGGCGCGATGACACCGCACGCCGAGGTGGCAGCCTCGCCGCTGGTGTCGGCGGCCATTCCCGCCCTGGCCGCGCTGGCCGGCGGGATCGGCGATCCGCAGGTGCGCAACCGCGGCACGATCGGCGGTTCACTTGCCGCCAGCGATCCATCGGCCGACTACCCGGCGGCCGTGCTCGCGCTCGAAGCCCGCGTGGTCACGGACCGCCGGTCGATTCCCGCGAGCGACTATTTCCGCGGCATGTTCGAGACCGCGCTGGCGCCCGGGGAACTGATCACGCAGGTCGAGTTCCCCGTGCCAGCAGCCGCCGCCTACGAGAAGTTCCGTAGCCCGGCTTCGCGCTATGCGCTGGTCGGTGTCTTCGTGGCTCGTACTGCCAAGGGCGTGCGCGTCGCGGTAACCGGTGCGGCTGCGTGCGTGTTCCGCGCGTCCGCGCTCGAAGCGGCACTCGAAGAGAAGTTCTCACCGGAGGCGCTGAGCGGCGTGCGGTATCCGGCTGTCGATCTCAACACCGACATGCACGGGGATGCGGAGTTTCGCGCGCACCTGATCGGGGTGCTGACGCGGCGTGCCGTGGAGAAGATCCTGGCGGCCGGGGGAAGCGCGCGCTGATGGCTGCTGCCACCGAAGCTGCGCAGCATGCCGGCGCCTCGGGCGGACTCGCCCGCATGTCGGCCTCGTCGCTGCTCGAGGGTTACCGCTCGGGCAGGTTCACGCCCACGCAGGTGATCGAAGAGGTGATCGCCGCGCTGGAGCGCGCTGATCGACATTGCCGTGTGATGGTCACGCCCATGTTCGATGCGGCACGCGCGCAAGCCGAGCTGGCAACGAAGGCATGGGCCGGGTGCGGTCGTGCGCGCGCACTGGAAGGCGTGCCGGTGACGGTGAAGGACCTGGTCTATGTCGCCGGCGTTCCGGCCCTGGGCGGAAGTCCGGCGCACCGAGGCTTCGTGCCCGCAGCCGATGCCGCCGTGGTTACCCGGCTGCGCGAGGCAGGCGCGATCATCACGTGCAAGACGACGACCTGTGAGGCGGGCTACAAACTCACCGCCGACAGTCCGGTTTCGGGTGTCACCCGCAACCCCTGGAATCCGGCGCGCACCAGCGGCGGATCCAGCGGCGGTGCCGCCGCAGCCGTCGCCGCCGGCTGCGGTCCGCTCGCGGTCGGTACCGACGGCGTTGGTTCGATCCGCGTCCCGGCATCCTTTTGCGGAGTGGTGGGCATCAAGCCCACCTTCGGTCTGGTGCCGCGCGCGCCGGGCTTCACGCCCCCGTCCTGGGCGTCGCTGGCACATACCGGACCGATTGCGCGCACCGTCGGCGATCTCGCGCTGCTGCTCGAGGTGCTGGCCGGATACGATCGGCGCGACGCCGCCAGCCTGCCTCTGCCCGGGCGCAGGTTCGACACGCGCCCCGGCTCGCTGGCCGGCCTGCGCATCGCCTGCAGTGCCGATCTGGGCTACGCGGCAGTCGCGCCCGAGGTGCGCAGCGCCTTCGCTGCTGCGGTCTCGCTGTTGCAGCGACTGGGCGCCCAGGTGGTGCCGGACGCACCCGACATCGACCCTGCCGTGCTCGAGCATACGCTCAGGCCCATCGCCTACGTCGAGCAGGCTGCCGCAGCACTCGAGCGCGATGCGGCGTCGATGGCCTGCTCCGAAGCCGAGTATCGGGCCGTGGTCGAGCACGGCCGCCACTACTCGGGCATCGAGTACGTCGATGCCACGCACCGCCGTGCCGCGCTGCGGGCGGCCTTCGTCCGACTGTTCGACCGTGTTCAGGTGCTGGTGACTCCCACGGTCGCCACGACCGCATTCGCCGCCGGTGAAATCGGGGTCGACGAAATCGACGGACGCGAGGTCGATCGCCATCTCGGCTGGTCGCCGTTCTCCTGGCCGATGAACCTGGCCGGCCTGCCGGCCCTCACCATCAACTGCGGTTTCGACGCCGCCGGCCTGCCGGTCGGATTGCAGATCGTGGCGCCGTGGCTGGATGAAGACGTGATCCTGCGCGTGGCGGCTGCCTTCGAGGCGGCGAGCGACGTTTCAGGCCGCTGGCCGTCGCTGGCCTGATCCGCTGGCTTGCGTCCTGCCCGACTTGGCACTGGTGGATTCGCCGATCGGAATGACGTTGTGGCCGCCGAGATGCAGTGCGAGGTAGTCATGCAGTGCCATGGCCGCGGGCGTACTCTGGCCGGCGGCACGGTAGAGCAGCAGCTCGACCGGCGGCAGCGGGGGAAAGTAGTCCTGCACCCCGAGCTGGCGCATGCCGGGGACCAGGGCACTCCTGCACAGGACACTTACGGCCATTCCGGCGAACACGGCGGCCTGAAGACCGCCCATGCTCTCGCTCACGCAGGCGATGCGCCACTTGCGCCCGGCGCGCTCCAGTCCTTCGATTGCGTGATCCCGGTAGATGTTGCCCGGCGGCAGCAGGGCGAGCGGAACCGGCTCTGCCAGGTGGACGTCGTGACCTTCGCCCATCACCCAGATCAGCGGCTCCTGCCGCACGACCTGTCCGCCGGTGAATCCGGGCATGCGGGTGACCAGCGCAATGTCGATCTCCCGGCGCTGCACGAGATTGACCAGCGGCGTCGACAGGGAGCAGCACAGCTCCACCTGGATGCGCGGAAACGACTTGCGGAACAACGCCAGCACGGCCGGCAGCAGGTAGGCCGCGTAGAGGTCGGGCGTGCCGAGCACGACGTGGCCTTCGATCTCGGGCGAGGACATGCGCGCGAGCAGTTCGTCGTGCAGGCGCAGGATCGACTTGGCGTAGGACAGGACCATCCCGCCTTCGTCGGTGAGCACCGGCTTGCGGCTGTCCTGCTTGAACAGCGTCTTGCCGGTGAGATCCTCCAGCCGCTTCATCTGCAGGGTGATGGCCGGTTGCGTGCGGCCCAGGCGGCGCGCGGTTTCGGTGATGCTGCCGGTTTCGGCCACGCAGACGAACGAGCGCAGTACGCGCATATCGACGCTGGAGAAATTCATGCTCATGGGTGTGTCCCTGCAGAGAATGCAGGGGTACCTCAAACGCAATTTGCGTGCAGGGCCCCCGCAGCCGCCGCCAGAGCTTGACGCCGGCATCGCCTTGCGAGCCAAGGCTTGGAATCCAATGACTAATCGACGGTCTGCCGGACCCGGACGCGGGATGCGTCGCGCACGTGATCCGCGCTCGCTGCGCACCGATATCGTGCCGCGCGAACCGTAACGGGGCGTGCCGGTCAGCGGCGCGGGACGCGTGCTGCGTTCAGCGCACGCCCGAGCGCCGTGAGGCTGTCGACGTTGTGCACCGGCAGGAACGCATCGACGTGCGGCAGCATGAGGCGCACGCCGGTCGCGAGCGGCTTGAACGCCGCCGAGCGCAGCAGCGGGTTGAGCCAGATCAGTCCGCTGCACGACTTGTGCAGGCGTTCCATCGCCGCGGTGAGGTCCTGGCCGGCGTCGCGATCCAGGCCGTCGCTGACGAGCAGGACGACGGCATTCTGCCCGAGCACGCGGCGCGACCAGCGCAGATTGAACTCCTTCAGGATCGCTCCGATACGCGTGCCACCCGACCAATCCTGGACCGACTGCACCACGGCGCTGAGTGCCACGTCCACGTCGCGGTGGCGCAGATGACGCGTGACGTTGGTCAGGCGCGTGCCGAAGAGAAAGGTATGGACCCGGTCGCGGTCGTTGGTGATGGCGTGCACGAAGTGCAAGAACATGCGCGAGTAGCGGCTCATCGATCCGGAGATGTCGCACAGGATGACCAGCGGAGGATGGCTGCGTCGACAGGCGCGGCGGCGCAGCGGAATGATGTCGGCGTTGCCACGCAAGCTGGCGCGCAGCGTGTCGCGCAGGTCGATCCGGGACCCATGGGGATCGGGTCGGGAGCGTCGTGTGCGTACCAGCGGGATGGGCAGGCGCAGATCGGCGATCACGCGCTTGGCTTCCGCCAGTTCGGCCTGCGTCATGCTCTCGAAGTCGGACTTGTGCAGTCGCTCGCGGTCGGACGCGGTCTGGGCCGCGTCGCGCTCGAACTCCGGCGGGGGCTTGTGCGGATCATCCGGCAGTACGGCGATCTTCGGCATCAGGGTCTCGGCCAGGCGTGCAGCGAGCATGCGCTGATCGGGCTGCCGGTCTGGCGTGGCGCCGGCTGCGACATCGAGCGCCATCACGCGCTCGAGCATCTGGCGGTTGCGCCAGAAGACGTGGAACGCCTGATCGAAGATGTCGAACTGCTCGCGCCGGTCGATGAAGACGCTGGCCAGAGTCCAGTAGAAGTCCTCACGCCGTTCCAGGCCCGCGATGGACAGGGCGGTGAGCGCATCCATGACCCGATTGGGACCCACCGGCAGTCCCGCCGCACGCAGGACGCGGGCGAAGTGCATCACGTTATCGGACAGGGACATGGGCGGTCAACCGCGGTCGGACCAGGCGTGCACGTCCCACGGCTGGCGCCTGGCAGGCAGCGGGACGATGCGCACGCGGCCTGCGCCGTCGGCATCCATGACGCAGAGCACAGTGCGACGCATCCGCACTGCCGCTTCAGGAGGCGGCGAGCTGGGCGCGCAGTTCGTCGAGAATGCGCGCCGCCTCGCTCCCCCGGATGCGGGCGATGTCGTCCTGGTACTTGAGGAGCGCCCCCAGGGTGTCGTCGATCACGCCCGGCTCGAGCGAGACCTGGTCCAGTTCGATGAGCGCGCGCGACCAGTCGAGCGTCTCGGCCACACCGGGTGCCTTGAACAGATCCATTCCGCGCAGCCTTTGCACGAAGGCCACCACCTGCTGCGACAGTAGGACCGAGGCGCCGGGAACCTTGCGCGCGAGGATCTCGCGTTCGCGCTGCGCGCTCGGATAATCGACCCAGTGGTAGAGGCAGCGCCGCTTGACCGCGTCGTGGATCTCGCGCGTGCGATTGGAGGTGATGATCACGATGGGCGGTTCGCAAGCGCGCAGCGTGCCGATCTCGGGGATGGTGACCTGGAAGTCGGACAGCACTTCCAGCAGATAGGCTTCGAAGGGCTCGTCGGTGCGGTCCAGTTCGTCGATGAGCAGCACGGGTGCGGCCCCGGGTGCGCCCTGCAGCGCCTGCAACAGTGGGCGACGGATCAGGAAGCGTTCGGAAAACAGATCCTGCGCCAGTGCTTCGCGCGAGGCCGAGCCGGCGGCCTCGGCGAGGCGGATCTCGATCATCTGGCGCGGATAGTTCCACTCGTAGACCGCAGCGGCGATGTCCAGACCCTCGTAGCACTGCAGGCGGATCAGATCGCGCCCGAGCGTAGCGGCGAGCACCTTGGCGATCTCGGTCTTGCCGACACCGGCTTCGCCTTCGAGAAACAACGGACGTCCCATGCGCAGTCCGAGGAACACGGCGGTTGCCAGGCTGCGCTCGGCCACGTACCCGCCGGAGGCGAGCAAGGCAAGGGTGTCGTCGATGGAGGCGGGGAGGGACTTGGAAGGCATCGGCAGGAGGTGCAGAAGCGTTAACCGCAAAGGCCGCAAAGAGCGCTAAGGAAAAAGAAACCGAGGTGTCCGCCGTACCACGCAACGGCTCGGCGGCAACGCGCGTTCTTGGCGCTGCCCTCCTTTACGCACTTCTTTGCGCTCTCTGCGCTCGTTGCGTTGAGTGCCTTTACCGACCTAAAGCCGCCGCTGCCGCACGCCTGGCCATCACGGTGACCAGGTGGGCCCGGTACTGCGCGCTGGCGTGCATGTCGCTGTTGAGGTCGGTGTCGGACACCTTCACGGTGGCCACGGCATCGGGCGAGAAGTTCGCCGCCAGCGCCTTCTCCATCTCGGGCAGACGGAACGCGGACGGCCCCGCACCGGTGACGGCCACCCGTACGCCGCCGCCGCGCTGCGCGACGAACACGCCGACGATGGCGTAGCGCGAGGCCGGGTTGGCGAACTTGGCATAGCCGCACTTCTGCGGGATGGGGAAGGCGACCCGGGTGACGATCTCTCCCGGCTGCAGCGCGGTCTCGTACATGCCGGTGAAGAAGTCATCCGCGGCGATGCTGCGCCGGTCGGTGACAATGGTGGCGCCAAGTCCGACCACCGCAGCCGGATAGTCGGCCGCCGGGTCGGCATTGGCGATCGATCCGCCCAGCGTGCCCATGTTGCGCACCATGCGGTCGCCGATCCCCTCGGCCAGCGCGGCGAGCGCCGGAATCGATTGCCGCACGTCCTTCGATGCGGCCACCTCCGCGTGCGTGGTCATGGCGCCCACGACCACCTTGCCACCCTCGATGCGAATGCCGCGCATTTCGCCGACGCCCCGCAGGTCGATGAGATCGGTCGGCGCGGCCAGGCGCATCTTCATCGCAGCGATCAGGGTCTGTCCCCCGGCGAGCAGTTTCGCCTCGCCGTTAGCCGCCAGCTTCGCGGCCGCATCGGCCACGCTCGAGGCCTTGTGATAGTTGAACGCGTACATCGTCGCTCCTCGATCGTGTCGTGGTCAGCCCATCGCCTTGGCGCCGGCCGCCACCGCCCTGACGATGCCGTGATAGCCGGTGCAGCGGCACAGGTTGCCGTCCAGCTCGGCACGGATGGTCGCCTCGTCGGGATCGGGATGGCGCTTCACCAGATCGATCGCGCTCATCACCATGCCCGGGGTGCAGTAGCCGCACTGCAGGCCGTGATGGTCGCGGAACGCCGCCTGCATGGGGTGCAGCGCGCCATCCGGCGCCGTAATGCCTTCGATGGTGGTGATCGCCGCGCCCTCCGCCTGCAGGGCAAGCATGTTGCAGCTCTTCACCGCGCTGCCGTTCACGTGGATGGTACAGGCGCCGCACTGCGCCGTGTCGCAGCCGATGTGCGTACCGGTCAATTGCAGCTGGTCGCGGATGAAGTCCACCAGCAGCGTACGCGGCTCGACGTCGGCGCTGACCGGTTTGCCGTTGACGGTCATCGATAGCTTCACGGACATGGTCGGGTCTCTCAGCGAGGATTCGTGCCTAGTTTACCGTTCCGGGCTGAGGCGCACCTAGCCAATCGACGAGCGCGTGCGCCTGCCGCGCCGCGGGGGCTGCGGCATGGTCGACATCGAAAGCCTGACCGATCTGCGCCGCGCTCAGCGTCGACCCGGAACGTTCGGCCAAGCGCTGCACGGCGACCTCGCGCAGATGGCGGCCGCTCGTGGCGGCTTCCGCGCACCACGCGCCGACGAGTGCCTGCGCCACCGCGCGTCCCAGCGCCGGTGCAAGGAGCGCGGCGAGCGGTTCGGAGAAGATCAGGCCGTGCGTCGCCTCGATGTTCTCCCGGCATCGACGGGGGTCGAAACGCACGCCTTCGAGGAGTTCGGCGAGCGCCGCCGCGGCCGCGTGGACGTTCTCGACCAGGTCCCGGCACAGGCCCAGCTCCGATTGCCAGGTGCCGAGCCCGCGTTCGTGCTCCTGTGCCATGCCGTCCATCAAGGCGGCCACGATGCCCGGCACCGGCTGCAAGCAGGCGAGCACGCGCAGGCACAGCACCGGATTGCGCTTGTGCGGCATCGCGCTGGAGCCGCCGCGTCCCGCCGCCGCCGGTTCCTGGGCTTCGCCGATCTCTGCCTGCATCATCAGTGAGAGGTCACGGGCGATCTTGCGCATCGCGCCACCCGCGAGCCCTGCATCGGCGGCGCAGCCCACCAGGCCTTCCCGCCGCGTGTGCCAGGACGCCATGGGATCGCGCAAACCCAGCTCGCCTGCGAGCGCCGCGCGCAGCGTCTCGCCTGCGTCTGCGTACGCGGCCAGCGCGCCGGTGGCACCGCCGAGGCTCACGCACAGGCCCTGCTCCATTGAGCGCGCCAGCCGTTGGCGCACGTGCGAGAGCGCACACGCCCAGTGGGCGGTCTTGAAGCCGATGGTGACGACACCGGCCGGTTGCATCAGCGTGCGCGCCAGGACCGGTGCCGCTGCGTGGCGGGCGGTCGATGCGACGGCAGCTGCCTCGGCGCGTCCGAGCGCCTGATCGATCGCGGCCATCGCAGGCTGCAAACACAGGGCCAGTGCGGTATCGACGACATCCTGGCTGGTCACACCCAGGTGCACCCAGCCCGCGGCCGACGCATCACGTGCCGCCACGTGCGCGGTCAGCGCCTCGACGAACGGGATCGCGGGCGAGCCGGCGTGCGCGGCGTCGCGCGCGAGTCGACCCAGGTCCGGCGCGAAACCCTCCGCCGCGAGCGCGATCGCTTCCGCTGCCTCGAATGGAATCAGACCGAGCCGCGCCTGTACACGGGCCAGGGTGACCTCCACGCGCAGCATGGCCGTCACGAATCCCGCATCGGAGAGCAACGGCGCGCCACCCGCCGCCGGCCAATGCCAGAGATCACCGCTCACCGCGGTTCCTCCGCTTCCTGCCCTGACGCACGGCCGTGTCGGGGTTGCCGGTGCATGCCCCAGCGCACGCCCGCGCCTCCCCCAACGGTTGCGATCGCCGCCATCGACCAGAACATGGCCGAGGCGCCGAGCACCGAACCGAACGCGCCGAAGACCAGCGGCAGGACCACCTGGCTGCTGTTGATGATGGTCGATCGCAGCCCCAGCGCCTCGCCGATGCGGCCGGGCGGAGATCGCGAATGCACCAGCGACATGATGTTCGGCTGTGCTGCGCCGAGACCGAGCCCGAGCAGAAAGGCCATGATCATCAGCGGTGCGAGCGCGGCGAAGAACGGGAACAGCGCGAACGCGAATGCCGCACTGAACAAGGTGTAGATCAGCACCTGCCACTCCGAGAAGCGGCGCGTGAGCTGCGGCATGGCCAGCCGGATCGCGAAGGTGGCGAGCGCGAAGCTGCCCATCACCAGGCCGATCTGCGAGGCCGAGAGCCCGACCCTGGAACCGTGTACCGGGATCACGAAGCTCTGCAGGTCCCACGACATCGATACCAGCGCGGTGGCGATCATCACGCGCCGCAGCTCGGTGTGGCGCAGCAGTTCGAGGGGATGCATCGGCTCTGCCGGATGCTCCTTGCCGCGATGCACGCTGAGCAGATCACGGTTGGCGCGCAGCAGCCACAGTGCACCGAGCATCACCGCGATCAGCACGACGTAGGTACCGCGGTGGCCGACGACGTCGATCAGCGCACCGCTCGCCACGGGGCCGATGAACCCGGACACCGATGCGCCGAGCGCGAGCCACGAGAAGGCCGCGGCGCGATTGTTCGGGTCGGCGCGCTCCCCCACGACCTTCTGCACCGCCAGCAGCGCGATGGTGGAGCCGGTCCCGACCAGACAGGAGCACACGAGCAGCGGCGCCACGTCCGCGGTCGCATAAGGAAACAGCGCGGGCAGCAGCAGGCCGCCGAGCATCATCGACACGCCCGCCAGTAGCGGACGCCACGCTCCCACCGCGTCCAGCCAGCGGCCGGCGTGCACCGCGATCAGCATCGGGATGAGGGAGAACAGCGCGACGATCACGCCGACGGTGAACGTCGAGGCGTCGTTGGCGAGCGCGTACAGCGACCCGGTCAACCGCGCACCGACGAAGGCGACGTGCGCCAGGACGAAGATGCCGATGATGCGCAGCAGGGCTAGCGACGGCATGACAATCCTGCCTTGCCGACCGGCACGCGCTCACATCTGGCATCCGGCATCGTCACAGCTCGAAGAAGACGGTCTCGTCCTCGCCCCGCAGGCGGATGTCCCAGGCGTAGGCATTGCCGACGCGTCGCGGCAGGAGCGTTGCGCGGCGGCTGGTGGGAATGCCGGCGGGAAGCACGATCGCGGCTTCATCGTCGCGCGCCTGCAGGTAGGCGCGGGTGAACAGTCCCCGCAGCAGCCCGCGCGCGAACAGGGTCACGTTCGCATGGCCCTGGCCGTGCTCGGGAATGGGCATGAGAAAGGCGAAGCGGCCGTCGTCGTCGCTCATGGCGCGCTGCAGGCGCGGACCGATCTCCCACGCGGGCTGCCAGACCTCGATCAGCGCGTCGTTGACCGGCCGGGCGTCGCGGTCCAGCACCCGTCCGCCGACGCGCACCGCGCCGCGGATGCCGGTCAGGGGTTCGACCGCCCACTTCAGGGCTTCGTGGAAGAACGGGCCGATGGTCTGCGAGGGCGTGAGCTTGCTCATCGAGGGGCTCTCACACGCCGAACGGCGTGGCTTTGCCGCCGCGCAGGACGATGTCGAAGCGATAGCCGAGCGCAACGCCCTCGATCGTGAGATCCATCGAGAACGCCGACAGCAGACGCTCGCGCGCTGGTTCCGGCACGCTGTTGTAGATCGGGTCGAGCGGGATGAGCGGGTCGCCGGGAAAATACATCTGTGAGATCAGGCGCTGCGCGTAGGCGCTGCCGAACAGGGAGAAGTGGATGTGCGCGGGCCGCCAGGCGTTGCTGTGGTTGCCCCAGGGATAGGGCGCTGGCTTGATGCTGACGAAGCGGTAGTGGCCGTCGTCGTCCGTCAGCATCTTGCCGAAGCCGTGGAAGTGCGGGTCGAGCGGTGCGTCGTGCCGGTCGCGCCAGTGGTGGTAGCGGCCGGCGGCGTTGCACTGCCAGACCTCCACGAGCGCGTTGCGCACGGGCCGGCCGTCCTCGTCGCTGACGCGGCCCGAGACGACGATCCGCTCGCCGATGGGAGAGCCATTCGACTGCCGCGTGAGGTCGGCGTCGTGGGGACGCAGGAGCAATTGCGGGAACGCGGCTACGCTACGTTCCTCGTCGCCAATCGACAGCGGCACGAGCGGCTGCTCGGGTGCGCGCTGGGGGGAGCTGCGATAGGGCTCGTACACCAGACCGGTTGTCCCAGATGTCGATTCGATCGGACTTTTCATGTCGCCTCGATGCCTCCCCAGTCCCCAGCTGCTATTTCTCGTACTGCTCGATCAGCGCACGCGCCTCGTCGAGCAGCTTGCGCCCATCGCCACCCTTCTTCACGACGTCCTGAATCCAGTCCTCGTCCACCCTGACGGTGGCCTTCACCCAACGCTGGTACTCGGCCTGGGTGAGGGTGACGAGGGAGTTGCCGCGATCGCGCGCGAGCTTGCGGTGCGGCTCGGCGGCAGCGTCGAAGCCTTTCTCCCCTGCCCAGGCCGACGCCTGCAGCCCGCTGTTGGCATCGATGACCTTTCGCAGATCGGCCGGCAGGCTGTGGTATTTCGCCTGGTTCATCACGAAGGCGAAGATGGTGTTGGAGAAGTGCGAGGCACCGGCAGGGACGTCCACCGAATGCTTCGTGATCTCCTGCAGCTTGATGGCCGGCACCCCCTCCCAGGGCACCATCGCCCCGTCGATCACGTTCTTCGACAGGGACTCGGGCACCTGCGGCAGCGGCATCTGGACCGGGGTGGCGCCCAGCGCGTCGAGCATGCGGGCGTTGATCCGGGTGGCGGCCCGCACCTTGAGGCCCTTCAGGTCTTCGAGCCTCTTCACCGGCTTGCGCGCCAGGTGCAGGGCGGAGCCGTCGTGCACATGCAGGAAGATCGGGTGCGTGCCCTTGAACTCGTCCAACGCGTGCTGTTGTACGTAGGCCCACAGCGCCTGGCTTCCGCCCTTCGCGCTGTGCACCATGAACGGAAGTTCGAACACCTCTGATTTGGTGAAGCGACCGGCGGCGTAGGTGGGAACGGTCCAGACGATGTCGGCCACGCCGTCGCGCGCCTGGTCGAACAACTGGCCGGGCGTGCCGCCCAGCTGCATGGCCGGATAGATCTGGCAATTGAGGCGACCGCCGGACTCTGCCGCGACCTTCGCGCACCAGGGGGCGATGACGTTGCGGTGCGCGTTGGAAGTCGCCGGCAGGAAGTGGTGCACCTTCAGCCTTACGGTCTGCGCGTGCGCCGTCGCGGCGATGGACGCCGCGATCGCGAGCAGCGCGGCATACAGCTTGCGTTTCACTGGGACTCCTCCGTGTCTGTGCTCATCCGCCGGTCACCCGGACCAGCCACAGCGCGATGCCGGGAAAGAACAACAGCAGCACGATGCGCAGCAGGTCTGCGGCCAGGAAGGGCACCACGCCATTGAACGTCTCGACCAACGGGACGTCCTTGGCCAGCCGGTTGATGATGTAGACGTTCATGCCGACCGGCGGGTGGATGAGTCCGATTTCTACCACCATCAGCGCAAGGATGCCGAACCAGATGGATTTCTCGCTATCCGTCAATCCCCAGAACTCCAGGCCCATCACCATCGGATAGAAGATGGGGATGGTGAGCAGGATCATCGCCAGCGCGTCCATGACGCAGCCGAGAAAGATGTAGATGAGCAGGATCGCCGCCATCACCAGCAGCGGCGAAAGGGCGCTCTCCTGCACCCACGCGGCGAGCTCGGCAGGCATCTGCGAGAGCGCGAGCGCCGTGTTCAGCATGTCCGCGCCGAGCAGGACGAGATAAATCATGGCCGTAGCCTGCGCCGTGCCGAGCAGGCTGTCGAGCAGGCCTCGCCCGCGCATCCCGCCGAGCGTGACCGCCAGCAGGCCGCAGGCCGCGGCACCGATGGCTGCCGCCTCGGTCGGATTGGCCCAGCCGCCGTAGATGCCGACGATCACCACCACGAACACCAGCATCACGGGTAGCACCGCCAGCAGCGCGCGCAGTCGCTCGGGCCAGGCAGCCCGTGCCCCCGCCGGGCCACTCTCGGGCTTCCAGCGCACGATGACCTGTACCACGATCATGTAGCCGATCATGGCCAGCAGGCCCGGAACGACGGCAGCGACGAACAGCTTGCCGATGGACTCCTGGGTGAGGATGGCGTAGATCACCAGCGGCACCGACGGCGGGATCAGGATGCCCAGCGTCCCGCCCGCGGCGAGGGCACCAGTGGCCAAGCTTCCGGAGTAGCGCAGGCGACGCAGTTCGGGCAGCGCGACTTGCCCCATGGTCGCGGCGGTGGCGAGCGACGAGCCGCAGATCGCGCCGAAGCCCGCACAGGCGCCGATCGATGCCATCGCGATGCCGCCGCGCAGGTGTCCCAGGAAGTCGCTGACGAAGCGGAACAGCGCGCGGCTCAATCCGCCGTGCGTGGCGAACTGCCCCATCAGCAGGAACAGGGGGATGACCACCAGATCGTAGTTCGACAACCGGGCGTAGGCGAGCGTCTTGAGTGAACTGAGCAGCGGCAGGCTGTCGAAATCGGTCAGGTAGAGGTAGCCGCCCGCACCCACGCAGAACATCGCGATCCCGATCGGCACCCTGATCACCAGCAACGTCATCAGGATGGCGAACATCGTGAATCCGGTCTGCATGCCTCAGATGTCGCCGCGCGACGGACGACGGCCGCTGCGCAGGTGGTGGATCGCCATGTAGAAGCCCGCCAGCGCCAGCAGCACGAAGCCGGGAATCATGAGCATCTGGCCGATCCAGACCGGCCAGCCGAGGATGGCGGTCGTCTCGCCCGCATCCTTCACCGACAGCGCGCCGACCAGAGAGCGCCATGCGATCAGCGCGCCGAACAGACCCACCAGCAGCGAACCAAGGGCATCGAGCACGCCGACGGCGCGAGGACCGAGGCGGTTGGTGAAGAAGTCGACCTTGACGTCGCCATGATTGAGATGGCACCAGGCGAAGAACGAGGCCGAGGCGAAGGCCGCGCACAGCTGCAGCAGTTCGACGTCGCCGGGAACGGGTGCCGATGCCACCTTCCGGCCGACGATGGACACGATGGACATCGCCACCAGGCCGATGAACACGACCCCGCCGAACACCGCAGAGACCTGGCTGAGCAGGCGCAGGAGTCGGCCGAGCGCGCCGAAGGCGTCCGCCTCGGCATCGCTGGCACCCGCCCCGGGGGGTGAAGTCAAATCCGTCTCCTCGCGTCCCGCCTCGGCGGGCGGAATCTCGTTTGCAGACGGACATGGTACAGGTGGACGATGGCGGTGCGGCGTGGCCGCGTCTTGCCCCGAGGCATGTGGTGCACGCGACAGCGTCAATGGAGAGCAGAGACGGCTTTGTACAGCGCAGTGCTTTCCTGAGGGAGCCGAGCACGACGGACGGGCATCTGCTGCCCCCACGTGGGTGCCGCACTTCGATCCCCGCCGCACCGTACGACGCCGCCTGCCGTAGA
The DNA here is from genome assembly GCA_023430065.1 of Pseudomonadota bacterium. Lineage (GTDB taxonomy): Bacteria > Pseudomonadota > Gammaproteobacteria > Burkholderiales > SHXO01 > SHXO01. The sequence continues at coordinate 19,844 of JAEZCG010000181.1, read as the reverse complement.
ATTCCGCGTATACCCATCGACCGTCGCACAGAGGAACCGCCATGACCAAGTTTGGCATCGGCCAGGCCATCACCCGCCGCGAAGACCAGCGTCTGCTGACCGGCACCGGCCAGTACGTGGATGACATGACCCTGCCGAACCAGGCGCACATCGCGTTCGTGCGCGCGCCGCACGCGCACGCGCGCATCGTCGCCATCGACACGTCGGCCGCCAGTTCCGCACCCGGTGTGCTGGGCGTATTCACCGGTGCGCAGATGAAAGTCGAGGGCATCGGCCATTTTCCCATCAACCCCGGCCTGGTCAATGCGGCGGGCAAGCCCATGACTGCGCCGCCTTACTACCCGCTTGCGGTGGACGAGGTGCGCTTCGTCGGCGAGGCGGTGGCGGCGGTGGTCGCCAACACGCGACAGGAGGCGCTGGACGCGGTCGAGCAGGTGATGGTCGACTACGAGGAACTACCGGTGGTGGTGACCCTCGAGCAGGCGATGGCGGCGGACGCGCCGCAACTGTGGGCCGATGCGCCGGGCAACGTGGCCGCCCAGACCGAGTTCGGCAAGAAGGACGAGACCGACGCCGGCTTCGCCAAGGCGAAGCACGTCAGCAGGATTTGCTTCCACAACCAGCGCCTGGTGCCAGTGAGCATGGAGCCGCGCGGCAGCATCGGCGACTACGACCAGAAAAGCGGCCGTCTTTTGCTCATCACCAGCTGCCAGAACCCGGCGGGACTGCAGAAGACCCTTGCCGATGCGATCTTCAAGGTGCCGGCGGAGCAGGTGCGCGTACGCGTCGGCGACGTGGGTGGCGGCTTCGGCATGAAGACCATGCTCTACGCCGAGGACGCGGTGTGCGTGTATGCCGCGCGCAAGCTCGGCCGTCCGGTGCACTGGCGTGCCACGCGCAGCGAGGAGTTCCTGGCCAGCTCGCACGGGCGCGACCAGACCAACGAGGCCGAGATGGCCTTCGACGCGGACGGCAAGATCCTCGGCTTCCGCGTCGACATCGTGGGGAACATCGGTGCGTACGGGTACGGGCCCGGCGCAGTGATCGTGGTCGCCGTGGGTCCGAAGGTCATCACCGGCGTCTATCACATCCCCGCGCTGCACCTGAAGGCGCGTGCCTGCCTGAGCAACACCAACATCGTCTCTGCATATCGCGGTGCGGGACGACCGGAAGCGATCTATCTGCTCGAGCGGTTGATGGACCAGGCCGCCGCCGAGATGAAGATGGACCCGGCCGAGCTGCGCCGGCGCAACCTGATCCAGCCGGGGCAGATGCCGTACAAGACGCCGATGGGCGAGAAGTTCGACAGCGGCAACTTCCCGCTGATGCTCGATCGCATCCTCGCGGCGGCGGACTGGAAGGGCTACGACAAGCGCAAGCAGGCGTCCGCCGCACGCGGCAAGCTGCGCGGCCGCGCGCTCTCGACCTTTCTCGAGTGGACCGGCGTGGTGCACGAGGAGACCATCGACCTGCACGTGGAGGCCGACGGCAAGGTCAAGGTGTACACCGCGATGCAGGCGATGGGCCAGGGCATCGAGACGAGCTACATCCAGATCCTCTCGGAGACGCTGGACATCGATCCCGAGCGCATCGAGATCGTGCAAGGCGACAGCGACGTGGCGCAGGGCATCGGCAGCATGGGCAGCCGCTCGCTCTACATCGGCGGCTCGGCCATGCTGACCGCTTCGAAGGAGACGATCGAGAAGGGCCGCGAGCTCGCCAGCGATGCGCTGGAAGCCGCGGCCGGCGACATCGAGTACGCGGACGGCCGCTTCAAGGTGGCGGGCACCGATCTCAGCGTCGGCCTGTTCGACCTCGCCGCGAAGCAGCCGGAGAAGCGCATCGCCATCAAGACACTGCAGAAGGTCGACGGGCCGTCCTGGCCGAACAGCGCGCACGTGTGCGAGGTCGAAGTCGATCCGGAGACCGGTGTGACGCAGATCGTGAAGTACACCACCATGGACGACGTCGGCCGCGTGATCAACCCGATGATCGTGGCGGGCCAGGTGCACGGCGGCATCGCCCAGGCGGTGGGCCAGGCGCTGCTGGAGAACACCGCGTACGACCCGGAGAGCGGGCAGCTGCTCACCGGATCGCTGATGGACTACTGCCTGCCGCGCGCGGACGACTTGCCGAGCATCGACACCTTCACCGACGAAACCACGCCGTGCAAGATCAATCCGCTCGGTGCAAAGGGCGTCGGCGAGCTGGGCACGGTGGGCGGGACGCCGACGGTGATCAATGCGCTGATGGACGCGTTGCGTCCGCTGGGCGTGCAGAATATCGAGATGCCGGCCACGCCGGAAAGGGTGTGGCGTGCGATGCAGCAGGCGAAGGCTGCGTAGCGCTGCGGCATAGCGCGCACGGCAGGCGGCCCGGGGCAGCGGTCAGTGCTTGCGCCGCGCATGGGCAGCGCCATCGATCCAGATGGCGCTATGGGGCAGCGCCGGATCGGTCACGAGGAACCTGCGCTCCTCGCGCCCATCGTCGTAGACGATGCGTAGCGCCAGGCCCTCGATGCGATAGCGACCGCGGCGGTCCGGCGTCACGCTGCCGGAGGCGGCCGGCCCGTCCTGCGCCTCTGGCGACGCACCGGCGCCTCGTGTGCGGATGATGCGACCGTCAGCGAAGAAGCGGTACTCCGACCACCCGGAGGCCGCGTCCGCGCTGCCGGCAGTGTCGCGGCCTGAGACAGGGCGGTAGCGTCCATCGAGCCGCATGCCTGAAGGCAGCGTCGAGTAGATCTTCTGGAAAGCGAGCGCTTCCCACCCTTCATTGCCCTCGATCTCGACCTTGCCGTTGCTGCGCCGCCATCGCGTCCACGCCGCGCCATTGCGGCTCGACGGATCCACATGAGCGGGGTCGAGCTGGGCGATGTCCTGCAGCGCATCCCCGTTGCGAAACAGCACGACCGGATAGACGACCACCGACACCATGCCTCCACCCGGGTCGTTGCGCAGATGGAATCCGAAGGCGTCGATCTGGCCGAGCAGGACCTCGAGGGTGGCGGGATCCATCTTCGGCGTCGGCGTCGCGGGGTTGGGCGCACCCTGCGCGAGCCGCACCGTCCCGTTGGAGACATCGAGCGGCTGCGCGTGCACCGTGGCGAACACGGCTGCCAGTATCAGCCAGCAACCCGTCACATAGCCCCGAGTTGCTTTCGCGGGTAAGGTCAGGCGGCGCTGCATTCCCTTCTCCAGAACGTTGCTCGGCATGCGTCAAAACATCACTGTCCCGGCAATGTACAGCGATCGCCCCATCCCCGGTACCGCGATGCCGTAGGGCGCGCCCGCGCCGTTGAGCGACATCGTCGCGCCCTGGCCGATGTAGGCGCCGCCCAGCGGGTGCGCGTAAAACTTGTCGAACACGTTGTCGATGCCAAGGTCGATGCGGAAGTGTTTCGCGATGTAGCGGGTGCGCAGATGGAGCAGTCCGTATCCGCCGGTCTCGATCTCGTTGCGCACGTCGGAGCCATCCTCCTTGGCACTGACGAGCACGAGCTCCGCACTGGTGGTCCACGCGGCGAGACGGTGCTCGACGATCAGCCGCGCGTTGAGGGGCATGATGTTGTACAAGCCATCGTCCGTGTCCAGGTTCTCGCCGTGCACGTAAGCCACGATGGCGCGCCCGGTGAATTCGCCGATCCCTTCGATGCGCGCGAGCGGGGCGAAACCCGACAGATCGATGCCGGTCAGGCGCGCATCCGCGTTTTCCAGCTTCAAGTAGTTGAATTGTCCGGGCAGGCAGGTCGCCAGGCAGCGCGCGTCGATATAGTCGTGCACGCGCGTGGTGTAGACCATCGCCTTGAACTGCCATGCAGTACGGTCCGGATCGTGGAAGTCGGCGGCGATGCTGATGGTGTGTGCGACCTCCGGCTCGAGTCCGATATCTCCGACGTAGCCGTTGCCGTCGTTGACCCAGTTGTTCATGGTCATTGCCATGCCGTTGGTGGACCAGGTGTAGCGTTCGTACAGACTCGGTGATCGGGTCTTGCGCGAATAGCCGGCCTCGTAGGACTGCGTGGAGGAAGGCGTGAAGCGGGCGATGAGCGACAGGTCGATATTGTGGTCGGTCACATCGCGCTCGGCGGCATTGAACGCGGCGGCGTCATTCCCGTACATCATCGGGTTGGCGTTGTAGCCCTGCACGGTGCCGGCATCCATGCGCACCGTGCTGCTGCGAAGGCCTGCGAGCGTGGACCATTCGGGGCGCCAGCGCGCTTCCCATTCCCCATAGACGTCGATGCGGTCGCGCTCGCCGTCCTTGATGTTCTGAAAGGTGTTGGGCGACATCATCGCCGAGTTGGCGACCGGCGGCCAGTAGTCGTCGAGCCGGTAGCGCTGGTATTCCGCGCCGAGGCGCAGGATGTCCCGTTCGCGCAGAGCGACCTCGGCATCCAGCTTCGCGCCCAGGGTACGCCCGTGGGTGATCATCGGCATGCCGGCCACGTTGTGCGCCATCCCGTACCAGTAGAGCTTGTCCTCGCCGAAGTCCATCTCGTGATCGGTCTCCTCGTGGTAGATGCGTGCGGAAAACTTGCCCCAATCCTGAGTCCTGGTATAGGCGACATTGAAACGCATGGTCTCGTTGTCCACCATGTCCATGTGCTGGTTGGGGAAGCCCTGGAACGGCACGTTCTGCATGGCGGCGTCGAGGGAGAACAGCTGGTTCTCGTCGCGGGCCGCAATGCCCAGCGCATGGCTCTGCACACGGTAGGCGCTGGAACCGACCTCGGCTCCATCGATCGGGTGATCGCCGCTGACGGTCCACTGCGCGAGCGCGTCGGGCTTGAAGTCCCTGGCGGCCGTGTAGTTGTCCGACTCGGCCGCCGACCCGCGGTAGTTGAGGCTCACGCGCCGTGTGGCGAGGGTGGCAGCCCCAGACACTCCACGGGCATTGCCGTTCGAGCGGTAGAAGGCGCCCAGCTCGCCGCTCACCAGGGGTCGGTCTGCGTCCTCTGCGAAGCGCGGCGGTGCCGAGCGCAGCAGCACCGAGCTCCCGATGCTGTCGCCGCCGACGCTCACAGGAATGGCGCCGGTGTACGCCTCGATCGTGCCCACGCTGTCCGGGTCCAGATACGAGAGCGGCGGGTTCATGTGGTTGCCGCACGACGAGATGAGGTCCATGCCGTCGATACTGATGCGGTTGCGGTCGTCCGCCAGTCCCTGGATGACCGGCAGACTCGATATGCCGCCGGCGCCGGACAGCGAAACGCCGGGAATGTCCTGCAGGAGTTTGGCGGTGTCGCGCGTCACCAGCGGCGGCGCCGTCAGTGAATCGACCTCGAGGTAAATGGTGGCCGGACTCGCCGAGTGGATCCTCGTCGAGGAGACCACGACTTCCGGCGTGACTGCGGAGGGTTCCGCCGCGTCGACAGCGGTGCCGACCAGCAGCGATAGGGCGATTGCGCCGGTGCAGAGGCGGGTTGTCAGTGTGCTGATGCCGATTCGATCATTCATGAGCCGTACGTCCGAGAGCATTCCGGGGGCGGCAATCCTGCCCGCGCGGTGCGGACGCACGGGCGTGCGCACGACACCGCACTGGTCGCATGGCGACCGGGCGGCGGACAGTTGCCGGTGGGGAACCGCGCAGGCGGTTCGACAGGGGCGCCAGCGGCCTCGGCCGTCAGGACGAGGTCAGCGGGCGATCAGACGGTGGTGGGCGGTCCGCGCGGCCCGGAGAAGATCCGGGCGAGAGGCGCGATGAACGGCTGGTCGAGTCGCGCGGAGGGCGCAGGATGGAATGCAGGCGTCGCGCTGTCGCCTTGCGCGACGAGCGGCGCGCAGGGCGACTGGCTCCCGAGGCAGAACTTGCACGCGGTGTCGGGGGAAGCGGGCTCGGGTTTGTCGGACGATGAGCGGGAATCGACGCGTTGGATGCCGAACGCAGTGCAGATCTCGACGACCTGCTCGCCCCGGGCCACGGCCGCCATGCGCAGCAGATCCGGCGCCACGGCATTGCAGATCGCCAGGAACAGGGCGACCCACACCACCACGTGCCGGTTCGACCGGCCGAAGCCAACGCGCATGAAGCAATTCCGGGTGGCAGCGCCGGCGTGCAGGGTGCGCGCGGCTGCCGATGTCGATTCACGTTGGATGATACATGATTGGCATGCATGCCCGACAATACGCGAAAGAGGCGAGGAGAACGCGATGCGATTGAAGAACAAGGTTGCCCTGATCAGCGGTGCCGCGCACGGGATGGGCGAGGCAGCGGCCCGCCTGTTCGGCACGGAGGGTGCGAAGGTCATGGTGGCCGACATCGACGAAGAGCACGGGCGGGCGGTGTCGCGGAGGATCGTCGAGGCAGGCGGCGACAGCGCGTTCGTTAGGCTGGACGTCGCCGACGAGAAGCAGTGGCTCGAGGCGCTGACGCAGACACTACAGCGCTACGGCCGGCTCGACATCCTGGTGAACAACGCGGGCGTAAGCGGTGCGCTACAGGATCGGATGAGCGTCGAGCACTTCGATCGCATCATGGCGGTGAACGCGCGCGGCACCTTCCTCGGCATGCGCTGTGCGATTCCCGAAATGGTGAAGACCGGTGGTGGCTCGATCGTCAACCTCTCGTCGATCTCCGGAATGATCGGGCAGGAGACCGTGCACATGGGGTACAACGGCGCGAAGGGCGCGATTCGCACGATGACGAAGTCCGCCGCCGTACAGTTCGGCCCGCAGGGCATTCGGGTGAACTCCGTGCATCCGGGCATGATGCCGCCGATGCGCACGTCGCAGACGGCATCCGACCCCGACATGCGTGCCAAGGTGCTCGCCGGAATCCCGATGCGGCGAGCGGGAACGGCCGACGAGGCTGCCTACGCGGTCCTGTTCCTCGCCTCGGACGAAGCGTCCTACATCACCGGGGCGGAACTGGCGGTGGACGGCGGCTTTCTCGCGGTGTAACGAGTCGGCGCTTCCTTCGCGCCGCGACGGCGGATTGCGCGCCGTGGCACCATCCGACACGCAAGCACCAGGAGAACGAGGCATGAGACTGCAGAACAAGGTCGCGCTGATCACCGGAGCGGCATCGGGGATGGGGGAGAGCACGGCACGTGTGTTCGCCAGGGAGGGGGCGAAGCTGGTGCTGACCGATGTACTGGACGCCGAGGGCGAGGCGGTTGCCGCGTCGATCCGCGCCGGCGGTGCAGACGCGGTCTTCGTGCACCACGACGTTACCCAGGAAGCCGACTGGCAGAAGGCGCTCGCGGCGGCGCTGCAGCGCTATGGTAGGCTCGATATCGCGGTGAACAACGCCGGGATCAGCGGCGGACTTCCGGACAAACTCGACGTCTCCGCCTTCGACCGGCTCATGGCCGTGAACGCACGCGGCACCTTCCTCGGGATGAAGTTCGCCATCGAGCACATGCGCGAAGCCGGCGGCGGGTCGATCGTCAACGTCTCCTCGATCTCCGGCATCGTCGGCCAGGATTTCGTCCACATGGGATACAACGGGGCGAAAGGCGCGATCCGCACGATGACCAAGGCGGCCGCCGTGCAGTTCGGCCCGGACGGCATCCGCGTGAACTCGGTTCATCCGGGCATCATGCCGCCCATGCGCACCTCGCAGACCTCGGCCGACCCGGGCATTCGCGCGCGCGTGCTCGAGGGCGTGCCCCTGCGCCGTGCCGGCCGCGTCGAGGAGGTTGCGCACGCCGTGCTCTTCCTCGCCAGCGACGAAGCGTCCTACATCACCGGGGCGGAACTGGTGGTGGATGGCGGCTTGATCGCCGTATAGAGCCGCTGTCCGATGCCGCGCCGGCCGCTCGCCACCCTCGCGCCGTTGCCGGTCGCCGCGCCCGCGCCGGGGAGTTCCTATTCGGACGTCATTCTCGACGTGGAGATCGATCGTGGCGCACTTCATTTCGTGCTCGCCAACATCGGATCGACGCCCGCGCACGCGGTTCGCGTCAAGCTGGACCGGCCCGTGCGCGATCTTGCCGACCGGCAGGTCGACCACAACCCGCTGTATACCCGGCTGGAGTTTCTAGGCCCTGGCCGCCGCGTCAGACTGCTCGTCGACGCGCTCTCCGAGTACGAGCGGCGGCGCCAGCCGATGAAGTTTGGCGTCGCACTGCAGTGGACCGACGATTCGGGCCACACGCGCAAGCGCGCGCTGGTGCACGACCTGACGGCGTGGACGCAGTTGCGGGAAGCGTTTTGACCGACCCATCCCAAGGAGGCACAGTGGCAACGAACAATCCGCATCCCGCCTTCAACTTCCAGGTCGATGCCGGTTTCACCCGCAACGGCTTCGCTCGAGTCCAGCTGCCCGCTCTGGAGCGCGAAGTGATCCGCTATCGTGACGGGTCAGACCGCCTGGAGACCGTCCGCCTGCTTCCCGGTCTGTTGCGCATCGGGGAATGCGTCCTGGAGCGTGGTGTGATGCCCCCGGACAATGAGTTCTTCCTCTGGCTCAACACGATCGGTAGCGGCAGCGTCGAGCGACGCGACGTGACTGTCCGGCTGCTCGACGCAGCCCACGAACCCGTGCTCGCCTGGACGCTGCGCAACTGCTTTCCCAGCATGCTGCAGTGGTCCATTCTGGATGCGCAGCAGGGCACGGTGTTGATCGAGACCTTGAGGCTGGCGGTGGAGGGGGTCGACGTCCAGTCGGCCTAGCGTGGCGCGCCGATGCGGGCTGCGAAGCGTTTGTCGCAAAACTGGGACAATCCGGATTGGACACGGCGTCGCCCAGGGGTTACGCTGACCGGCCTCATGGCACGCGAGTTGCGACCCTGGGTCGTGACAGTTTGCATCTGGAGCGTTGATCGATGAAGCACGTAGTTCGAGGCAGCCAACCCGCGCAGGTGGACGACTTCCTCGCCCGGGTACTGTGCGGCGCGTACGTCGACCTGGTGAGAGAAGAGCTGATGCACCTCCCGGCGGCGGCCGATATGCTCATTCCCCTGTCAGGGGGCGAGGCGATCAGCCTGACCGAGTATGACTCTCGGTTCGGCTCACGGCGGTCCCGCTAGAGGCGTTCGATCACCATCGCAATGCCCTGCCCGACGCCGATGCACATCGTGCACAGGGCGAATCGGCCCTGCCTTCGCTGTATTTCTCGCGCAGCGGTCAATACCAGCCTAGTCCCGCTCATCCCCAGGGGATGACCGAGCGCGATCGCGCCGCCATTGGGATTGACCCGCTCGTCGTCGTCCGCCACGCCCAGATCCCGTAGTGCAGCGAGCACCTGACTGGCGAACGCTTCGTTGAGCTCCAGGACGTTCATGTCCTGCACGCGCAGGCCCAGACGTGCGAGGAGCTTCTTCGACGCAGGGGCCGGACCGAAGCCCATGATGCGCGGCGCCACACCTGCGACGGCAGTGCCACAGACGCGCGCGATCGGCACCAGACCGTGTTGCTTCAGTGCCTGCGCGCTGGCGACGATCACGGCAGCGGCACCGTCGTTCACCCCGGAGGCATTGCCCGCCGTCACGCTCAGCTCCGGCTTGTTGATGCCCTTCAGCCGCGCCAGCGCCTCGAGTGTCGTGTCGGGTCGGGGATGCTCGTCGGTGTCGAACATCACCGGATCGCCCTTGCGTTGGGGAAGCGCGACCGGCACGATCTCGTCCTTGAATCTGCCCGCTGCGTGCGCACGCGCCCAGCGCTGCTGGCTGCGCAGCGCGAAGGCGTCCTGATCCGCGCGCGAGATGTGGAAATCCGCCGCGACGTTGTCGGCGGTCTCCGGCATCGAATCGACCCCGTACTGCTCCTTCATCAGCTTGTTGACGAAGCGCCAGCCGATGGTGGTATCGAATACCTGGGCGGTGCGTGAGAAGGCACTGTCAGCCTTGCCCATCACGAAGGGCGCGCGCGTCATCGACTCGACACCGCCCGCGACGATCAGATGCGCCTCGCCGGCCTTGATCGCGCGCGCAGCGATACCGATCGCTTCCATGCCCGAACCGCACAGGCGATTGACGGTGCAGCCGGGCACGCTCACCGGCAATCCCGCGAGAAGAGCAGCCATGCGCGCAACATTTCGATTGTCTTCCCCGGCCTGGTTCGCGCAGCCGTAGACCACGTCGTCCACCGCTTCCCAATCCAGGGATCGATGGCGTTGCATCAGCGCGTTGAGCGGCAGAGCGGCCAGGTCGTCGGTTCGCATCTGCGCGAGTGCGCCGCCATAGCGGCCGATGGGCGTGCGCACGCCGTCGCATAGGAACGCTTCGGACATCGTCTATTCCCTATTCCGGAGAAGGGCTCGCTCGGGATACGGTGAGCGCATGCCCCATGCTACCCTGCGCGTGCGATGAATGCCGTGCGACGGTGGAAGCGCAACGCAGCCTTGTCTTTGGCCGCGCACCGTGGATCTGCCAAAAGAAAGCCCCGGACTCGCCGGGGCTTTCTCGAGAATTCGACTCGATCAGATATCGACCCCGTGCTTCTTCCACAGCTCGCGGTTGAGTTCGTGCTGCTCCTGGTAGAAGGACATCACCCAGTACAGGCAGCCGAGGATGACGCACAGCGGTGCGCCGAGCAGGATTGCGGTGGTCATTGCTGATTTCTCCGTATGGTTTGAAGGCGCGGCGCAACCGGCGACTGCGGGCTGAACAGGGCACATGGCCGTGGCCCGAAAAAGCCTCGCGCGGGAAAGGGACAATTCCACGCGCACGCCGCGCTTGAGACGCTCGCCAAACCGGGAAAGTTCGGCGGGGGCGGATGATACCCCGGCGCGCGTGTCGGCGTCGGGAAGGTTCGCGCGGCGCGAATCAGGAATGCGCAGGCGCTATCCGAGCATCTCACGCACGTAGGTGCCGATCGCGAGCGAGGCGGTCAGCCCCGGCGATTCGATGCCGAACAGATTGACCAAGCCGGGCACGCCGTGCTCGCATGGCCCCTGGATCATGAAGTCCGCCGCGGGTTCGTCGGGACCGCTGATCTTCGGGCGGATACCCGTGTAGCCCGGCTGCAGCGAGCCGGCTTTCAGATCGGGATAGTACTGACGGATCGCCGCGTAGAAGAGCGCCTCGCGCGAGTCGTCGAAGCGGTAGTCGATGCGGTCGATCCAGTCGATGTCGGGACCGAAGCGCGCCTGTCCGCCCAGGTCCACGGTGACGTGCACCCCGAGAAATCCTGCGCCGGCCATCGGGTAGATCAGCCGCTTGAACGGCGAGCGGCCGGACATCGTGTAGTAGTGGCCCTTGGCGAAGTACTGCGGCGGAATGCATTGCGGGGGAATCCCCTCGATGGTGCGCGCGACCTGCGGTGCGACCAGCCCTGCGCTGTTGATCAGCGTGCTGCAGCAGATCTCGATCGGATCGCTGCCTCCGACGCGCACGACGATCCCTTCGGCCGTGACCTGTCCGCCCTGAACGGGACTCAGGAAGACGACGCTGCCGCCGGCCTGTTCGAGATCGCCCTGGAGCGCAAGCATGTACGCATGGCTGTCGATGATTCCGGTCGAAGGCGAATAGACCGCGGCGACGGCCTTGACGGCCGGCTCGAACTCGCGCAATTCCTCAAGGGAGATGCGCCGCAGGTCGTGCACCCCGTTGGCGTGCGCTTTGTCGATGTAGCCGAGGACGGTGGGGATCTCGGCGTCGTGGGCGGCGACCAGAACCTTGCCACAGTTCTCGTGCGCGACACCGTGCTCGGCACAGTATGCGTAGAGCCGCTCCTTGCCTGCCACGCACAGGCGCGCCTTGAGCGAGCCCTTGGGGTAGTAGATGCCGGCGTGGATGACCTCGGAGTTGCGCGAGCTGGTGTGGGTGCCGATGGCGTCCTCGGCCTCGAGCACGAGCACTTCGCGGCCGGCGAGGGCGAGTTCGCGGGCGACGGCGAGGCCCACCACCCCGGCGCCGATCACCGCGCAGTCGATGCGTTCGGTCATTTTCGTGAGTCTGTCGTTCGCAGCGGATGTTAACCTAAGGCGGATGGACCACCGCACTGCTGCAATCGGCCCATTGGGTTCGGCGCCCACCTGGGATCACGAGTTCGCTCGCCGCTCACCCATGTTCGCGCCGCTGCGGTTGCTGGCGGAAAAGCTGCCGGCGATCGGCTGGCCGAACACGGAGGTGCTCAACCACGTCGCGGCGGAGACGGGACGGCGCATTGTCAACGCGCGTGGCGAGCGCCTGCGCTTCGTCCCCGCGCAGGCTCCGTCCGGCGCGGTCGACTTCGAGTCCGCTACGTTCGAGCGCAGCGAGGTGCCGGTGCGTGCGATCGACTGGCACGACCTGCTCAACGCACTCGCGTGGATGACCTTCCCCACGTCGAAGGCGGCGCTCAACGCGCGTCACGCGCAGGCCATCGCAGCCGAGCAGGGCGGTCCTCGCTCGAGCGTGCGCGATGCGCTCACACACTTCGACGAGGACGGGGTGATCGTGCTCAGCGCGGATCCGGCGCTCACCGCGCTGGTGCGCGAGTTCGCGTGGAAGGAATTGTTATGGCGCCGCGCCGACGAGGTCAGGCACAGCATGCGCTTTTTGATTTTCGGCCACGCGCTCTATGCGAAGGCGCTGCGCCCGTTCGTCGGAATGACCGGCAAGGCGCTGCTGTTCGACGTGGCACCCGACCTCGTCGCGCAACCGCTGGAAGCGCAGCGTGCGCACGCGGATCGCATCGCCGCGCTGCATCTGCTGGATCCGAGCAACATGCTCCGGCCACGCGCACTGCAGCCGCTGCCGGTGCTCGGCGTGCCCGGCTGGTGGCCGGGGGCCGAGCGCGAGAGCTTCTACGACGATACCGATTACTTTCGTCCCGGCCGGCAGTCGGACATCTAGCCGGCGGGCTGGCTTGCCCCGGCCGGGCGCGGCGCGTACACGCGCTTCCAGGCCTGCATCGGCCGACGGACCTCGGCGCGCTCCAGGACGCCGGCCTGCATCAGGATGCGATGTAAGCGCGGCAGGTGATAGTGCGGCACGGCAGGAAAGAGGTGGTGCTCGATGTGGTAGTTGACGTGGTGCGGGAAGAGGAAGAGCCGTGCCAGCGGCCCGGCCAGGTTCGTGCGCGCCGCGGTCAGCGGGGAGGACCGGTCGACGATCGCGCCGTGTTCCAGGATCGCGCGCACCCGCAGGATGACCTGTACCAGGGTGGCCAGCGGAACGATCCATAGCAGCAGGTAGGCCAGCAGGCCGTGCGTTCCCCAGAGGGTGAGGAAGGCGAGCGGTAAGACGGCCTGGGTGGCCAGCACGCCCCAGCGGTCGCGGCGTGCCGCGGCGCGCAGGGCAGGGGCGGTGTCGTCGAGCGGTCGCAGGGCGCTGCCGATGTCGGCGTTGATCGCCGGATTCCCGAAGAAATACAGGAAGGTCTTCCATGCGTTCAAGCCGGCGATGTCGCCGGCCAGCTTGCGCAGCAGGTAGCGCTTGCCGCGCGGGTAGCCGCCGTGCAACGCGATGTCGGGATCCTGTGGCCCGTACAAGTCGTTGTGATGCAACCGATGCACCACACGGTACGAGCACATCGAGATGCCCGATGCACTTCCCAGGACGCGTCCCACCGCGTCGTTGAGCGCGCGGTTGGAGAACAGGCGGTAGTGCGCTGCTTCGTGCGCCAGCACGAACATCGCGTGCTGCTGCGTGCCGATCAGCACGATGGCCAGGGCAATAACCGCCGGCGTCCACCACAGCAGGGCAGCGCTCACGGCCAGCGCGGTCAGCAGCAGCGTCTGCAGCAAGGCGGCGGCGGAGCGCCAGTCGTCGAGGGTGGTGAGCGCGCGCAGCGTCTCCGCGGGCAGCAGGCGTGCGGGCGCCTGCCGCAGGTCGTCGCGGAACTCTTCGCCGGTCATCACGGACGCTTCAGCCATCGGATTACGATACTCCTCCCGGTACACTCCCGTCCGACATGTCCCATGCCTCCGACGTTCACGCCGCTCGCTCCATCCGCCTGCTCGCCCTGGCGGCGTTCGTCTCCGGCGCCAACCTGCGCATCGCCGATCCGCTGGTGCCGGTGCTCGCCGGGCACTTCGCGGCGAGCGTCAGTGGAGCAGGGGCGGTGGTCAGCGGTTTCACGCTCGGCTACGCCTTGTTCCAGATCGTGCACGGTCCACTCGGCGACCGTATCGGCAAGCTGCGCGCGGTCACCATCGGCATGTTCATCGCCGCCGTCGCCTCGCTCGCGTGCGCTGCCGCGCCAGGACTCACGACCCTCACCGTCGCGCGCTTCCTCACCGGCATGGGCGCCGCGGCGGTCATCCCACTCTCGCTCGCCTTCATCGGGGACAACGTCGGATACGAACGCCGACAACTGGTGCTCGGCCGCTTCATGGCCTCGACCCTCAGCGGGCAGATGCTGGGACCGCTCATCGCCGGTGCACTGAGCGAGTTGCTGTCGTGGCGCACCGTCTTCGCCCTCATGGCGCTGGTGTTCACCGCCGTCGGCTTGCTGTTGTTGCCGGGTGCACGGGCAGCGCAAGCAGTCACGGCCAGCCCGCGCCTGCATCCGCTGCGGCAGTATCTGGACCTCGCCCGCGATCCCTGGGTGCGGGTGGTGGTGGTGGCCGTGGCGGTGGAGGGCTTCCTGTTCTACGGCACGTTTGCCTATCTGGGTGCCTACCTCGAGGTGCGCTTCGCCCTCAACTACTTCTTGATCGGGCTGATCATCGCCGGGTTCAGCGTCGGCGGCATCGGCTATAGCGCGTCGGTGAAATGGCTCGTGCCGCGCCTGCGCGAGCGCGGCCTCGCACTCGCGGGCGGCATCGCCCTGCTCGCCTGCTTCGCCGGCATCGCGCTCGCGCCCGGCTGGTTGGCGGCGGTGCCCTTCTTCATCGCGTCGGGGTTTGCCTTCTACATGCTGCACAACACCCTGCAGACACGCGCGACGGAGATGGCGCCAAGGATGCGGGGTGCCGGCGTGTCGTTCTTCGCGTTCTGCCTCTTCGCCGGGCAGGCGGCTGGGGCGGCGGCGTTCGGACAAGCGATCGAGGCCCTGGGCTACCGGCCGGTCATTCTTGCTGCCGGCGCCGCTCTGCTCGGCGTGGGATGGTGGTTCAGCGACCGGGTCGCGGGCCGTCCCGCGCAGCCTCGGCCCACGTAGCGGTGCGTGCGCGCCTGTCCCGGTATTGGCTGCGTGGAGACAGAGGTTTGACAGTCGCTCCCGGCAACTTCTATACTCCGTTTACTTCTTAGACAAAGTCTAAACGCGGCGCATTTCGACTCGACGCGCTCGCGCGTCATTGCACGACCGCGCGTACGTAAAAGCGAGGCCCGGAGACGGGCATCCTGCGCCGGGACGGGTCCCCGACGCGGACGTTTTCCCAACGACCTGAGGAGAAACATGCATGAAAGCGCTGAAGGGCAGCAAGACCGAAGAGAATCTGAAGGCCGCCTTCGCCGGTGAGTCCCAGGCGAACCGCCGTTACCTGTACTTCGCCAATAAAGCGGACGTCGAGGGTCAGAACGACGTTGCCTCTGTGTTCCGCTCCACCGCCGAGGGTGAGACCGGCCATGCGCACGGCCACCTCGAGTATCTCGAGCAGGTAGGTGATCCCGCGACCGGGCTGCCGATCGGCCGTACCCGCGACAACCTGAAGGCCTCGATCGCCGGCGAGACGCACGAGTACACCGACATGTATCCGGGCATGGCCAAGTCGGCGCGCGAGGAAGGCTTCGACGAGATCGCCGATTGGTTCGAGACGCTGGCAAAGGCCGAGCGTTCGCACGCCAACAAGTTCCAGAAGACGCTGGACGCGCTGGTCGACTGAGACCCGTGCGATCGCCGGCTCGTCGCGGCCATCCGTGTCCGCGGCGAACCGGCGCCCAGCCGGGATGGCCGTTCGCGCCGTTCCGGATCCACAACGCCCAGCCTCCGATCCCGACCATGCGTGAAGGCAGCCTCGAAGCGCCCACTCGGCATCCCATCGAGTGGAAGAAGCCGGAGTTCTACGACGAAGCCGCTCTGTTCAAGGAACTGGAGCGTGTGTACGACATCTGTCACGGTTGTCGTCGTTGCGTCAGCCTGTGCACCTCGTTCCCGACGCTGTTCGACCTGGTCGACAACAGCGAGACGATGGAGGTCGACGGTGTCAAGAAGGAGGACTACTGGAAGGTCGTCGACCAGTGCTACCTGTGCGACTTGTGCTACATGACCAAGTGCCCCTATGTCCCGCCGCACCCGTGGAACGTGGATTTCCCGCACCTGATGCTCAGGGCCAAGGCAATCAAGCACAGAAAAGGCGAGACCAGTTTCCGGGACAAGCTGTTGTCGAGTACCGACGCGCTCGGCAAACTGTCGTCGATCCCCGTCGTCGTGCAGATGGTGAACACCGTCAACAAGACGCCGGCGACACGCAAGCTCATGGAAAGCGGCCTCGGAATCCACAAGGACCGGGTACTGCCCGAGTACACGTCGGCCAGATTCCGCAGCACGGCGCGGCCGAACGCGAGCTTTCCCGTGAAGGACGGGCCCAACACGCCGGGCAAGGTCGCTATCTTCTCCACCTGCTACATCAACTATAACGAGCCGGGCATCGGCCAGGATCTGCTGCGCGTGCTCGAGCACAACGAGATCCCCGCGATCCTGGTCGAGAAGGAAAACTGCTGCGGCATGCCCAAGCTCGAACTGGGCGATCTGGAGGCCGTCGAGAAACTGAAGAGCGGCAACGTGCCGGTGCTGGCGAAGCTCGCGCGCGACGGTTACGCGATCCTCACCGCCATTCCGTCCTGTACGTTGATGTTCAAACAGGAGATACCGCTGCTGTTTCCCGACGACGCGGAGTGCAAGGCGGTGGCGGCAGCGATGTTCGACCCGTTCGAGTACCTCGCGCTACGCCACCGCGACGGCATGCTCAAGACCGATTTCACGAAACAACTGGGCAGAGTCAGCTACCACGTGCCCTGTCATCTGCGCGTGCAGAACATGGGCTTGCGGACCCAGGAAATGCTCAAGCTGGTGCCCGGCACCGAGGTCAATACCGTCGAGCGCTGCTCCGGACACGACGGGACCTGGGGCGTGAAGAAGGAATACTTCGACAATTCCATGAAGATCGGGCGGCCCGTCTTTCGCGCCATGGGTGGAAACGAGCCCGACTACATCAGTTCGGACTGTCCGATCGCCGGCCGCCATATCCTGCAGGGAATGGGGGAGGGCGCGAAAGGCGAGAAGGAGCATCCCATCAGCCTGCTGCGCATCGCTTACGGACTTTGACGAGACCGCCATGCAGACGAATCCAGCCGAAAGGAACCTCCCTATGCCGCGCATCTCCCGTGACAGCCTGATGAGCCTCGAGGCCTATTCCAAGGTTCGCAAGGAGTTCCGCGCCAACATCATCGCCCACAAGAAGAACCGTACCGTGCATCTGGGCGAGCACGTCATGCTCCAGTTCGAGGACGAGATGACCATGCGCTATCAGGTGCAGGAGATGCTGCGGGCCGAGCGCACTTTCGAGGAGGAAGGCATCCAGTCGGAACTGGACGCCTACAATCCGCTCATTCCCGATGGCAGCAACTGGAAGGCGACGATGCTCATCGAGTATGCCGACGTGGATCAGCGCCAGCGCGAGCTGGCTCGTCTGATCGGGGTAGAGGACAAAGTGTGGGTGCGCATTGGCGACGGCCCGCGCGTGTACGCCATTGCAGACGAGGACATGGAGCGCGAGAACGACACCAAGACTTCCTCGGTGCACTTCCTGCGCTTCGAGCTCGACGCGGGGACCAAGCAGGCGTTGCGCGGCGGCGCGTCGCTGGCGATGGGTGTCGACCATCCGAACTACCGCGCCGAGCTGGTTGCGGTGCCCGCGGCGGTGCGCGAGTCGCTCCTGCGTGATCTCGCCATGTAGGTCCGAACAGGCTTGATGCATAGTAGAAACGGGAGTAAAACCTCGGGCATCGGTTCCGCCTTCGGGCAGCCGGAACCTTATCAGCTCGGAGACTTCCCCATGACGGCCGTCGTCGCGCACGGTCGACTGCTCGACCGCGTCGAGCAGCGCATCAAGCAGGTCAGTGCCCCGGTCAACATTCGGCTGTGGAACGGGCGCCTCATCGAGGCGCCGCACGCCTCGTCGATCACCTTGACCGTCCGATCACCGCGCGCGTTGAGTCAATTGGCCAATCCCGCGCTCGGCAAGCTCGCGCGGTGCTACGTGGAAGGCGATATCGATTTCGAGGGCTCCATGCGCGAGGTCATTCGCGCCGGCGAGGCCCTCGCCGCCAACCGGGCCTCGGTCTACGGCTCCGCCCTACGGCCCCTGAGCTGGTGGCGGCACCGCCGCACGGCCGACAAGCGAAACATCCAGAGGCACTACGACGTCGGCAACGACTTCTACGGTCTGTGGCTCGACCGCAACCGCGTCTACTCCTGCGCATACTTCAAGTCCCTCGACGACACCTTGGATACGGCGCAGGAGCAGAAGCTCGACCACATCTGCCGCAAGCTGCTGCTCAAGCCCGGCGACCGGCTGCTCGACATCGGCTGCGGCTGGGGCGGTCTGATCCTGTGGGCCGTGCGCCACTACGGAGTCGATGCACTGGGCATCACGCTGTCCGAGGGGCAGCACGCCTATGCCACGCAGCGCATCCGGGAACTCGGCTTGGAGGACCGCTGCGAAGTGCGCCTGCTCGACTATCGCGACGTGCCCGAAGACCAGCCCTTCGACAAGATCTCCAGCGTGGGGATGTTCGAGCATGTCGGGAAGCACAATCTACCGGTGTACTTCGAGAAGATTCAGCGCCTGCTCAAGCCGGGCGGACTGGTGATGAACCACGGCATCACCACCAACTCGCTCGAGGATGCCGGGCTGGGTGGCGGCATCGGCGAATTCGTCGAGGATTACGTATTTCCCGGCGGTGAACTGATGCACGTGAGCCATGTCATGCGCGAGATGGCGCGGCAGGGCCTCGAGGTCTGGGATGCCGAGTGCCTGCGTCCGCACTATGCTCGTACACTATGGCACTGGGTCGAGCGGCTCGAGGCGTCGAAGGACGCCGCGCGGGCGATGGTCGGCGACAAAACCTTGAGGGTATGGCTCATCTATATGGCAGGCTCCGCGCACGCATTCGCGCGCGGCTGGATCTCCCTCTATCAATTGCTCGGCGTGAAGACGCACCGGGACGGCAGCCAGCCGCTGCCGCCGACCCGCGAGCACGTCTATTCATGAGTGCACGCGGCACTGGAGTCCTCCCGATGGGCCGCGCATTCAGCTGGCTGGCGGTGCTGGTGCTCGGCCTGGTTACGGCGGCGCCGGCCGATGCCGTGCGTCGGCGCGACGTCGAGAACCCCATCACCAATGCACCCGATGAGCTTCCCTTCAAGGAGCGCGAGGTTCCGCCGCCTGCGTACCCGGACGACCGGAACCTGATCGAGTACACCATCGACGGGCGCACTCCCAACCGCTTCTTCGTCGATGGGACGACGCTGAGCATTGCCGAGGACACGGTGATCCGCTTCGTGCTCGAGGTGCGCACACCCAGCGGGGTTCGCAACACCACCTATTCCGGTGTGCGCTGCGACACGGGCGAGTGGAAGGACTACGCATACGCAAGAGCGGACCGGACCTGGCGGGTGGACCCGGAAGCGGCGTGGGAGGCGCTCGAGCGCAAGCGGGTGAACAACTACAAGGAACACCTCGTCAGCGAGTTCCTGTGTCTGAGCGGGGTCAGGAAGGGAGGCAGCCGGGGCAGCGCCAAGACCATCGTGCGCCTGCTGAAGCATCCGCCGGAGCCGGACAACCGATCGCCCCGCATCCTGCGCTAACGCAGCCGATCATTCGCCGCAGGGGCCGTGGGCCTGCGGCCACTTCGCCGCAACCTCGTTCGGATGGTTGTGGCTCCGGCGCGCCTGTTGGCCAGCCTTCGCCGCAACCTCCATTGGGTGGTTGTGGCTTCGGCGGGCCTGCGGCCAGCCTCCGCCGCAACCTCCTTCGGATGGTTGTGGCTCCGGCGTGCCCGTTGGCCAGCCTTCGCCGCAACC
>JAEZCG010000118.1 GCA_023430065.1 Pseudomonadota bacterium | reverse complement strand
GGGGTCCGCCGCGCATTCAGTGCGCGGGCAAACCGGGGAGGGCGTAGCCTGAGCCGGTTTGCCCGTCTGAACCAAAGCGGACATTCCATGTGCTACGAAACCGGACATTTCAATTAGCTCGCGACAGACGGGTGCACTCAGTCTTTTCCCGATCTGGGTCTTTTCCCGATGTGGGTGACTTCCCGACGTGGATCGCCGTCGACGGCGTTCCCGATCGATGTCCGCGTTCGCCGGAACGCACGGGCGCCCACTTGCGCCGTGCCGATGCCTGGGGCCGATGCCTGGGTCCGATGCCGGGGGCCGGCAAGACTCGGCCGCTAACCCTTGGTGGTGGTCTTGCGGATCTCCTTCTCGTCGGTCCACTCGAGCAGTCCGTTGCGGATGTTCCACATCTGCAGGTTGAACTTGTAGTACACGTCCTTCACGTCTTTGGCCGTCTTGACGATGGAGGTGATGTTGCCTTCCAGCCGGTACTGCGCCCCGACCATCCGGCCCTTCTCGGCGACCTGCTCGCGATCGTAGTACTCGTCATCCTGCTGGCGGTCGATCTCCTCCTTCTGGCTGGTCATGCCGGCGGCGTCGACCGCAAAGCGCACCTTGCCGCTCTTCTGCAACTCGGCGCGGATGGAATCGGTGATCGAGCGCGTGTCGATGTACTCGTTGGTCTTGTTGCGGACCTCCTGTACGGTGACGATCGGCAGGTTGCTCGCCATGACCACCGGGGCATCGAGCAGCGAGCGGGTCATCGCCTCGGCGATCATCTGCAGATCGGTCGATCCGAACTCGTTGGTCACCGTCTCTACGCCGCGCGCGTCTCCGTAGCGCACGGTTTCCCTGGCGCAGCCGGCGAGCAGGAAGGCGGCGAGCGCGGACAGTGCGGCGAGACGAAGCAGGGGGGCAAGCGATTTCATTCGGGTCTCTCCTGGTGCATCACGACGGGTCAGTCCTGACCCATGTACAAGAGGCGGAAGTCGACCGCCTTGTTGCTGGGGGCGATGGCGGTGACCGGGTGGTTGGACTTCTCGTACATCAGTATGGGCTTCCAGCTCTCCTCGTCCGCCGCGCGCATGCCTTCGGCATCGATCCAGCGAAATTTGTAGGCCACCCGCCGCACCGCGTTGGCGTCGTTTTCCAGGTTCGCCTCGATCTTCATGCGGTCGCCGGTCATCGTGCAGCGCAGCTCGGTGACCAGGACGTTGGTGCGCCTGCCCTCCGGCGCGACCTTGGCATCGACCAGCTCCTTCATCGAACCGATCTCGTCGTCGCCGATGGGGCAACCGAAGGCGAAACCTTCGCGTTCGAACCCCTTTTTGCTGGCACACCCGGCGCCGAAGACCAGTGCAGTGAGCGCGGCCGCCACGACGATCCGCTTCATCCCGATTCCTCCATCCGTTTAACCCGAGCCGGCGTCCGGAGCCATCACGAACAGCCGGTCGCCGATCAGGCGCAGTGCGATGAACGCATGGCGCCCCTGCACGTGTACCTGGACGCTGCGCTCGCCCGAGGGCGTGGACAGCGTCACGAAATGCGATCCGCGTGGCAATTTACCACGGGCGATGAGTACGGTCGCCGGTAGCGAGCGCCAGGTGCGTTCATCCGCCGACTCGGTGACCATCGATCCGATCATCAGCGCGATGGCCGCCACGTCGAGCGCTGCGCCTGCGCCGCCGACTCCGTCGCGGCGACGCTGTGCCGCCGCGTGCTGGGCCCGGTACTGCGCCACGGCCTTGCTCAGCGAGCGCACGAATCCGCGCAGCATGATGCCCGGCATCTCGTCGCGTAAGGCTCGCCGCGCCATCGTGTCGATGCTGGTCACGGTCGCCACCGGCCACGACGTGCCGTCGCCGAAGCGCAGGGAATCGGGCAGGAAGGGCGGCAACGGCGTGAACACGACCGGAAACGATAGCGAGACCAGCACCAGTTCGCGATTCACCGGAATGGGAAGGCTGAACTGCCGCGATACACGCGCCGGTGCGAAGCCGGTCTCGATCACGAACAGAACGTCCGCGCTGCCGTCGTCCGGTTGCCTCAGGCGCTCGTCCAGCCCGGCCAGGGCGTCCTCCAGCAACGGCGTATCCGGGCGCAGTTCGATGGCCTGGCGGTAGCCCGGTGCGGCCAGGCTCGGCTCGCCCAGCGACTCATACACGAAGCCCGCGAGGTAGTGGCTGATCGCGCTCTGATAGCTGTTGCGCAGCGCGTTCACCTCCGGATTGTCGATGGTTTCGACCGGGTAGCCGTTCAGATCCTCGATCCGCGTGCGCGCGCCCCCGCGCTGCTCGGCTTCGGCGCGAACCTGCTCCACCTCCTTCTCGCGCAGCCGCGCAACCAGCGCTTCGCGCTCGTGCATCTGGCGGATGGCGACGCGGGCGGCATGCCAGTCCCCGCGCGCCAGGTGGTTCATGGCGATGCGTGTGGTGAGCATCACCTTTTCGTAGTCATGGCCGTCGTAGGGTCGCGACTTGTCGTTGAGCGTGACGGATGCCAGGGAACCGGCCAGGCGCGATGGATCGGCGATCGCAGCTGCTTCCCGCTGCGCGATGCGGCCGATCGCCTGCGTCCATGCGTCCGTACTCGGCTCGAAGCGGGCACGCAGCCGCTCCAGTTCGCCGCGCTCCATGTAGTACAGCAGATCCTTGCGCACGCCCCAGTTGTTGCGATCGAGCGTGGCGAGCGCGCCGTCGACATCGCCCACGGCAACCTGGTTCAGGGTGGCGCGCAGCTCCCGGTCATAGCTGCGGAAGGTGGCGCAGGCGGGAAGCGACGCAAGGAGGACGGCGAGCAGCAGGCTGCGCGCGCGAAAGGGCATCGGAGACGTTCGGGACGGGTGAACAGGGAGCGCGCCCTATTCTAGCCGCTCCCGCGCTTGGCGATGCCGCCGATCGACGCCCGGCCCTGGGCTTTGGTCAGCGAACCGAGAGCGTGCGCAGACGCTACATCGATGCGAAGGCGGAACCACGCTGCATGGCGATGATCTCGGGGGGCGGCTGGTTCGGCTTGCCGGGTGGCGCGACGGGCGGATCCTGCGGCGGATGGCCCGGATAGGGGGAATCGGGGGGCCGAGGCGGCTCGCGCCCCGGCTGAGCCGGGTCGTCCTCCGGGACCGGGGGGATCGGCGGTTCGCGATGCGCGGTCCATGGAGACATGATCCAGTAGGGCGCATGCAGAATCGAGTGCGCAGGCACGCGGGTGTGATGACGTGGCATGGAATTGTCCTTGGTCGATGGCTCAGGCCGACGACTGCGCGAGCGTGCGCAGCGCTTGTGCGGAGCGGTCGAAGAATCCTAGATCTGCGGCCGCCTGTTCGAGTAGGCCGCCGCGAGTCCGTTTTCCTCGGTCACTCCTGGTCTGCAGGCGGCATGCCTGTTGGTTCATGCGATTAGAACCATCGGGAGTTCCACTCGGATCAGGAACATTTCCCTCCACCCCAGGGAGGAATTCACGCCGACTTTGGGCACGAATCCCTGTCGACCGGTCCGGACAGACGGGCATCCTCCCGCCGACAACCCACGAAGGGTCATTACCGAATCTCGGGCTGCGGACTCATCAGGTGAGTCTCGCCGGTCATCAAAAGAACCAGGAACAGTGAGAGGTTTCATGCAAGAGACAAAGAAAACGATTATCGCGGCCGCGGTTGCCTCGGGTCTGGCAACGCAGGTCAATGCCCAAGGGACCAACGAGATTCGCGTGCTGACGCCGGTCCCGGTCGAGGCGTCCAGTATCCTGCCGCACAGCCTGGAGTCGCTGCCGGGCTCGTCGAGCTTGCTGACAGCCGAGGAGATCAGGAAGCGCAACCCGTTCTCCATCGTGGAGACGATCCGCGAGATACCTGGTTTGCACGTGGTGGCCGAGGACGTTGCCGGCACGCACCTGAACATCGGCCTGCGCGGACTCAACCCGCGGCGCAGTTCGCGCACCCTCCTGCTGGAGGACGGCGCGCCGACGGTGTTCTTTGCGCCCTACGGCGACCCGTCGTCGCACTACTCGACCCCCCTTGAACGTATCGATCGCATCGAGGTGCTGAAGGGCTCGGGCCAGATCCTGTACGGGCCGCAGACCATGGGCGGCATGATCAACTTCGTCACGCGCCCGGTGCCCGTCGACGGGACCGAGGGTAGCGTTGGCATCACCGGTGGCTATCCCGACTACCTGGACGGCCACTTCAATATCGGTACGGGCAATGCCGACGCCGGCATCATGATCGACGTGGTGAAGAGGGTCGGAGATGGCATCCGTCGCGAGCACGACTTCGACGTGCAGGACATCGCGCTGAAGGGCACTTACCGGATCAGCAGTACGCAGCGGATCACCGGCAAGTACTCGAACTTCCAGGAAGACTCCCACTTCAGCGAGACCGGGCTGACCGCGGCCGAATACCGCGACAATCCGTTTCGTGCGAGCGGCGACAAGGACGATCTGCACAGCGAGCGCTTCGAGATGACGCGCCACACGGCGCAGCTCATCCACGAGTGGGACCTGAGTGAACAGACAATTCTGTCGACGCAGGCCTATTACTCCAAGACTGACCGGACATCGCGCCGCGTGCGCGAGTTCGAGTACGAGGACGACGACAACGCGTACGAACTTGGCACCGAGCGCGCAACCCGCCCCCGCGACTACGAGTTCTTCGGCATCGAACCCAAGCTGCAGCTGCAGCACAACGCCTTCGGGCTCCAGAATGAGGCCGGGTTCGGCGTACGCTATCACGAGGAATCGATCGACCGAAAGAAATACGAGTTCGAGGACAGCTTCAGCGATCCCCCCGAGGGCGACGAGCGCCTCAAGGTGAAGGTGAGGGCCGTGGCGGCGTATGCGCAGAACACCTTCCTGCACGGGAACTGGACCGTCACGCCGGGTATCCGCTTCGAGCGCATCACCTACGACAAGTCCCTGTACGGCGGCGACGCACTGGACGAACTCGACGACAAACTCAAGCACTCGAAGTCGATGGTGCTGCCCGGCATCGGCGTGACATGGAACCGCTTGCCGTCGACGACGATCTTTGCCGGTATCCACAGGGGCTTTGCGCCACCGCGTCCCGATCGCGACGTGAGCGACAGCGGTCTGGTACCGACGGACCCGGAAATCTCTGTCACGAGCGAGATCGGCGTGCGCACGTCCTACTTCCGCGCCGGCAATGCAGAGGCGACACTCTTCAACATGGACATCAGCGATCTTGTGGTGCAGGGCGGCGGCGGCAACAATCTGTTCCGCAACGCCGGCCGTGCGCAGCACACCGGTCTGGAACTGGCCGGGAGACTGAACACGGGCGAGCTGCTGTTCGGCCAGCGCAACAACTTCTACGTCAGCACCAGCTATACGTATCTCTTCACCGCGAAGTTCAAGGACAGCGGTGTCGTGGCAGGTGAAGGCGAGGACGGCTACGGCACCTACGAGGCCGGCAATCGGCTTCCGTACGCGCCGAAGCACATGTTGACGCTCAACCTCTCCTACGAACGCCCCGACGGCTGGCTGGCTCGTCTCGGAATGACCTATCTCAGCCGGCAGTTCGCCAACACGCAGAACTACCGCGGCACTTCACCGGAAGGCTATACCGGCGACGTGGATCTTGGCAGCGGCGCGCCGGCGGAGCAGGAGGATGCCGGCTTGTTCGGGGAGATTCCGGCGCTGACGCTGTTCAATGCATCGCTCAGCTATTCGCCGGTCGGGCAGAAGTTCACGGTGTTTGCGACGGTCGAGAACCTGACGGACAAGCGCTACTTCAGCTCGCGCACCAATGGTCTGCAACCTGGACGTGGGCGCATGGCGTTCGCCGGCTTCCGCTACGGCTTCTGACATGGGCTGAGCTGCAGCGCGCGCTCGACGGGCGTGAGCCAGCGGGCGCGCGAGTCCGTATGCGCGCCGGTGCGTGGGCAGGGTGTCGGGGCGCAGCCAGCCGCATTCGCGCCTGTCCGTGACTCGGGAAATATTCACGATCGATTTGTGATCTCACGCAGGATTGCGATCGGGAGCTTTGCCCTGATAGCTTGGGAAGCGTTCCCGGCACTTCCCCAGGAGGTCACATGAAGAAGCGCATTCTCGTTGTGTGCGCAGCAGCGATGGTCGTCGCGCTGCCCCACGCCGTCCACGCGGCCGAATCTGGCATGCCGAAGTCGACGGTGCCGATCGAGCGCTGCCTGGAGGCGGCGCTGAAGGTGCACGCGGGCACCGTGGTGAAGATGGAGATCAAGTCCGAACGGGGCGAGCCGGTCTACGAATTCGACATCGAGGGCGCGGACGGGCGCGCGTGGGACATCGAGTGCAGCGGTCGCACCGGCATGATCGTCGAGGTCGAGGAGGAGGTGGACTCCCCCTCCGCGCCGGCCTTCGCCGCGAAGATGAAGATCGACGAGGCGCGGGCACGCGAGATCGCCCTGGCTCGGCATGCGGGCGAGATCGTCGAGGTCGAGTACGAGATCGAGCCGGACGGCAAGGCCTCGTATGAGTTCGACATCGAGCTGCCCGACGGCACCGAGCGCAAGGTGGAGGTCGACGCGACCAGCGGCGAGATCGTCGAGGACAACCAGGAGTTCTTCCAGATCGGTCGGGAGTGACGGCCGGGCGCGCAACGCGCCGGACCTTGCGCATCCCGTGCAACGGCGCCGGAGGAATCCGGCGCCGTTGACATTCCTCCCTCCCTTCACGCGCGAAGCGTGATCTATTCACATCGTCGTCAGGTTCCAGATCCCTGTCGGGCGCTCCCGACTGTCGGGCATGCTCTATTCCGCAACTCATGGGTCGTGGAGACCGGCCATCGGTCGAGGCGATGCGTGGTCGCGGTTCGAGCTCCGTTCGGGAACGTTTCGTCCAGGGAGGGCCCGGGCCAAGAAAACCAATCACGGGTTATGGAGACCTAGAATGAACCTGATGCAGTTTCTGAAGGACGAAGAGGGCCAGAGCATGGTCGAGTACGGCATCACGCTGGGTGGTGTCGCGGCCGTGTCCTACATCGCGATCGTGATGATGGGCGATCGCGTGGCCGACCTGTATGCCTGGATGGCGAACCACCTGCCGGGCGGCGAGGCCGACGACAACGGTCAGGCCCGTGTCGACTCCGACGGTCTGGTCGGCTTGAACGAGGACGTTGGCTTCAACGATCAGGTCGAGTTCGCCCAGCGCGATACGGAAAACTTCACCATGATCAGCACGCTCGGTTCGAACTCCGCCTACGAAGACGGCTGGGGCGAAGTGATTCCCTTCCCCTGATCTCC
>JAEZCG010000051.1 GCA_023430065.1 Pseudomonadota bacterium | reverse complement strand
GCCGCGACCAGCGCGTTCGCGGCCTGGTAAGCGCCGATCAGCGGCAGCGTGATCCTGCCGGTCTCGCCGCCGTGATCCAGGGTCAGCACCTGGCCGAGCTGGGTCGGGGGGGGCCGGGGCCGCCGGGGGGCGCCGCGCCCCCCCGCCCCCGCCACTGGTCGTGGGCGACACCCTGTACATCGTCACGCCCTACCCCAATCTGCTGCATGCGCTGGACCTCCGGCGCGACGGCGAGAAGAAGTGGACGTATCGGCCGCAACCGCTGTCCGAGTCGCAGGGCGTGGCCTGCTGCGACGTGGTGAACCGCGGTGCCGCCTATGCCGACGGCCGAATCTTCTTCAACACGCTCGACAACCATACCGTGGCAGTCGATGCGCAGACCGGCGATGAGATCTGGAAGACCAAGCTCGGGGACATCGGCATGGGCGAGACCATGACCATGGCACCCTTGGTGGTCAGGGGCAAGGTGCTGGTGGGAAACAGCGGCGGCGAGATGGGCGTGCGTGGCTGGCTCACCGCGCTGGATGCCGGCAGCGGGGAGATCGCCTGGCGCGCCTATCACACCGGGCCCGACGAGGACGTGTTGATCGGTGCGGACTTCAAGCCGTTCTACGCGCAGGACCAGGGCAAGGACCTGGGCGTGACCACCTGGCCCGCCGAGACCTGGAGGATCGGTGGCGGCACGGTGTGGGGTTGGGTGTCGTACGACCCGCAGCTCAACCTCATCTACTACGGCACCGCCAACCCCGGGCCGTGGAACCCGGACCAGCGCAAGGGCGACAACAAGTGGACGGCGTCGATCTTCGCACGCCGTCCCGACGACGGTCGGGCGGTGTGGGCGTATCAGTGGATGCCGCACGACCAGCACGACTACGACGGCGTCAACGAGAGCATCGTGCTCGACACCGAAGTGCAGGGTCAGCTGCGCAAGGTGGTCGTGCACCCTTCGCGCAACGGCTTCCTCTACGTCTTGGACCGCACATCCGGCGAAGTCATCAGTGCGGATGCATTCGAGTACACCAACGTCATCGAACGCATCGACATGGAGAGCGGGAGGCCGGTGCTGGTCAAGGAGAAGGAAACCGCCCAGGGCCGCAACGTGCGCAACATCTGCCCGGCCGCGCCGGGAGCGAAGGATTGGCAGCCGGCGGCGTGGTCGCCGCGCACCCGTCTGCTCTACATCCCCACCAATCACCTGTGCATGGACTACGAGGCCACCCATGCCAACTACATCGCAGGCACGCCGTATGTCGGCGCGAAGGTGGCGATGACGGCAGGTCCCGGCGGATACCGCGGCACGCTCACGGCCTGGGACGTGGCGAACGGCAAGGCGCTGTGGCGCATCGAGGAGCACTTCCCGGTCTGGAGCGGCGTGCTGGCCACGGCCGGCGACGTCGTCTTCTACGGGACGATGGATCGCTGGCTCAAGGCGGTCGATGCGCAGAGCGGGGAACTGCTGTGGCGCTACCGCGTGGGTTCGGGCATCGTAGGGCAGGTCATGACCTACCGCGGCCCCGATGGCCGGCAGTACGTGGCCGTGATGGCAGGCGTGGGAGGCTGGTCGGGCGCCATCGTGGCGGGCGAACTCGATCCGCGCGATCCGACCGCGGCACTGGGTTTCGCCAACGCCATGAAGGACCTGCCTGAGCATACGCAGCAGGGCGGCACGCTGTACGTGTTCGCCTTGCCCGAGCGCGGGTAGTGCCATGACGGTCGGTTTCCGGTTTCGGCACGCCTCGCTCAGCCTGCTCGGCGCAGCGCTGGCAGGTGCGTCGCAGATCGCCGGGTGTGACAGCGACGACAGGCGCGGGACAACTGGCGCCGCGGCACCGCTGGCCGCACCCTCCTCGCCACCGCGGGTACCGGGCAGCGCACTCATCCCCGGCGGTTCGGCGGCGGTGGCCGCGGTGGAGAATCCGTACTGGCGCTCGCCCGACGCGATCCAAGACGGGCAGCGCCTGTACGACTGGTACAACTGCAGCGGCTGCCACGCGGGCGGCGGCGGCGGCATGGGTCCGCCGCTGATGGATGAGCGCTGGATCTATGGCAGCCGCCCCGCCAACCTGTTCGACGTCATCGTCGAAGGGCGCCCGGGAGGCATGCCGGCGTTCGGCGGCAAGATTCCAGCGGACCAGATCTGGAAGATCATCGCCTACATCGCCACGATGGGCGGCATGCAAGACGCCGGCACGATCGCCGGCGAGGGCGGCGCTTCGCAGCAGCAGAACCAGTCGCAGCCGCAGAACTGACCGGCATGCACGCACCCATGGTTCGCCCCGTCAGATCCGCGCGCCCCCTGCGCGCCCACGCCTGGGTGCTGGCCATCCTCGCGATCGGCGCATGCGGAAGCGAGGACCGGGCCGCTTGGGCACCCGCTTCGGCAATCGGCGATCCGCAGGCCGGGGCACGCATCGTTGCCGACCTCGGCTGCGGCATGTGCCACGCCATTCCCGGAATTGCCGGCGCGCGCGGCGGCGTCGGCCCGGATCTGGCGGCGTTCGCGCAACGCCGCTACTTCGCCGGCAGTCAGCCGAACCAGCCCGAGCGTCTGCTGCAGTGGATGCTCGACCCGCCGTCGTTGTCTCCCTCCACCGCCATGCCGCCCATGCCGATCGATGCCGATCAGGCGCGCGACGTGGTCGCTTTCCTGTACACACTCCGGTGAACGCCGCGCAATCGGTCTTCGACGCGCGCAGCCCGGGCGCGCAATCGATCCTCGAACTCACCTGGGTGATGATCGCAGGGGGAACGGCGATCATGCTCCTGGTGATCGCACTGACCGCCTACGCGGTGTTCGCGCCGCATGCGCGGCGCCAGTGGCTGGCACGGGCGTCCGCCATCGTCGCCGGCGGCATCGCGTTCCCGGTTGTCGTCCTCTCCGCGCTGTTGGTGTACGGACTGTTCGTCGCCGACGAGCTGATCGGTGAGCGCCCCGATGCGCTACGCGTCGAAGTGATCGGCGAGCAGTGGTGGTGGCGTGTGCGCTACCTGGACGAGCGCGGCCTCGCGCGCTTCGAGACCGCCAACGAGATCCGGCTTCCGGCCGGCCGTGCGGTGCAACTCACCCTGCGCTCGCACGACGTCATCCACAGCTTCTGGGTGCCGCAGCTCGCCGGCAAGATGGACATGATCCCCGGTCAGGCGAATCGCCTGACGCTGCAGGCACGCGACCCCGGCGTCTACCGCGGTCAGTGCGCCGAGTTCTGTGGCGGCCCGCACGCCATGATGGCGTTCTACGTCGTCGTTCACGACGAACCGGACTACCGGCGCTGGGAGGCGCGCCAGCTGGAGCCGACGCAAGTCCCCGAGGACCCCTGGCTGCGCAGCGGACACGACCTCTTCATGGCCAGCGGTTGCAGCGCCTGTCACACCATCCGCGGTACCCCGGCGCGGGGCAGCAACGGCCCGGACCTCACCCGCGTGGGCGGCCGCGTCTCGCTCGCCGCCGGCAACTTTCCGGTGCACCAGGGCACGCTCGCCGGCTGGATCGCCAACACCCAGCGCGTGAAACCGGGCAACTACATGCCGGCATTCCCGGTGTTTCTGGGCGCGGAGCTGCGCGCACTGGCCGCCTATCTGGACAGTCTGCAATGACCTCGCAAGCCGACTCGCCACCGCTCGAGCATGGCTTCCCGCGCGACGAGGACGTCGAGCAGGAGCGCCTGCCGCTGCCCAATCCCGGACCCCGGCCGCCCGACGAACTGCCGCGCCTGGAGGCGGCGTGGCGTCCGCCGCGCGGCATACGCTTCCTCGCCGAGATCAACAACAACGTCATCGGCCTGCTCTACATCGGCACGGCACTGTTGTTCTTCGTGCTCGCCGGTATCCTCGCGCTGATCATGCGCACGCAGCTCGCCGTGCCCGAGAACGATCTGATCGATCAGGCCACCTACAACCAGCTCTTCACGATGCACGGGAGCATGATGATGTTCCTGTTCGCCGTGCCGGTGGTGGAGGCCGTCGCGGTGTACCTGATCCCCGGCATGCTCGGGGCGCGCGACCTGCCCTTCCCGCGCTTGAGCGCCTACGCCTACTGGGCCTACGCGGTCGGCGGCATCGTCTTCTTCTGCAGCCTGTTCTTCGGCCTCGCGCCCGACGCCGGCTGGTTTATGTACACGCCGCTGAGTAGCGGGCGCTTCTCGCCCGGCATCAATGCCGACTTCTGGCTGCTCGGGATCGGCTTCATCGAGATTTCCGCGATCGCCGGTGCGATCGAGCTCATCGTCGGCATCCTGCGCACGCGAGCGCCCGGCATGTCGCTGGACAAGCTGCCCGTGTTCGCGTGGGCCATGCTGGTGTTCGCCTTCATGGTGGTGTTCGCCTTTCCTCCGCTCATGCTCGCCACGGCGCTGCTCGAGCTCGAGCGTGCCTTCGGCTGGCCGTTCTTCGAACCCACCGCGGGCGGCAGCCCGCTGCTGTGGCAGCACCTGTTCTGGTTCTTCGGACACCCCGAGGTGTACGTGATCTTTCTGCCCGCCGCCGGCCTGGTGTCGGTGATGCTGCCGACCATGGCGCAGACGCCGCTTGCCGGCTACCGGCTGGTCGTTCTGGCATTGGTCGCGACCGGTTTCCTCAGCTTCGGC
The DNA here is from genome assembly GCA_023430065.1 of Pseudomonadota bacterium. Classification (GTDB taxonomy): domain Bacteria; phylum Pseudomonadota; class Gammaproteobacteria; order Burkholderiales; family SHXO01; genus SHXO01. The sequence continues at coordinate 3,117 of JAEZCG010000051.1, read as the reverse complement.
CTGTGGGTGCACCACATGTTCGCCACCGGCATCCCGATGCTCTCGCTGGCCTTCTTCTCGGCCGCGAGCATGGCCGTCGCGGTGCCCTCGGGAATCCAGGTGTTTGCCTGGATCGCGACGATCGCCGGCGGTCGCCTGCGCCTGCACGTCCCTGCCCTGTTCATCCTCGGCTTCCTGTTCATCTTCGTGCTCGGCGGACTCACCGGCGTGATGGTGGCGATGGTGCCCTTCGACTGGCAGGCGCACGACACCTACTTCATCGTCGCCCACCTGCACTACGTGCTTGTCGGCGGCATGGTGTTTCCGCTGTTCGCCGCGATCTACTACTGGGCCGGCATGGGCAGCATCCGGCCGTTGTCCGAACGGCTCGGCCGCTGGACCTTCGCCCTGGTGTTCATCGGCTTCAACCTCTCCTTCTTCCCGATGCATCTCACCGGGCTGCTGGGCATGCCGCGGCGCGTGTACACCTATCACGACTACATGGGCTGGGATTGGCTGAACATGGTCTCGACCATCGGTGCCTACGTCATCGCGGCCGGAGTGACGATCTTCCTGGTGGATCTCGCACGCAACTTCCGACCCAGTGTCGATCAGGGAAGCGCGAACCCGTACAACGCCGGCACGCTGGAGTGGATTCCCGGCGGTGCCTACGGCACCCGCAGCATGCCGCACGTGACCAGCCGCGATCCGCTGTGGGCGCGCCCGGAACTGGCGCGCGAGGCGGCGGAAGGACACTGGTACCTGCCCGGAACCGTCACCGGCGGACGCGAGACGATCATCACCAGTCCGGTGGATGCGCATCCGCAGTACATCGCGCAGCTGCCGATGCCGAGCTTCCTGCCGCTGGTCGCGGCCGTCTTCACCGCGGCCTTCTTCATCCTGCTCGTGTTCAAGGCCGTGGGCGTCGCGCTGGCATGCGCCGCCCTCGCCATCGCTGCGCTCCTGCTGTGGGCGTGGCGGACCGATCCCGGGCACAGTCACGCGCCCGCAGACATCGGCGGCGGGCTCGTGTTGCCCGTGTACGCGCAGGGCATGACCTCGCACTCGTGGTGGGCGATGATCGTGCTGCTGCTCGTTTCCGGCGCCTTCTTCGGCGCGTTGCTCTCGTCCTACTTCTTCTTATGGACGACCTCGCCGGATGCATGGCCCGCCGCCACCGGGCTGGCGACGGCGCGACTACAGTGGCCGATCGCCGGTGCGCTGCTGCTGTTGTTCAGCCTGTCCTGCGTTGCCTACGCCAGCCGCGCGCTGCGCGGTCCCGAGGTGCCGCGTGGCATGCTGCACGCGGTCCTCGTCGCCGGTGTCGCTGCCCTGCTCGGGCACGCCGCACTGGAGGTGTACGGGCACTGGGAGAGCGGATTGCGGCCCGGCGACAGCGGCTACGGCGCCGTGGTGACCATGCTCGCCGCCGTGCAAGTGTTCTTCGCCGTGGTGATCGCGGTGATGGGTCTGTACACCCTGGCGCGCTCGCTGGCCGGGCTCCTGCACAGCGGACGCCGCGTCACCTTCGACAACACGCGCCTGCTGTGGCACTACACGGTGGCGCAGGCGCTGGTGGCGGCAGCGGTGGTGCACCTGTTTCCCCGTCTCGCAGGATGACGATGACACCCGCACAGCCCTATTCGCTCCTGCGATTCGCGGGGGAACTGGCGAACCTGGTCGCCGGGCTGCTGATCTGGGCCGTACACTTTGGCGTGGTGTACGGCGCGCACGCCGTCGCCTGCGCGCGCGGACTCACCGAGCGCACCCTGCTGGGCTTCGGCGCCGTGCCATTCCTGGTGGCCGTCGCCACTGCGCTGGCGCTGCTCGGCAGCAGCGTCGTGCTGGCCATCGCCCTGCGCGACCTGCGCACGCTGCGCGGACGGGACGACGCGACCGACTCGCAGCGCTTCCTCACCTACACCTCCGCGACGATCGCCGGCTTCTCCATCCTCGCCATCGTCTGGGTCGCGCTGCCCGCGGCCATCCTCCCGCCGTGCCGGTGAGCCGGACGCGCGCTCGCCGGTGGTGGATGCTGGCGGGGCTGACGGTGTCGTGCCCCGCGCAGGCGCACGACGCCGAGCCCCGATCCTGGAGCGAAGTCTGGACCGTCTGGAACGACGACTGGTGGCTGTGGGTCGTCGTGTTCGCGCTCGGCGCCTGGTATGCACGGGGCGTGCACGCGCTGTGGCGCCAGGCAGAGACCGGTGCGGGAATCTCGCGCACGCGCGCCGCCGCCTTCGCCGTCGGATGGCTGGCCAGCGTCGCGGCCCTGCTCTCGCCGATCGATCCGTTGGGCGGTCAGCTGTTCAGCGCGCACATGGTCCAGCACGAGATCCTCATGCTGATCGCCGCGCCGCTGCTGGTCGTGGGCCGACCAATCGGCGCGTTCCTGTGGGGTATGCCTCCCCTATGGCGGCGCCGGTCGTGGCGCGCCTGCCACCGGTTCGCCATCCAGCGATGCGTGCGCTGGCTCACGCGGCCGGCTCCCGCGTGGATCGTTCATGCCATCGCATTGTGGGGATGGCATGTCCCCGTGCTGTTCGATGCATCGGTGCGCAGCGATCTGGTACATACGCTGCAGCACCTGAGCTTCTTCGGGACCGCGCTGATCTTCTGGTGGGCGCTGATGCGCCCGGGGGCCGGCCGGGAGACGCGCGCGCTGGCCACGATCTACATCGTGACGACTGCAATGCATACCGCCGCCCTGGGCGCTCTGCTCACCTTTGCGCCGCGTGTCTGGTACACGGTGTATCTGGAGACGACGCCGGCGTGGGGCATCGATGCAGTCGAAGATCAACGCCTGGGCGGACTGATCATGTGGGTGCCGGCGGGCTTCGTCTACCTGGCCATCGCGCTCGCGCTGTTCGCCGCCTGGCTGCGGGATCTCTCCGGCCGACAGCCCGGCATCGGCTGGCAGCCGCACCCGTGATGGAGCGAACCGCTTTCGTGTGAAGACTCGTTGGAGGATGAAATGCTGCGCCAGATCACCGACATCGCCGGGCTCGTCGTCGCTGCGCGCGACGCCGAGCTAGGCAAGGTACGCGATTTCCATTTCGACGATGCGCACTGGACCGTACGCCACATCGAGGTCGATACCGGCGGCTGGCTCATCGGGCGCCGCGTCCTGATCTCTCC
>JAEZCG010000050.1 GCA_023430065.1 Pseudomonadota bacterium | reverse complement strand
GCCTCGCGCAGCACCTGCGGCAGGTCGCCGTCCAGACGCCGGTGGTACCACGCGGTCGCGGCATACGACGGCAGGGCGAGCACGTAGGGCAGCACGCTGGCGTCGTCGAAGGCAATCGTGTGGAAGTCGAGCACCGACGAGATCAGGATCGCGCCGACCGGGTCGATTCCCTCCGACTCCTGCAGCCGGTTGACCAGCGCGGCCGCGCGCGTCGTGCCGTAGCTCTCGCCGAGGATGATCTTCGGCGCGCGCCACCGGTCGTAGCGCGTGAGGTAGCGGCGCACGAAGGCGGCGGCCGCGTCGATGTCGCGCACCGCGTCGTAGAACTGGCTCTCGTCCACGCCCTCGGCCGCGCGGCTGTATCCGGCGCCGACCGGATCGACGAACACCAGATCGGTGAACGGCAGCCAGGTGTACGCGTTGTCCACCAGCGTGCTGTCACGTGGAAGCGCCGTGCCCTGCTCGGGCAGGGGCACGGTCTTCGGACCCACGCCCAGGTGCAGCCACATCGACGAGGCGCCCGGCCCGCCATTGAAAGCGAAGGTCACGGGCCGGCGCGTCTGGCTGGGATCCGCCAGCGAGTAGGCGACGAAGAACATCGAGGCGAGCCGCTTGCCGCTCGTGTCGATCAGCGGGATCGTGCCGGCCGTGGCGGTGTAGGCGAGGCGCTCGCCGTCGATGGTGATCGCGTGCCGGGTGACGACCGGCGGGTCCTCGGCCTGCTCGCGTGCCGCGGTCGCGGCGGGCGGGGTCTCGGCCGGCTGAGATGGCTTCGCGTCCTGCGCCGCGACGGGCAGCGCGACCAGAAGGGCCAGCCACCAGAGGGTGGCGACAAATTTCCGCACATTCATCTTGGCGATCTCAGGCGAATGCGACGTCGCGCATGACGAAGCGGCTCTTGGGCAGCGCCGGCAGTCGCGCGAAGTCGAGCTCGAGGTCCTGTTCCGGCACCTCGTAACGCAGCTGCGAGACGAGGAACATGGTGGCCGCGTGGATCAGCGATTCGGTGATCCACTCGCCCGGACAGCGGTGGTTGGTGTAGTGCTCGCCGCCGCCCTGCGGAATCGAATCGTACGCGGTCGGCCGCCGTTCGAGGAAGCGTTCGGGCACGAAGCGGTCCGGGTCGTGCCAGGCACGCGCGTCGTGACACGTGCCGTACAGATCGAGGATGGTCTGCGTCCCTCGGGGGAAGCGGAAGCCGCTCCACTGGAAGTCGTCGCGCACGCGCGCGACCACGGCCGGGAAGAACGGGTAGTAGCGTCGCACCTCCTGCGTAAATGCTTCCACGTAGCCCTTCTCGCCGCTGCGCAGCCGCTCGCGGCAGTGCGGATTCCTGTGCAGGGCGTGTGCGGCGTGCACGATGTACACCGACACGGCGAGTGTGGGTCGCAGCACGTTGATCAGTTCGACGGCAGCGACCTCGCCCGGCAGCAGTCGGCCATCGAGTTCGCGATGCAGGGCGATGCGCTCCGCCGCCGATCCCGGCGGCACGCCGACGCGGCCGGCGCGAATGTCCTCGATGAGCGCACTCATCCACTTTTCCGCGCGGCTGCGCGCGAGCCGGGCGCGGAAGTGGCCCAGCCCCAGCGTGCCGGCCGCGTCGAACAGTTCCACCAGGTCGTGCGCGCGACCGGCGAGGTGGGCCTCCGGCACGTCGACCCCGGCCCAGCGGCTTACCGCGCGCATCATCGGCTCGTGCAACGCGTCGTACAACACCACCTCCTTGCCGGCCCAACTGCTGGCAGCGCCCACCCATTCCTTGAGCATGAGTGCGGTCAGGTGCGCGATCGACTCGGACGTCATCAGCCCCATGAACATGGTCTTGCGATGCCGGTGGGCCATGCCGTCCAGGGTCTGCACGCCACCGTTGCCGAACAGCGTCTTGCGCAGCGGCTCGGGGGCCGCGCCGATGCGCGTGAAGCGCGTGGCATCGTAGAACACCTCGGCCGCCGCGGCGCCGCTCATGCAGATGCTGCGCTCGAGCAGGATGCGCGCCTCGAACACGTCGCTGCCGAAGCGCCGGCACTGGTCTCCGATGAAACGGTACGGATCGGCGAGCAGGGCGAGCGAGGCGTCTGGGCGGCGATCCGCGGGCATCGACTGCATGGAGGTTCCTCGGGACGACGGGTGAGATCGCCCACGAGGCGCAAGACGCGTTCCGGGCAAGCAAGCCCGCAGCGCTTCTACCTGCGTGCCAGACGGAAGGCCCACGCGCCGAGCACGGTCAGCGCCAGGCCGACGAAGCTGGTCGCGATCGTGCGGTCCGCCCCGAGCCGATCGGCCATGAAGCCGGCGAGAACGTTGCCGGCCAGCCCGCCGAGGCCGAAGGCGAACAGGATCGCCACCGTCCACGCCTGGCTGGCGCCCATGCGCTCGCCGATGAACGCGACGATCAGGGCGTAGGTCGCGAACTGGGCCGCCATCTGCAGCAGCGTGGTGGTCACCGACATGCCGCTGCGGCGTGCAGTGAGGACGCCGAGCAGACCCGCGAACGTGACCGGCGCGCCATGTCCGCGGTCGTGGACCAGCGCGGCCACCGCGGTCGCTGCGCCGAGGCCGATCAGTCCCACGATCAGGAATACCGCCTTCCAGCCCAGCCAGCCGCCGAGCCAGGCCGCGAGGGGCACCCCGAGCACGGTCGCCAACATCATGCCGGTGAACACGAGTGCCAGCGCGCGCCCCTGCTGCGCCTCGCGCACCAGGCCGGCGCCGATCGCAGAGGCCATCGGCCCGACCAGCGCCGCCCCCGCACCGGCCGCCACGCGCAAGGCGAACAGCTGCGCGTAGCCGCTCGCGAACGCACTCAGCGCGGTCGCGCTGCTGAGCGTGGCCAGGCCGATCAGCAGCAGGTGCCGCCGCTGGAGATGACCGAGCAGGACCTGGGCGAACGGCGCCGTCACGGCGAAGGTCAGCGCGAACACGCTCAGCAGATTGGCAACCGCCGCGGGCGAGACGCGCAAGTCGACTGCGAGTGGGGCGGCGACGGCGACCACCAGCAGCGACGTGGTGCCGACCGTGAAGTACGCAGCCGCCAGCGACAGCAGGGCGAGGGTGATCCGGCGATCCAAGGCAATGCGCCCGAAGGGGAGGCGCGTATTGTGACAGCCCCGCGCGCGGCGCGGCGGCGCTTGCACATCCGATGCCGGTGACCGATGCTACGACCATCCCGTCACGTCATTCGTCGAGACCGCAGGTGAATCCAACCCTGATCACGCGCCTCATGGGCAAGGAGGACGTCGCACCGTCGCATGCCCGCCACGACATCCGCTTCGACCTGTTCCTGGGCATCGACTACTCCGGTGCCGGTACGCCCCGGGCTCCGCTGAAGGGCTTGCAGGTGTACGGCGCGCGGCCGGGGGAGAACGCGGAGAGGTGGGCGCCGCCTGCCGGGGGCACACGCAAGGCATCGAACTGGTCGCGTCGCGCAGTCGCGGACCTGCTGCTCGATCGCGTGCGCGCGAACGAGCGCTTCATCGCCGGCATCGATCACTGCTTCTCGATTCCGGCGTCCTGGTGCCAGCGCTTTTCGCTGGCGACGTGGCCCGAGTTCCTGGACGACTTCGTCGCGCACTGGCCGACGCACGAGGAGGGCGTCACCATCGAGTCCCTGCGCGCCGATCCGGACCGTCGCTATCTGCCGCTGCCTGCCAAGGCGCTGCCCGATGCCGATCGCTTCCGGGTGACCGAGCGCTGGACTTCGTCGACCAAGAGCATCTTCCAGTTCGACGTGAACGGGTCGGTGGGCAAGAGCTCCTTTGCCGGCATGCCGTGGCTGAAGTGGCTGCGCGACCGGGCGGGCGACCGCCTGCACGTGTGGCCGTTCGATGGCTGGGAGCCGGCGCCGGGCAAGTCGGTGATCGCCGAGGTGTACCCGTCGATGCTGCGCCGGCGCTATCCCGCGCAGGCGGGCATGAGCGGCGACCAGCACGACGCCTGCGCCATCGCGATGTGGCTGGAGGACATCACCCGGCGCGGTGCACTGGGAGAGTACCTGCGCATGCCGCCGCTGACCGACGCGGAGCGCGAGATGGTGGCATGCGAGGGGTGGGTGCTGGGGGTGCGGTGAGGGGCGTCGCCTCTGTGTCCGACCCTCGGTGTCCGACCTCGATGTCATTCCATCGCTGTCCGACGCTCGGAGTCATTTCCTCGGTGTCATCCCGAACCGCAGGTGAGGGATCCTCGCTTTGCTGCGTCCACGTCGAGGATTCCTCACTTCGTTCGGAATGACACCGTGGATGGTCGGATTATTCCGCGGTGTCATCCCGAACCGCAGGTGAGGGATCTTCGCTTGGCTGTGTCCCCGTCGAGGATTCCTCACTTCGTTCGGAATGACACCGTGGATGGTCGGATCATTCCACCGTGTCATCCCGAACCGCAGGTGAGGGATCCTCGCTTTGCTGCATCCACGGCGAGGTTCCTCACTTCGTTCGGAATGACAACCGGATGGGCAGTTCATCGCGAACCGCGTGACCCTCCGCGCCGGCAAAACGGCTATCCTTCGCCTCCATCCCTTGCACTCACCCGGTAATGCCCATCCAGTGGTTTCCCGGCCACATGGCCTCGGCGCGCAAGAAGGCGGCCGAGACGATGGCGAGCATCGACGTCGTCATCGAAGTGGTCGACGCGCGCCTGCCCGAGGCGAGCACCAATCCCATGGTGCGCGAGTTGCGCGAGCACCGGCAGCGGCCCTGCCTGAAGGTGCTGAACAAGGCCGATCTCGCCGATCCGGACGTCACCGCGCAGTGGCTGCGCTACTACGCCACCCAGCCGGGCGTGAAGGCCGTCGCGCTGTCGTGCAAACGGCCGCAGGACGTGGCACGCGTGCCGGCGCTGTGCCAGGCGCTCGCCCCGCACCGAAACGACAGCATCAAGCCGCTGCGCATGATGATCATGGGCATCCCGAACGTGGGCAAGTCCACGCTGATGAACGCACTGCTCAAGCGTCGTGTGGCCAAGGTCGGGGACGAGCCGGCGGTGACCAAGACGCAACAGATCATGGATCTCGGTCCGCGCATGACCATCACCGACACCCCCGGCCTGCTGTGGCCGAAGATCGACCACGACAGCGACGGCTTCATGCTGGCGGCAAGCCATGCGGTGGGCACCAACGCGGTGAACGACGAGGAGGTCGCGCTGTTCCTCGCCGACTTGCTGCTGGTGCGCTATCCGCGCCTGCTGGCCGCGCGCTACGCGATCGCCGTCGATGGATTGGACGGCGAGCGCCTGATCGCGGCGATCGGGGAGCGGCGCGGATGCCGGATCAAGGGCGGCGGTCTCGATCTCGAGAAGGCATCGCTGATCCTGCTGCACGACTACCGCAGCGGTGCGCTGGGGCGCATCAGCCTGGAGACGCCGCAGACGCGCGAGGAGATGCTGCGGTCGGCCGTTCAGGGGCAGGTATAGGGCCTGCATTTGTGCTGCAATAGCGCCCTTTCCCGGAGCTGCTCCCCGTGCCCATCCCCGCGGTCGTCCTCGTCAGCGGCGGCCTCGATTCCGCCACCGTGCTCGCCATCGCGCGTGCCGAGGGCTATGCCTGCCATGCGCTGAGCTTTCGCTACGGCCAGCGCCACGTGCACGAACTCGCCTGCGCGCAGCAGGTGGCGCAGCATCTGGGCGCGGTGCGCCACGTGGTGGTCGACTTCGACCTGCGCACCTTCGGCGGCTCCGCGCTGACCGCCGACATCGACGTGCCCAAGGACCGGCCGATCGACGAGATGGCGCACGGCATTCCCTCCACCTATGTGCCGGCGCGCAACACCATCTTCCTGAGCTTCGCCCTGGCCTGGGCCGAGACGCTGGATGCGCAGGACGTGTTCATCGGCGTGAATGCGCTCGATTACAGCGGCTATCCGGACTGTCGCCCCGAATACATCGCCGCCTTCGAGACGATGGCGAACCTCGCCACCCGGGCGGGCGTCGAAGGGAGATCGCGGCTGCACATCCACGCGCCGCTGATCCAGCTGACCAAGGCACAGATCATCGAGCGCGGGATGGCGCTGGGCGTGGACTATGCACTGACCAGCAGCTGCTACGATCCGGCGCCGGATGGCGCGCCCTGCCTGCGCTGCGACGCCTGTGCGCTGCGGGCCAAGGGCTTTGCCGAAGCCGGCGTGTCCGACCCGCTGCTCGACCGCTACCGACTGACCGCGAAGTGAACGAACAGGTCTTCATCGCCGCCGCCGCCGGTTTCGAGGCGGCTGTCCGCGTCGACGCACTGCCGCCGGGCCATCGCGCCGCGCGTCTGCATGGTCACAGCTACCTGGCCAAGCTGCGCGCACGCCTGCCGGTGGGCTGGGCGTCGTTCCCCGGTGGGGAAGTGGCCGCGTTGCGCACGCGCATGGAGCAGTGCGTGGCGCCGCTCGATTACGCTCACCTGAACGACATCGTCGCCCAGCCCACCGACGAGAACCTCGCGCGCTGGGTGCGCAGCCGCATCGGCGTTCCGGAGACCGATGGCTGCGGCATCGACAGCGTCGGCGTGCAGAGCACCCAACACGCCGGCGTGGACCTCGACGCCGGAGACCACGCGCACGTCTGGCGGCGCTACGCGTTCCAGTCGGCCCACCGGCTGCCCAACGTTCCGCCCGGACACAAGTGCGGGCGCATGCATGGGCACGGCTTCGAGGTGATCCTGCACGCCGACCAGGATCTCGGCGCGCGCGATCTGTCGATCGACTACGACCACCTCGACGCCCTGTGGGCGCCGCTGCACGCGCAGCTCGATCACGCCTGTCTGAACGACATTCCCGGTCTGGACAATCCGACCAGCGAGATCATCTCCGCGTGGATCTGGCAGCGGCTCAAGCCGCAGCTTCCCGAGTTGTCCTGGGTGACTGTGTACGAGACCGGCAGTTGCGGCGCGCATTTCGACGGTACGCACTACCGCATCTGGAAGGAGATGACATTCGACAGCGCCGTGCGCCTGCAGCGCGCCCCCGAGCGCGACGCGCGCCGGCGCATCCACGGCCACACCTTCACGCTACGCCTGCACCTGCACGCGCCGCTGGATGCGGTGCGCGGCTGGACCCTCGACTTCGGCGACGTGAAGGAGCTGTTCGCGCCGGTGTTCCGGCGCATCGATCATCATGCGCTGCATGAGCTTCCCGGCCTCGAGGACGCGGACTGCGTATCGCTCGCGCGCTGGATCCGCGCGCACACGCCGCTGCCGCAACTGGATCGCATCGACCTGTACGAGACGCGTGGATGCGGAGCGATCCTGTCCTGGGGCGAAGCCGGCCCGGCGCTGCCGATCTGAAGCGGCGATGACCTACACCGTCAAGGAGATCTTCTACACGCTGCAGGGCGAGGGCGCGCAGGCAGGGCGTGCGGCCGTGTTCTGCCGCTTCGCCGGCTGCAATCTGTGGTCGGGACGCGAAGCCGACCGTGCGGCTGCCGTGTGCCGCTTCTGCGACACCGATTTCGTCGGCACCGACGGACCGGGCGGCGGCAAGTTCGCCGGCGCCGATGCACTGGCCGATGCGGTGGCGGCTCGATGGCCGCGCGACGCTGGCGGCCGGCCGCTGGTAGTGTGCACCGGCGGCGAGCCGCTGCTCCAGCTCGACGCGCCTGCGATCGACGCCTTGCACGCACGCGGCTTCGAGGTCGCGGTGGAGACCAACGGCACGCAGCCGGCGCCCGAAGGACTGGACTGGATCTGCGTCAGTCCCAAGGCGGATGCGCCGCTCGTGCTCACCCGGGGTGACGAACTCAAGCTGGTCTATCCGCAGAGCGAGGCGATGCCCGAACGCTTTGCGCATCTCGCCTTCCGTCACTTCTTCCTGCAGCCGATGGACGGCCCGGAACGTGCGCGCAACACGCAGCAGGCGGTGGCGTACTGCCTGGCGCATCCGCAGTGGCGTCTGAGCGTGCAGACGCACAAGGTGGTGGGAATCCCCTAGGCAATCCGGCTCACGGGCGGCGTCTCTACTCCATGTCGCCGCCGGCTAGGACGTCGCGCTCTCCACGCCGCACGCCCGCGCCACGTCCCGCAGCGCCTGCAGATGCTGCGGCGGTTGCAGAGCCGTTTGCGCGGCGTCGAGCGCCATGCGCGCCGCCTGGCGCGCCGCTTCGGCGAGACCGTCGTGGCCGACCTGCGTGAGTGCCCACAGCGTCTTCTGCAACCGCACGCCAACTTCGAAGATGCCGGCACCGTCGCGGATGAGCGGGGTGAAGGCATCCTGCCCCAGCTCCTCGACCGCCAAGGGCGGGATGGAGCCCCGCTCGAACGTGATTTCCTGCTGCGTACGGCCCGCGAGGTCGTGCTGCGCCCACTGGGCGAGCAG
>JAEZCG010000018.1 GCA_023430065.1 Pseudomonadota bacterium | reverse complement strand
CACATAGATCAGTGGCCAGTCGGGCGCCTGGGCATCGGCAATCACCAGCCCCTCCGTGGCCGCCGCAACCGCCCGCTGCAGGAGATCCGATATCACGTCGCTTTTCATGGCATCCCTCAGCAAGCGCCTGGAAGTCCTTGATGGATTGAGTTTCGACGCGAATTTGCGATGCTTTAGCACATCCTTGACGCACTCGTGCAGAGGCCGGACGAGGGGTCCCGCCCGACCCACCCCGCGATCCCGGACGGCGCCGCCATCACCGGCAGTTACACTTGACCTGGAGCAGCCGCACGCGCGCCGGTCAACCGGATGTGCGGACAGGAGTTTTTCCCATATCCGCCAAGAGGATGAACCGATTACCCTGGCGGATTTCCAATCTCGAGTCCGGCTGTTCCCGGCATCTGACAACAACCTGAGGAGTCCATTGATGCATGTTCTGACCGTTTACCGACCCGCCCTGGCCGGGGCCGTACTGAGCCTGGCAATGCTGGCCGGGCCGGCCGCCGCCGATTCCGGCAAAGGCCTCGCCTACGTGAGCAATCAGAACGGCGAGATCACCGTCATCGACCTGGCCAAGATGGAACCGGTCGGCGAGATCGACGCCGGTGGGGGCTCGCCGCGCGGCATCGGCGTGACTGCAGACGGGAAGTACCTGATCAGCGCCAACCGGGACAGCGCCGACATTGCCATCATCGAGCGCACCAGCGGGAAGGTGGTCAAGCGCGTCCCGATCGGCGAAAACCCCGAGTTCGTGCGCGTCCGCGGCGACTATGCCTTCGTCTCCTTCGAACCGGCGTCGGTGGGCGGACCGCCGCCCGCGCCGGGATCGGAGGAGGCGAAGAAGCTCGCCCAGCAGCGCGAGGAGGAAGACGAAGAACCCGCACGCATCGCCGTCGTCGACCTGAAGAAGGGCGAGAAGATCCGCGAGATCGAGGGCGGCATGGAGACCGAGGGCATCGAGTTCTCCGCCGACGGCAAGAACATCATCGTGACCAACGAGGCCGACGAGAACCTGAGCGTGCACGACATCGAGACCGGCAAGCTGGTCAAGAAGATCGACACCAGGAAGCACGGCAACCGGCCGCGCGGCGTGAAGATGCACCCGAGCGGCCAGTACTACGCCGCCACGCTCGAGTACGGCAACAAGCTCGTCATCCTCGACGGCAAATACAACATCACGAAGGTCGTGCCTACCGGCGAGGTTCCGTACGGCCTGATGTTCGATCGGACCGGCGACCGCCTGTTCGTTGCGCTCGCCAAGGGCAAGGCGCTGCAGGTGTTCGACACCAAGACGTGGAAGCCGGTCAAGGAGATCCCCGTCGGCGACCGCTGCTGGCACTTCACCTACACGCCGGACGAGAGCCACATCCTGGTCGCCTGCGGCCGCTCGCATGACATCCACGTCATCGACGCCAAGACCCTCACGCCGGTGAAGACCATCGAGGACAAGAAGCTGCCCTGGGGAATCGTCACCTATCCGAAGTCGATCGGCAGCCTCGACATGCCCAAGTAATCCGCTGCACGCCGCGCCGGCCGCGCGCCGGTGCGGCGGAGTTCGCGCTGTCTCACTTCACGCCTGTGCGGCGCGCGCGAACCAGCGTGCGGTCGACGCGTCGGCCGGAAAGAACAGCTCCAGCCGCAGGTTCTGCAAGGCCACGTCGAGCGGTGTGCCGACCGTGGCAATCATCGAGAACAATCCCAACCGCGTATCGCCCCGGCGCAGCCACAACACAAGAGTCGGGGGCAGTTCCTGGTCCGCACGCCAGACCGACGCGGCCCGGGCGACGTCGGGCAGACGCAGCACGCGCTCGAGCAGGGCATGCGCGGCTGCACCGGCACCCTCCAGCAGGACCTCCGCGCGCAGGCGCCGCACCATCCAGGCCGCAACCTCCTCCCAGTTCTCGACCGCGCCGCGCAGCGCGTCCGGCGCCAGCAGGGCTTCGACCGCGTTGACCGGCGAGGGCAGTGGGGCACCACCGGTGAGAAACGACAGCAACGAGGACAGTGCCTGGTTCGCGCGCACGATGGTGTGCAACTCGTCGACGACGAGGGCGGGATAGGGCGACTGCTGCCGCAGCACGTGCTCGAGGGCGAGGTCGACGGGCTTCATGTCGGGCGCATCCAGATTGCGCTGCCGGAACACGGGCGCGAACCCCGCGGCGAGCAGCATGGCGTTCTGATCGCGCAGCGGGACATCGAGCGCCGAAGCGAGGTGCAGCACCATCCCACGGCTGGGGCGACTGCGTCCGGATTCGAGGAAGCTCAGGTGGCGCTGAGACAGGCCGCAGTGCAGGGCGAGATCGAGCTGGCTGTTGCCGCGCAGGCGGCGCCACTCCCGCAGCATGGTGCCGAAGCCCGCGTGCCGGTGTCGGCGAACCGGTTCGTCGATGTTCATGGATTGCGTTATCGCTCTTCGACAGGTGATGGGCAATTACCGGCGAGGTAATTGCGCCGATGCGCCGCACGGCCGACGATGGCTCCGCAACATCGTCAACCCAACGGAGGCCATCATGACCGCACTCACGCACAGCCTACCTGCTGCACCTGCCACCCGCTCGCCGCTGCCCTACTACCTCGGCGCCGCGGCCGATGTCCTGGTCGGACTCGAGCTTGCCCTGTTCGGACCGCAGGTCGCGCAGATCGCCATGCCGGCACTGGACAGCCTGCTCGGCGCCGAACCGGGCGTGGTGTTGCGCGTGTTGGGCGTCGTCCTGCTCGTGTTCGCGCTCGACACCGTGCTGGTCGCGCGCTCGGCGGGCCGCCTGGGTCGACTGCGCAGTTGGATCGCCCGCGCCAATCTCGCCAGCGCCGCACTTGGCATCCTCCTCCTGCTGACGGCACATGCCGCGTTGTCGCCGATCGGGATTGCCGCGCTGGCGATCATCAGCGTCGCGCTGCTCGTGGTCGGACTCTGGCAGCAGCGACACGCCTGAGCGGCCGCTGCGGGAGGCGTCAGCCCCTCCCGCCGCCGGCGCACGGGATGGCGCCAGGCCGACGGCACCCTCGCGGATCAGGTCGGTGCGCGCAATACGCCGCGCGCGATCACCAGGGCCAGTTCTTCCGGCTCCACCGGCTTGGTGACGTGGTTCTGGTAGCCGGCCGCCAGCGCGCGCACCCGATCCTCGGCGCGGCCGTAGGCAGTCAGCGCCACCGCTGCGATCCGCGCACCGGTACCCGTCTCCCGTCGACGCACCTCGCGCATCAGGGCATAGCCGTCCATCTCCGGCATGCCGATGTCGGACAACAACAGGTCGAAGCGTCCGCAGCCGAGCCACTCCAGCGCGCGTGCGCCGCTGTCGGCGAGCGTCACCTCGGCGCCGTAGCCGGACAACAGATCGCCGAGCATCTGCAGGCTATCGCGCTCGTCCTCCACGACCAGCAGGCGCAACCCTCCGAGCAGGTTGTCACTTGCCATCTCTACGCCCGCCTCCCTCGCCGCAGGCGACTGTGCGGCCGCCACGGCCGGCAGCACGACATGGAAGCTCGCGCCCCGCCCTTGTCCCTCGCTCTCGACACTCACGCGTCCGCCGTGCAGCTCGGCGATGTGGCGCACGATCGCCAGACCCAAGCCCAGGCCGCCGTGGCGCCGGGTGATCGAACCGTCCTGCTGCCGAAAGCGATCGAACACGTACGGCAGAAACTCCGGGGCGATGCCCTGGCCGGTGTCGTGCACGCACAGATCGAGCTCGTTGCCCCTCGGCTGCACGCTGAGGTGGACGCGTCCGCCCGAGGGGGTGAACTTCACCGCATTGGCCAGGAGATTCCACACCACCTGCTGCAGCCGGGTGAAGTCCGCGGCAATGACCGGGACGGCCGGATCCACCTCGATGCTCGTGCGGATCGATTTGGCCTCCGCCGCCGCCTTCACGGTATCGAGTGCCGCCTCCACCACCGCGCGCAGGTCGACGGCGCCGATCTCGAGCTTGAGCTTGCCGGTGATGATGCGCGACACGTCGAGCAGGTCTTCGATCAACTGCTTCTGCGCGCGTGCATTGCGTTCGATGGTTTCCAGCGCACGTTCGATGATGGCGGGTTCGAACTGATGCATGCGCGCCACCGCACTCCAGCCGACGATCGCGTTGAGCGGCGTGCGCAGCTCGTGCGAGACCGTGGCGAGGAATTCGTCCTTCAGGCGGCTCGCCTCCTCGGCCTCGTAGCGCGCGGCCTGCTCGCGCTCGAGCAGCGCTTCGCGCTCGGCTTCGGCGCGCTTGCGCTCGCCGATGTCCTGGATCACGCTGACCCCATACGCGGGCGAGCCGTCGCGGTTGCGCACCAGCGCACCGAACAAATGCGTCCACACCACCTGACCGTCGCGTCGGATGTAGCGCTTCTCCATGTCGTAGTGGGGGATCTCGCCCGCCAGCAGGCGGCGAAACAGATCGAGATTGCGCGGCAGGTCCTCGCGATGCGTGATCGACTGGAACATGCCGCCCTCCAGTTCCTCGCGCGCGTAGCCCACGATCCGGCAGAACCCCTCGTTCACGCGCAGCAGCACGCCCTCCGGCGAGGTCTCTGCGATACCGACCGGCGCGATCTCGAAGGTCGCCCGCAGCCGCTCCTCGGTCTCGCGCAGGCGCTCTTCGATGGAGCGCACCGGCGCGTCCGCCGCGCGGCGGTCACGACGGCTACGGTCCTGTTCATCGGGGGCCATCGGACGGGTCATCTGCCACGCATCTGCCGGTCGCTTGTCCATGTTCTCATTCACCTGATGCGCCTGCGTACGGCACAGGTGGCTCAGCGCCCGATCTGCGGCATGGGGGTCGGCTCGGCCTCTCCCTCGTCCGGCTCCCGGGTATCCACCTTCTTCAGTCCCACGTCCTCGAACTGCGTGGTGGCCGGCGACAACGGTTCCGCGTCCTCCTCCGCAGGGACCTCGGATGCCGCGTCGCGGCGCTGTCCGATCCGCGTGGACGGATGCCCCCATTCGCTCAGCGTCACGCCGTTCGCGAATGCGCGGTGCAGCGCCGTGCGGCAGCTGTGCGCATCGGCAAAGGCGTCCAGCGAGCGCGCGACGGCGCGTCCGCGGTCCAGCAGAATCCAGCGCCACAAGCCAAAGCGCCCATCCTGCACGATCCGATAGTGCATGCGATCTCCCCGCTGGTGTCCCCGCCCGTCGAAAGTCGCAGTCACGCAGCAATCAGAGTGCGCAGCAGGCTCGGGTCCGGACGGCTGGGCGATTTACTGCGGCGAACCGCGCGGCGGATCCGGGCGCCAACGGGTCATCGAGGGCAAGGCGTGGAGTTGGGTATAGCTGCGCCGTCTGGCGTCGCAGTCGCGTCCCTGGCCAGGCTGCTGGGCGCGCGCGACGAACTGTCGCAGTTCCCTGGCGTCGACCGGCTTGACGAGATAGTCGTCGAAGCCCGCGGACAAGGCGTGCAGGCGATCGTCCGGCTGTGAGTAACCGGACACGGCAAGCAGCACCGCGCGGCGCGCCTTGCCGAGCTTGCGCAGGCGCCGCGCCACCTCGAATCCATCCATCCCCGGCAGGCCGATGTCGAGCAGGATCAGCCGCGGCGCATGCTTGCGCGCCAGGCGCAGTGCCTCCGTGCCATTGTGCGCGACGTGCACCGTGTGCCCCCACATGCGCAGCAGCATCGCCATCGTGTCGGCGGAATCGACGTTATCGTCCACCACCAGGATGCACAGCGCCTTCCACTCCGATGACATGAAGGGCGGCGCGGTGTGCTCCTCACGCATCGAGCGTGTGTCCACGGGCAGGCGCACGACGAATTCGCTGCCCGACCCGGGTCCGGAACTCACCGCCTCGACCGTCCCCTCATGCAGCTCCACGATGCGGCGCACGAGCGGCAGCCCGATGCCCAGTCCGCCCTCCGAGCGATCGAGTCCCCGCTCGCCCTGCACGAAGAGCTCGAATGCCCGGTCACGCAGTTCGCGGCTCATGCCAATCCCATTGTCCTGGATGCTGAGGATCGCGCAGTCGTGCTCGCGCCGCAGGGCGACGCGGATGTTGCCGCCGTCGCGCGTGAACTTGGCGGCATTGTCGAGCAGGTTCACCACCACCTGCGACAGCCGTGTGGCATCGCCCAGCAGCGGCACGGCATCGGCCGACAGATCCAGTTGCAGGTGGTGCGCGCGGGCCTCGAGGAAAGGCTCGGCCGCCTCGACCGCCCGGGCGATCACACCCTTCAGATCGACCGGCTCACGCTGCAGGCTGATCTTTCCGCTGGTCACGCGGCTGACGTCCACCAGATCGTCGATCAGGCGGGCAAGATGCGAGGCTTGCCGGTCGACGGTGTCCAGGCAGTGCTGCAGAACCGGGTCCTTGAGGTCCGTGTTGCGTACGACCGCCAGCGCATTGCGGATGGGTGCCAGCGGATTGCGCAGCTCATGCGCCAGCATGGCGAGGAATTCCTTGTTGCGCTGGCCCGCCTCCTCCAACGCCTGCATTCGACGTACGTCCGTCAGGTCGCGTGTGATCTGGGCGATTCCGATCAGCCGGCCCTGATCGTCCACCAGGGGCGTCATGGTCACCTGCGCCCAGAACTGCGAACCGTCGCTGCGCACGCGCCACCCTTCCCGCTCGATGCGGCCGGCGGCGGCGTGTGCCAAGTCATCCGACGGGATCCCGGCCTGCACGTCCTGCGGACGATAGAACCGGGTCGACTCTGCGCCGGCGATCTCGGCTGCCTGGTATCCGAACAGGCGCGCGGCCCCCGCGTTCCAGCTCGCCACGCGCCCGTCCTCGGCGAGCGAGACGATCGCGTAGTCCGCGACCGCATCGGCCACCAGGCGATAGCGCTCCTCGCTCTGGCGCAGGTTCTCCTCCTGACGCCGGCGCTCGGTGAGGTCGCGCGTGACCTTGGCGAAGCCGATCAGGGTGCCATCGCGCTTGCGCACGGGGTGGATCACCACGTTCGCCCAGAAACGCGACCCGTCTTTGCGAAGGCGCCAGCCCTGATCCTCGAACCAGCCGCGCTCGCTCGCCATGGCCAGTTCCCGCTGCGGCCACTGGATGGCGTTCGCCTCCGGCGGATAGAACAGGGAGAAATGTCGGCCGACGATTTCCCGTTCGGTGTAGCCCTTGATGGCCTCGGCGCCGGCGTTCCAGGTGATCACCCGGCCCTGGACGTCCAGACAGAAGATCGCATACTCCCGGATCGACTCGAGGAGCAGGCGGCAGCACTCGTCGATGATGGATTTGTCAGGCGATTGGACAGCCGTCTGGGCGCGGTCGGGGCGGACTCGGTTCGTTTGTTCGGATTCCATGTGCGAAAGCAGCCTGCCACCTGGCAGTGGGTATGAGCGTCGTCAGCAAACGTCGCTCCTGCACCCAAGTCCCTGTCCGCACAGATTTGAGACTGATTCCGCGCGATGCGTTGCAAGTCCTACACATCGCGTGCGCACGCATAAAGGAAATGCAGCGCCCACAGCCGCCGTGCCGGGGTCGACGGCCGGCGGCTGACTCCCGCTAGTGGACCTGCTGCATACCCGCCAGCAGCCAGCCGCCTCGCCCGTCCTTGCGCTTGGAGAGATTCCAGATTTCCTGGAACGCTTCGCCATCGGGCGCGTCGGCGCTGCGCAGTACACCGGCGAAACGCACGCTCGCCAGGTAGTCCGCCGCGCCCTCCTCGATCCCGAGCAGTTCTGCCTCCAGGCTGACGATCTCGTTTGCTGCGCCGTTCGCGCCGTTCTCGGCCAGCTGTACGCGCAGTTCGGCGAGCACTTCGGGGGTGGTGAACTCGTTGAGGTCGTCCACATCCTGGCGATCCCACGCCGCCTGCAGCCGGTGGAAGTGCACCTTGGCGTTGCGCAGGAATCCGTCCACGTCGAAATCGTCCGGTACGCCGGGCGCCCGCTCGCCGGCGTGGACCCGGGCGG
>JAEZCG010000017.1 GCA_023430065.1 Pseudomonadota bacterium | reverse complement strand
GGCGACGAGCCCAAGGTAAAGGTCACCGACGAGTCGTTCAAATGCATCACCGAGATGACCAAAGTGCGGCATTTCTACGTAGACAATCTCCTCGGCAATCTCGCCGCCACGACGGCCGTTGCTGCGGCTGGCACTGGCGACTACCCGGAAGGTTCCGTGGTGCAGCTCATGCCCAATGAGGTGATGGTCAAGCAGCAAAAGGGCTACAGTCCCGCCACGCGTGATTGGGAGTTCTTCTGGATCGATGTGGACAAGAATGGCTCGAAGATCTATACACGCGGCTTCGCCGAGGTAAACAATCGCTTTGGACTGAACTGTTTCACCTGTCACGTCAAAGCGCGCCCGGAATTCGATTTCATCTGCGAGACCGAGCACGGTTGCGATCCGATTCCCGTAACGAAAGCGATGTTCGGCGCGCTGCAAAGAACCGATCCGCGCTGCAAGGGATCCGATCAGGTGAGTGCCGAGGATGCCGAATCGCTCCGGCAACTGGGCGAGCTGGTCAAGACGCTGACGGAGAAGAAGCAATAGCGGATTGAGCGTGCGTGGGGGCGCGCTCTAGGACGCCAGCGCTGCGGTGTCCTCGGCCCGCTTACGATGACGCCTCCACGGCCGCCGCGCGCCCCCAGACTCCCGCAGCGGCCGCATCGCGCGCAAAGTCACGGAAATCGCGCGGCGCGCGGCCGAGCGCACGCTGCACGCCGTCGGCAAGGTGAGCGTTGCGGCCATCGAGGACTTCGGAGAAGACGTAGGTGAGCAGCGACACCGCCTCCTCCGGCTCACCTTGTCCGGCCAGCGACGACGCGAACTGCTCCATCGAGACCTGCGTGTAGCGGACCGCGCTGCCGGCGGCCTTGGCGATCTCTTCGATCGCCTCCGGAAAGGTCAGCAGCCTTGGGCCCGTCAGCTCGTAGAGTTTTCCGGCATGCCCATCCTCCGTCAGCGCAGCGACCGCCACGTCGGCGACGTCGTCGAGATCCACGAACGGCTCCGGCACGTTACCGGCCGGCAGAGCGACCTCGCCGTCGAGCACCATGCCCAGGAAGTTGCCCTCACTGAAGTTCTGGCAGAACCAGGCGCACCGCAGGATCGTCCAGTCGGCGCCTGCATCCCCTACTGCCTGCTCGGCGAGCCGCGCGCCTTCTTCGCCTCGTCCCGACAGCAATACCAATCGCCGGACCCCATGCGTCACCGCGAGCTCTGCGAACGCACCGACCGTTGCCGCCGCGCCTGGGACGGCCAGATCCGGGTAGTACGACAGGTATGCCGCGGTCACGCCACGCAGTGCGGGCGCCCAAGTCTCCCTGTTCTCCCAGTCGAAATGCTGCAGGCCGGCGCGTGAAGCGGCCCGCACGGGCGCATCACGCACCGTAAGCCGCTCCACGACGCGCCGGCCCGTCTTGCCCGTGGCGCCGAGAACCAGAGTCGTTGCCGTCGTCAGGTCTGTCCGTTCCATGGTCGATCTCCTTGGCTGCACGATTCGCGATGCGTCCAGTGTCGCGGTTGATTGCCGGACTCACAATGACCGGGGATCGCCAGTTCATGATCGCTCGTCCAAGCATGCTGGACGACGGGATGCACCGCGCACATACTCGGGGGCATGAAGGCGAAAGACCTGTGGACGCCGGTGGATCGGCTCGGCGAGGCGCTGCACCTGTTGAGGATGAGCGGCAGCTTCTACTGTCGGTCCGAGTTCACGGCACCCTGGGCGCTCGAGCTTCCGGCGGTCGAGGACTGCCTGATGTTCCACGTCGTGACCGAGGGCCGGTGCAGGCTAGAAATCGGGGACGGCGAAACCCGGCTGCTGCGACCCGGCGATTTTGCGCTCGTGCCCCATGGCAAAGGCCACCGGTTGTCGAGCGCGCCCGGCATCGCCGCCGCGAAGCTTTTCGATCTGCCTCGCGAGCTCGTCAGCGACCGCTACGAGGTCCTGCGGCACGGCGGCGGCGGAGAGGCCACAAGTGTCGTGTGCGGCGTCGTGCGCTTCGAGCACCCGGCCGCGCATCGCCTCGCCACGCTGCTTCCGCAGGTGATCGTCGTCGAGGCTTCCGGTTCGCCTCATGCGGAATGGATGCAGAGCACGCTGCGCTTCATGGCCGCCGAAGCGAAGGCACTTCTTCCGGGCGGCGAAACCGTCATCACGAGGCTGTGCGACATCCTCGTGGTCCAGGCCATCCGGTCCTGGATCGCGCGGGACCCGGCTGCGCGAACGGGCTGGCTGGGTGCGCTCCAGGACAGGCAGATCGGCCGCGCACTGGCGCTCATCCATCGGGACCCCGCGCGCGCGTGGACAGTGGCATCCCTTGCGGCCGAGGTCGCCATGTCGCGCTCCGCGCTGGCTGCACGCTTCACCGAGCTCGTCGGAGAGCCGGTGATGCGTTACGTGGCACGCTGGAGAATGCACATCGCCCTCACGCAACTGAAGGAGTCGGACACGCCGCTCGGTGACCTGGCGATCCGCCTCGGCTACCAATCCGACGCTGCGTTCAGCCGCGCCTTCAAGCGCTTCACCGGCCTCGCGCCGGGCGCCGTTCGGGCCGACTCGCGGACGCCTGCCGCCCGACAGCCGGCTGCGGCGGACGGTACTACACTCCGCCGATGAACGGGAATGTCCAGCCGGCTACAACCGGCTGCCGAGCGGCAAGTTCAATGATCACAAGAAAAGGAGACGAGATGATTTTCCCCCGCAAGCAACACTTCCTTGCCGCGACACTCGGCGCGCTGTGCCTCGCGGGCGTGTTCGCGCAGCAGGCCTCCGCGGGCGAAACGCCCACGCCCGGGTACAACAACAAGATCCCCGCGCAGATCATGACGCCTGACACGGTGCAGACGCGCCTCGGCACGCTCACTTTCCTGGATGGCGTACCCACGACCGAGACGGCCCGGCTGGTCTTCGACAACCTCGATTTCCTGCGCGGCGTCGAGGTGTTTCTCAACTTCACTCCCGCGGCCTCACTGGAGGCCATCCGCCAGGGCGCCATCGAGGTCGGGGCGAAGCAGAGCAATCAGGCCGTCGTGTACGACCAACTGCTGGACTCGAATCCGCTATTGCTCACGGGCAATACCGACACCGTCTACTGCATCGCCAAGCTCGATCTGGAGGTCGACGGTCCGACCGTGGTCGAGATTCCCGCAGGGTCGGGACCCGGCACGGTCAACGATGCCTTCTTCCGCTTTGTCGTCGATATGGGGGCACCCGGACCGGACAAGGGAAAGGGTGGCAAGTACCTGATCGTTCCCCCCGGCTACCAGGGGGAGTTGCCGAAGGAGGGCTATTTCGTCGCGCATTCGCCTTCCTATACGAACCTGATCATCCTGCGCGGCTTCCTGGTCGACGGCAAACCGGATGCCGCTTCGAAGATGTTCCGCAACGGCTTGAAGGTGTATCCGCTGAGCAAGGCCGCGAACCCGCCGAAGATGGAGTTCATCAACGGCTCGAAGGGGGTCTACAACACGATCCACGCCAACGACGTCGAGTTCTACAGGGAGCTGGACAACGTCATCCAGAAGGAGCCGCTGGACTTCATCGACCCTGAACTGCGCGGGCTCGCCGCCGCCATCGGCATCCGCAAAGGCAAGAAGTTCGCGCCCGACGAGCGGATGACCAGGATCCTCGCCGATGCCGTCGCAGTCGGCAACGCCACCGCGCGGTCGATTGCGTTCCGCAACCGTGATCCGCGCGCGCCCCTGTACCCGAACAGCCAGTGGAAGGCGGCCTTCATCGGCGATGACTACCGCTGGCTCGATGGCGACGGCATGTCGGGACGCAACCTGGATGCCCGCGCCGCCTTCTTCTACGTCGCCACCGTCAATACGCCGGCGATGGCGGCCAAGCTCGTGGGCGCGGGTTCGCAATACGCCGTCAACTACACTGACAGCGCGGGCAATCCGTTCGACGGCGCGAAGACCTACCGGATGAATGTCCCGGCGAATGTTCCGGCGAAGGACTTCTGGTCGGTGGTGCTGTATGACACGCAGACGCGCTCCGAGCTGCAGACGTCGCAGCCGTTTCCAAGCAGGAACAACAAGCGCGACGAGCTGGTCACCAACGCCGACGGCTCGGTCGACCTCTACTTCGGCCCCAAGGCGCCTGCCGGCCGGGAAGCGAACTGGATCGAAACGGTCCCCGGCAAGGGCTGGTTCACGCTCCTGCGGCTGTACGGCCCGCTCGAGCCCTGGTTCGACAAGACCTGGCGTCCGGGCGAGATCGAAGTGGTGAAGTGACCGCGAGAACGAGCGAACGCATGGACCGGCAACGGCCTGCCAGTCGGCTCACAACCGGCACGAATGCCGCTGAAGCCGATACGCACTCAGCAGATCGCTATGGCCGCGCACAGCTCGAGTGATCCTCCGACGACCGGGCCACGTGGGGAAATCGAGGCCATTGAAGAGGCTTTCGTGGCGCAATGGTCGAACTACGGCCATGCACCCGGCGGTGTGTTTCACGAAGAGGATGACCTGGTGTGGGCGGAAGCGCCGGTGTCCCAGCTTCCCTACAACGCTGTACTGCGCACCTGGCTCGGGCAGGATGCCGCCGCGCGCATCGAGCAGGTGCTGACGCACTTTCGCCGGCGCGCCGTCCAGTTCCTGTGGCTCGTCCATCCCACGGCTCAGCCCGCCGACTTGGCGGCGCAACTCGCGGCACGGGGACTGTCGCTCGTGGAGCGCGCCACCGGCATGGCGCTGGATCTCTCGGCGTGGAGCGCCTCGCCAGACCCATCACCTGGACCCGTCACCTATCGAGAGGTGCAGGACGAACAGGGGTTGGGCGCATTCGAAGAACTGATGGCCGCTTACTGGGCACTGCCTGCAGACAGCCGCTCGTACGTATTCGATATGAACCGGTGGGCGTACGCAGCGGGCGACCGCGGCGTCAGGTGGGTTGCCTATCTCGACGGCCAGCCGGTCGGCAAGGTATACCTGTCGTACCTCGGTCGCCCGGATACGGCAGCCATCTTCGGCGTGTACGTGCGGCCGACCGCGCGAGGCTATGGAATCGCGAGCGCGCTCACGGCGCTGGCCGTCGCCCGCGCCGCCGCACTCGGACGGCGGCGCCTGGTCCTGCACTCGTCCGAGATGGCGGTGAACATCTACCGGCGGCTGGGGTTCGTCGAGCGCTGCACGATTCCCGTCTACGCAACAGCCGCGCTGCACGGCGTGCAGCCGATATAGCTCTGCCGTCGGCCTTCAATGAACATCGAACCACTCTCAGTGCTCGAGGAGATTTTCCCCGTTCTCATCGCATGCGACCTGCCGACTACCGATATTTCCGCTGCATCGCCCCCGCAGTTCTTCGGATGTCGGGTTGCAGGGTCCGTGGTCGCGGTCATCGGGTTGGAGCAGTTCCGGTCGGCTGGCCTGCTTCGATCGCTCGCAGTCCTTCCCCCTGTCCGGGAGCGTGGCTTCGCGCAAGCGCTCGTGAGCCACGTGGAATCCTTTGCCGCCTCGCATGGTGTCGAGTCACTGTTCCTGCTCACTACCACTGCGGAGCCTTTCTTCTTGAAGCTAGGCTACCGTCCCGCCTCGCGCCAGGACGCTCCGCGGGCGATCCAGGCCACCTCTCAGTTTTCCGGCCTGTGTCCGTCCTCCTCTGCATTTCTGTCCAAGCGCGTCAAGGGCGTTGATTCGGCAGTTTAGGCGTCGGATTTCGCATGGGTCGGCGCCGTCTGGCGACGAAGCGCGCGTGCATGCGCCCTCGGTCTCGCGCTAGACTCTCCGACCTCGAACCAAGACGAACCTGGAACAGGAGGAGTTGCGCGATGCGTCCAACCATCAATCCCGGCGCGGTGGACTGGTCCGGAGAGAACCCGGGCATGTACATGAAGGAGGCCGCAGACGGTCCCTACGTGACCCTGATCAGCTTCTTCCGCGTGGTGACCTCGCCGCACGGGAAGGGACACGCGGCGTTCATCCTGCAGGATCCCCGGGGCGGCGGCAAGAACGCGGACCGGCCCAACCTCTGCATCACCGACAACGAACCGCTGGCGCAGTATCTGCGCGACGGTTTCGTCGCCAACTTCGGCGCCTTCAAGGGCGCGAGCGGCCTGGCCGGCGTGCGCATGGTTCCGGGCTGGGACTTCCAGCCGTCGGGGAACGGCACCAGCATCCACGTGGAGTGGTTCCGCAGCACGATCGGACAGGTCTGCTTGACGTGGCGGGAGTTGAGTGCACCCTTCATGGTGGAAATGCCGCGCGACAAGTCGGCCACCGGACGACACGAGATGTTCTCGCTGTTCGTCGATGCGCACGCGGTGGATGTGTCCATCAACGGACGGGGTGTGGCAGGCAGACCCTTCCCGCGTGAGTTTGCCGGCAAGAGCGACAGCAGCACCGCGTTCCTCGCCTTCTCCGAAACCTGGGTGAAGGCGTGAGGACAAAGGTGCGTCCCGCGCTGCTTGCCGCCACGCTCGGGGTGATTCTGTGCGCGGCCGGTGCCGCTGCCGCCGCGATGACGGCGGTGGCGGCCAAGAGCACCGACAGCGTGCAACTGCGGCAGGGGGTGCTGGAGATCCGCAGTCCCAGCGGCGTGGGCAGCGCACAACTGCTCAGCGAAGACGGCAAATGGCCGACCGCACCGGTGAAGGTCCAGCTGAAGGGATTCTCGGAGATCGAGCACTTCCGCGCCACGGCCGGTGCGCTGACCTTCCTGTGCGAACTGCGCCGCGAGGGGGGCGTGAGCACCACGCGCAACTGCCGGCTCGGCGAGGGACCCGCGGGCGAGGTGCAGTGGGCCGAAGACGGTTTCGTCGTGGCCATTCCCGCTGCGTTGTTCGGCAAGGCGGACGACTCGGTGGTCCTGGAGTGGGTGGACCGCTGGCGCTGACTCAGGATCCACGCTTGCGGCACAATGCGCGATGATCTGGCCGGAGAACACCATGTCCACGCGCTACCGAACGTTCCTGCTCGCCTGGGTGGCTCTGCTGGCCCTGGCCGCCGCCGGATGCGCGTCCACCAGCCTGGTGAACCAGTGGGAGAGCCCGGATGCGCACACGGCCCTTCGCAAGGTTCTCGTGGTCGGGGTCACGAAGCAGTCCAGCATCCGCCGGGTGTTCGAGGACGAGTTTGCTGCGCAACTGCAGGCGGCGGGTGTGGAAGCGGTACCGAGCTACACCCTGCTGGTCGAGGATGGACAGGCGGAGCAGGCGCGGCTCGAGCAGGTCGTGCAGGACATCGGCGCCGATGGCGTACTGGTGACGCGGCTGATCAAGCAGGAGCAGCGGCTGGACGTCACGCCCGGGACGTATGGTCCCGCATTCGCGGGCGGCTTCTACGGGTGGTATTCGTCGGCGTGGGTGGGCTACTACGATCCGCCCAGGGTCTACCAGTACGATGTCGTGATTGCCGAAACCAGCCTGTACAGTCCGCCGCAGTCGAAGCTCGTCTGGTCCGGGACGACCGAGACCTTCTCGCCCAAGGACGTCAAGAAGGAAACCGCCGGGTTTGCCAAGGTCATCATCGCTGCGCTACGCAAGCGCGGCATCGTCTGACCCGACCGAATCTACCTCACTATCAACACGCATGGCGCGGACCGCGCCATCGCGACGGATTGCCCAGCATGTCGAAGTTACTCTGCATCCTCCTCGCCGCGCTGATGCTCGGTGGCTGCGTGCGCAGCGAAGTGCGGGAAGCGCGCCGCGAACGCCCGCCGCTGCGCGAGGTGTTTCCCCCGCCCAGCCTGGACCAGGCGGCCCCCGCACCGGCAGCCGAGCCGGACGCCGAGGCCGCGGCGGCCGAAGCGCCGCCGGCAGCGCCTGACGCCGATCCTGCGGCTGAGCAGGGAGGCGCGACGTTGAGGCTCGATTCTCCCCCTCCTGCTCCCGTGCTCGCCGACGAGTTCGCCGAAGCGCGCCCGGCGGTGGAGGAGGCGCAGCAGGCCGCGGCCGAGACTGCAGCGGCGGACGTGGCAGCCGCGGCTGCCGCCGATGCCGTGCTGGCCGAGGCCGACCAGGAG
>JAEZCG010000012.1 GCA_023430065.1 Pseudomonadota bacterium | reverse complement strand
GTGCGCATGCGCGCGGCGCGCGCCCGGCGGGTGATCGGCGTTCCCGTGCCAAACGACGAGATGCAATCGATTCTGAGCCGCCTGGGATTGGCCGTCGTACCGGAAGGGGACGGCGAAGGTCGTGCCTTCGTCGTCACGCCACCCAGCTACCGTTTCGATATCCAGATCGAGGAAGACCTCATCGAGGAGGTGGCGCGCGTCCATGGCTTCGAGCGCATTCCCGCCGCCCCGCCGCGGGCGGCCGCGACGATGCGCAGCGTGCCCGAGGAGCGGCGCTCGCTGCATCGACTGCGTGCGACCCTCGCGAGCCTGGGCTACCAGGAAGTGATCAACTTCAGTTTCGTGGAGCCGGCATGGGAGGCGCAGCTGGCCGGCAATGCCGAGCCGGTGCGCGTCCTGAACCCGATTGCCAGCCAGCTCTCCGCCATGCGCAGCACACTGCTCGGCGGGCTGATCGACAACGTGCGCTACAACGTCAACCGGCGGCAGTCGCGGGTGCGTGTGTTCGAGGCGGGGCGCGTCTTCCTGCGAGCGGCCGGCGCCCCCGAGGGCGCCCTGGACGTCGCCGGCATTCGGCAGCCGGTTCGCATCGCAGCGGCAGCGTACGGACCCGCAATGACCGAGCAGTGGGGCATGAGCGATCGCCTGGTCGATTTCTTCGATGTCAAGGGCGACCTCGAGGCCCTGGTGGGAAGGCAGGGTTTGCGCTTCGAGCGGGCCGCGCACGCGGTACTGCACCCTGGACGCAGTGCGCGGGTGCTGCTCGACGGCGGACCGATCGGCTGGGTCGGGGAACTGCACCCGCAGTGGCAACAGCACCTCGAACTGCCTTCGCCGGTGGTTCTGTTCGAAGTCGATGCGGCTCCCTTGCAGAAGCTCGCACTGCCGTGCTATGAGCCGGTTTCTAAATTTCCGCTCGTCATACGCGATCTGTCCGTGCTAGTCGATGCACACCTCCCGGTCGGGGAGATGCTCGAGGACCTGGAGCAGGCCGGATTCGCCGGCGTGCAGCGCGTGACGCTGTTCGATCTGTATCAGGGCGTTGGCATTCCGGAAGGGAAAAAAAGTCTTGCTTTCCGAGTGTTATTCCAAGATACTCAACGCACACTCACGGATGCGGAAGTCGACCTGGCCGTTCAGGCAATGCGCGGCCGACTGCGGGAGCGTTTCGGCGCACAGCTCCGGGGTAACGAGGGGCAGCTTCAATGACTCTGACCAAAGCCGACCTCGCCGATCTCCTGTTCGAACGGGTCGGCCTGAACAAGCGTGAAGCGAAGGACATGGTGGAGTGCTTCTTCGAGGAGGTGCGCAAGGCCCTCGAAGAGGGCGAGGGCGTCAAGCTGTCTGGCTTCGGCAATTTTCAGCTGCGCGACAAGCCCCAGCGTCCCGGCCGGAATCCCAAGACCGGCGAAGAGATTCCGATCACTGCACGACGCGTGGTGACCTTCCATGCCAGCCAGAAGCTAAAGGCAATGGTGGATAGCAACTACCATGGAAGAGAGCCAGAGCAGCAGCCCCAAGCCTAATCTTCCTCCCATTCCGGCGAAGCGCTACTTCACCATCGGTGAGGTGAGCGAGTTGTGTGGCGTCAAGCCGCACGTGTTGCGCTACTGGGAACAGGAGTTCACGCAGCTCAGGCCGGTCAAGCGGCGTGGCAACCGGCGCTACTACCAGCATCACGAGGTGCTGCTCGTGCGTCGTATCCGTCAACTGCTCTACGAGGAAGGCTTCACCATCAGCGGCGCGCGCCACCGCCTGGACCAGGGAGGCGCATCGCCGGCGAATCCCGTCCCCACGCCCGCACCTGGTGTCGATCTGCCGGCGCTGCGCGAAGAGATCGAGGCGGTGCTCGCGCTTCTGCGCTGAGCGGACAAGGCCGTTCTGCTATACTTTTCGCACTCGGGGCGTAGCGCAGCCTGGTAGCGTACTTGCATGGGGTGCAAGTGGTCGGAGGTTCAAATCCTCTCGCCCCGACCAGAGTCCCAAGGCCAGCCCAGGAGGCTGGCCTTTTCGTTTTCACGCCGGCGTGTCGCCATGGGCGCATGCCGATGCGATACGCGTGCGAATCGCTCCGATTCGGCTGTCCAGGCGGAAAAGTTCACCTCGGCCGGCAGGCTGACCCGGGCGGGTGCTGCGTCCCATCGGCACGCTGGACCACCTCATGCGAGGGAATGGCGATGGCATAGGGCAGGGCAATGGCATCGCCGA
Source organism: Pseudomonadota bacterium (assembly GCA_023430065.1). Lineage (GTDB taxonomy): Bacteria > Pseudomonadota > Gammaproteobacteria > Burkholderiales > SHXO01 > SHXO01. Next base: position 27,225 of record JAEZCG010000012.1, on the reverse strand, counting down.
GAAGCGATCGACGATGCCCGCCATCGGGGTGGACGTCTCGATGTGCTTCTCTTCCAGGCCGCGCGGGCGGCCGCTCCGATCCAGGCGTTGTCGTGCTGCGTCCGTGCCGTACACGTGGCTCGGGTGAACCATTCCCGCGCCGGCGATCTTCTCAAGGCCGAACTCGACATGGCGCTTGGTTGGCAACCGGTGGGCAACGGCTGCTCGTATATAATTTCCGCGATTTCAATCGTGAATGAAGGCCGAGCCGCGGGTGCGGCCGCCGCCTCGGCGTCTCATCGGATCGGTCTGCACGTCCAGTCCACCCAAGTGCACTTGTTCTCTAGCGTCGGTAACGAGGGATCCCTCGCACGTCTGCGATGGTCCGGCCTGCATGGCGTCCTGCGCCTATGCCGCAGCAGGAAGCCGACACCGACCTACGGTCTTGATCCATGCAGCCATGCGCATTCTGCTGAGTAACGACGATGGCTATTTCGCGCCCGGGCTGGCGACGCTGGCCGAGGCGCTGGGGCAGGTTGCCGAGATCGTGGTGGTCGCCCCGGAACGGGATCGAAGTGGGGCAAGCAATTCGCTGACGCTCGACCGCCCCCTGATCGTGCGCAAGTCCCACCTCGGCTTCCACTACGTGAACGGTACGCCGACCGACTGCGTGCACCTGGCGGTCACCGGATTGCTCGGCTACCTGCCGGACATGGTGGTGTCGGGCATCAATCACGGCGCCAACATGGGGGAGGATACGATTTACTCCGGGACGGTCGCCGCCGCCACAGAAGGCTTTCTGCTTGGGATTCCCTCGATCGCCGTATCGCTCGCCCGGCGCAGTTCGGGCAACTACGGCACGGCCGCGCGCGTGGCGCTCGAACTGGTCGAGCGTTACCGTCGCGATCCGCTGCCGGGTCCGGTGCTGCTCAACGTGAATGTGCCCGATGTCGTGCATGGCGATCTCCGGGGAATTCATGTCACGCGGCTGGGGCGTCGCCACAAGGCCGAAGGCGTGGTCAAGACCACCAATCCGCGCGGCGAAACGGTCTACTGGATCGGCGCTGCCGGCGACGCCCAGGATGCAGGGGAGGGGACTGATTTCCATGCGGTGGCCAGCGACTGCGTGTCGATCACGCCTCTGCAGATCGATCTGACCCAGTATGCACGGCTCGACGACGTATGGAACTGGTTGGGTGCGGCGGGGCATCCGGGTCTCGCACCGCTGCGTGCGATTGCGGCCTCGCCGACCTGATGCCGGAATCTCGCGCATGAGCGGGCGGCACACGGGGATCGGCATGACGTCCCAGCGCACGCGCCTGCGCATGGTCGAGCGACTCCGCGAAGAGGGGATACAGGACGAGCAGGTCCTTGCCGCGATGGCGGAGATCCCGCGTCACATCTTCGTCGACGAGGCCCTGGCGCACCGTGCCTACGAGGACATCGCCTTGCCGATCGGATTCGGGCAGACGATTTCCACCCCCTGGGTCGTTGCCCGCATGCTCGAACTGGTCCGCGGGGGGCGGGCGCTCGGACGAGTGCTGGAGATCGGAACGGGGTGCGGTTACCAGGCTGCGGTGCTGTCCCGCCTGGCGCGCGAGGTCTGCTCCGTGGAGCGGATTGCCCCGCTGTTGATGAAGGCGCGCGTGCGGCTGCGCGAACTCCGCGTCGCGAACGTGCGTCTCAAGCATGCGGACGGCCATTTCGGCTTGAAGGAGTTCGCGCCGTTCGATGCAATCGTCATGGCTGCCGCTGCCTCGCACGTTCCGGACGCGTTGCTCGAGCAGTTGGCCGAGGGAGGCAAGCTGATCATGCCGGTGGGCACCAAGGACCAGCATCTGACGTTGGTGGAGCGCAGCGAGCAGGGATTCGCCCACACCACACTCGAGGAGGTGCGCTTCGTGCCACTGCTGCCGGGCGCGCAGCGGTGAGCGTTTCTCTCCGGCGACTGGTCGTGGCCGGCGCCGCCTGCATGCTGGCCGCCTGTGCACCCAATCGGGCCCCGGTGGTCGAGCGGCCGGTGCAAGACGCACGACCGGACCCCGTGCGTGTGCGCAAGGCACCCGCGCCGAGCGTTGCCAGCGGCCCCAAGCCGGCGAAACCCGTGTCGGCGATGCCGCCTCCCGCGGCGAAGCCGGCCGAGCAGGACGACTGGCGCCCCGATCACTACAGGGTTCGCCAGGGCGATACGCTCTACGCGATCGCGCTCGATCACGGCGAAGACTATCGGGATTTGGCGGCGTGGAATGCCCTGCAGGACCCGAACGTGATCCGGATCGGGCAGCTGCTGCGTGTCAAGGCGCCGGCGGGCTGGACCGAGCGCGAAGAGGTGGACGTCCGGCCGATGCAGACCAGCACGCCGATCCAGGCCGCGCCACTGGAACCGGTCGCTCCCCCGCCACTGCTGAACGCGCCGAAGGCGGTCAAGGTACCGTATTCCGAGCGCGCACTGGCGGAACTACGCGGCGTGCCCTACCTCCCCCCTGCGACGGCGCGTACCTCCCCTCCGGCCGCCACGCCGGCACCTCTCTCCAAGCCGGCGTCTTCACCCGCGGCGACCAGCACGCCGGCGAGGACTGCAGACGCGGCGGTGTCGACGCCTGCGAAACCTGTCGCGAGCACACCCGTTGTCCTGCCCGCGGCGGCACCCGCGGCTGGCACGTGGGCCTGGCCGGTGCGCGGACAACTGCTGCAGCAGTTCAATACCGGTGCCAATCCAAAGGGCATCGCGATCGCCGCGCAGGCTGGCGCGCCCGTCCTTGCCAGCGCACCCGGCAAAGTGGTGTACAGCGGCAGCGGTCTGCGTGGCTACGGTAAGCTGGTCATCGTCAAGCATGATCGGAACTACCTGAGCGTGTACGCGCACAATCGCGAGCTCCTGGTCAAGGAGGGCGAGCGCGTGGACAAAGGACAGCAGATTGCGGAGGTCGGCAACAGCGGGTCGGATCGCGTCGCACTGCACTTCGAGATCCGCAAGCTGGGCCGGCCCGTCGATCCGCTTCAGTATCTGGCCCCGCTCTGACGCAGGATGCGCTCCGGTGCGAACCGGCGCACGAGGGTCTCCAGGTCCGCAGGGGCAATGGCGCTCGGAGCCCCGGCGTAGCGCAGGCCGACGTATGCCTCCGTGATGCGGGTCACCGCATCGCGCAGCACGGGGAACTGCCCAGACACGCGACAGGCGAAGTCGTACGGCCCTTCGTGGAGGTGCCGCGGGCAGCCCATCCGCTCCAGTTTCCGGCAGAAGCGGATGTATGCGGATTGCACCCGATCGGAAGGCCGCTCCTGCACGCCTCGCTGCCCGAGCGTGGCGAGCACGCCGAGCACCACGGCGAGTGCCACGGCGAGCAGCCCGCCCAGCCGCGGCCATTGCACGTCCTGGAATCCCATGTCGCGCAACAGGTCGCGCTGCCGCGCAGGAGAGTAGTCGAGCACCCAGTCGTTCCAGGTGCGCGTCAGATGGTCCACGAGTTGCGCGGCAGGCAGCCATCCGCCCCACCGGTCGGGCGCCCAGGCTGCCGACCACTCCTCGCCGCGCCAGGGAGCAGTCGAGCCCGTTTCGATCCGGGAGGGTGCGACCGCTGTCGTTGGATCCACGCGCACCCAGCCCTGTCCATGCAGCCAGATCTCCGTCCATGCGTGGGCGTGCGACTGGCGCACGACGAGATAGCTGCCGACCCGGTTGAACTCGCCGCCCTGATAGCCGGTGACGATGCGTGCCGGAATGCCCGCCGCGCGCATCAGCACCGCGAAGGCGGAGGCATAGTGTTCGCAGAAGCCTCGGCGAGTGCCGAACAGGAACTCGTCTACGCCGTGCAGACCCAGCGGCGGCGGCGTGAGCGTGTAGTGGAAGGGATCGTCCCGAAACATCGCCAGCACTGCCGTGATGACCTCGCGATCCGAGCGGAACTGCGCGCGCAGGTCGTTGCCAAGGCGGACGGTTCGGGGATTGGCATGACGCGGCAGGCGCAGGGCCCGCTGCCGGATCGGCTCGGTCTCGTCGAGTCTCGCGCGGTAGTCGAGCGCGGAGCGCGCTTCGTACCGCATGCGGCTGCGGATCGGGGCTGCGGTGCGCAGCATCATGTCCTCCCCCAGCACGGCGGAGGGCGGGACGTCCACTGGCGCATCCAGCGCGAACAGCCAGCGCCGCTTGTGCGGCTCCAGGGTGACGCGATACCGGACCTCGCGCGAGCCAGTCACAGGCGGGCCGGCCGCTGGCCGGGCACGCGCGCCAACGCGCCAGGTGCGACCGTCGAAATCCATCATGACCGGTCCTCGCCAGTACAGGTTGCGCGGATCGATGGCGTCGCCTTCGAAATCCACCCTGAAGGCCACCTCGTCGGACAATCCGAGATCGACGATGTCGCCCGGGCTCATCGCATCGTCCAAACCGGTGGTCGCCTTGCCGCCCGCGAGGGTATGGCCGAACAACGGTCCCTCCACGCGCGGGAACAGAACGAACAGCACCAGGGCGATTGGCAGCGCACCAACGGTGAGCATGCCGGCGATGCGCAGCGATTGCCTGGGCCGCAGGCCGCAGTTGCGATCCTGGAAGGCGACGTTGGTGGCGAGCAGCCAGAGCAGCACTCCGAACAGGAACAGCCCGAGCGCCGCGGTCTGGGCGTAGAGGAAGTGCGTCACGATCAGGAAGTAGCCGAGCAGCGTCGTCACCTGGGCGTCGCGTACGGTGCGCAGCTCCAGACACTTCAGCGCGGCCATCAGCACCAGCAACGCGACCGAGCCCTCGCGACCGGGGAGCGGTCCGTACGAGACGACGACGGCAAACGTGGCACCGACCGACATCCCTGCGAGCAGCCAGCGGGAGAGCGGCCGCCACCTGCGTGCCGTCGCCACGGCCTGCCACCCCAGACAGGCGACGACGGTCAGTGCGAGCCACCAAGGCAGGCGCAGAAGGTGTGGTGCGATCAGCGCAGCCGTTGCCCCGAGCAGCGAATGGACGGCGCCGAGGCGAAGCGGAGCCACCGCGCTCACCGTCGATCACCGAACCGGGCGAGCGCACGCAGACACGCGTGCACGTGAGGCGATCCGCGATCGGGCTGGAAGCGACGGCCGGGGATCTCCAGGCCGAACCGGCAATCCTCGCGGGCCAGATCGAGGATCCATCGCGTCATGCGCGACAGGGCCTGTTCGGTCGGCAACGCCGGCGAAACGGCGTCCCAGCGGACCCACGTTTCGCCGACGCGGTCGGCCTGGAACTGTTTGGTCGCCAGTCCGGCACCGCGCGCGAGTGCACTCCAGGCGATGTGCGCAGGCGCATCCCCGGCGCGGTAGGTGCGCAAACCGATGAAGTCGTCGCCGGCCGTCGGCGCCACGCCACCGCTCGAGTCGCCGATCCGTGGCGCCGCCACCGACTGCGGTTCAGGACGGGGATAGACCGTACAGCGGGCGGTGAACGCCACATCGGACCAGGCGCGAAACAGACCAAGGGGAAACGTGGAGGAGATGCGCAGTTGCGGAAGCCAGCGGGTCCCGCGCGTCGCGGCGTCCACCGCAATCGGGCAGATCTGCGTGGAGGCGCCCGGCACGTCGCAGTACGCAGGCGTCGGCGCGGCGGCAGTGCGGGGGCATTCATCGATCTCCAGGGCAATGCGCGGCGTCCGGGACGGGTTGCGCAGTTCGAGCGGGAACACGGCTCGGTCACCGGCGAAGACCGCCGGTGCATCGTGGGCGCGGAGGTCGAGCTCCGCCACATTCCGGTAAGTGAGCAGCATGGCAGCCATGCCCACGCCGGCGAGCAGGAACGTCAGTGCGAACCCCAGGCCCAGGCTGTAATTGATGCTGCCGAGGAGCATCAGGAACAGGGTCGCTGCGAACAGCAGTCCCGCGCGTGTGGGCAGGATGTAGACGCGATCGCGCGTCAGCCGGATGCGCGCGGATGGTGCCGCCCGGGTGGGACTGCGGCGACCCGGCAGGTCGGACCGCTGGAACAGCCGGCTCATCTGCGCGGCGTGGCCTGCATCGCTCGGCCCCGATCCGTATCAGGGAAGCGGAACGTCCGCGATCAGCGCTGCGACGGCATCCTCGTGTGCGCGATACTCCAGGGCATCGACCGGCTGCAGCCGGTGCACGGCCACCGCGGGCAGCACGTTCTGCACGTCCTCGGGAACCAGAAACCCCCGGCCCTCCAGGTGCGCCCAGGCGCGGGCGGCATGCAGCAGGCTGATTGCAGAGCGTGGGCTGAGTCCGGTGACGAACTGGCCGGGGCGTCGGGTCGCCGCTACCAGGGCCTGCACGTAGTCCAGCAGCGGTTCCGATGCGTGCACCGAGCGCACCTGGTCCTGCAAGACGCGGAGGTCCTGTGCGGAAAGCCGGACCGGAAGCCGTTGCAGCGCTTCGCGCCGGTCCGATCCGCGCAGGAGCGCCCGTTCCGCTCGTGCGTCGGGATAGCCCAGGCGGATGCGCATCAGGAACCGATCGAGCTGGGACTCGGGCAGCGCGAACGTGCCGGCCTGAGCGGCCGGGTTCTGCGTGGCGATGACGAAGAACGGTTCGGGAAGCATGTGCGTCGCGCCATCCACGGTGACCTGGCGCTCCTCCATTGCCTCGAGCAGCGCGCTCTGCGCCTTGGGCGTGGCGCGGTTGATCTCGTCTGCGAGAACGATCTGCGCGAACACCGGGCCGGGACGGAAGCGGAAGCTTCCCGACGGCTGATCGAAAATCGAGACTCCCACGACGTCTGCGGGCAGCAGGTCGCTGGTGAACTGGATGCGCTGGAAGCTCAGGCCGAGCGACCGCGCCAGGGCCTGGGCCAAGGTCGTCTTGCCGACCCCAGGCAGATCCTCGATCAGGAGGTGTCCGCGCGCCAGGATGCAGGCCAGGCACAGGCGAATCTGGCGCTCCTTTCCGAGCACCACGCCGTTGATCTGGGATAGGGCGGCGGCGAGCCGGTCGGCCACCCCTGGCGGCAAGGTCTCGGGCGCCGTAGGCAGCGCGCCGAGCGGAAGCTGGCCAGTGAGCGAGGCGTCCTCACGCATGCTGTTCAGGAAGTCCGTTGCCGCCCAGTTCGAGCGTGGCGACGCGTAGATGCCCGTCCTCTGCATGCGGCGTCACGGCGAAGCCCAGTGCGTGCATGAGCTCGAGCATCTGGTGGTTGTTCCACAAGACGAGTCCCTGAATGCGGGGCCAGGCGCGTGAGCGGGCACAGCCGATCAGTTCCTGCATCAGAAGCTGGCCCAGCCCCCTGCCCTGGAAGCGGTCGGCGACGACAATCGCGAATTCGGCACTGCCGTGGTCGTCGGCCCGGATGCAGCGCGCAACTCCGATCTGCTCTGCTGGCGTTGTCTCGGTGGCGGGGACCAGGGCCACGAGTGCGATCTCGCGCGCGGGGTCCGGGTGCGTGAACCGTTCGAGCAGGTGCGGACTGAGTTCGCTCAGGGTGTTCATGAAGCGGAAATAGCGCGACTGGGCTGAAAGCCCGCGTACGAAGGCCTGCTCGCGCTCGGCGTCCTCCGGGCCGATAGGCCGGATCACCACGCCTGTCCCATCGGAAAGGGTGGCACGCACCGGGAATCGGCAGGTGCCCCCTTCGCGACCAGCCTCGGGGCCCGGTGCATGCGACATGAGCGGGGGGATCGTCAAACAGGCGTCGGGGCAGGGTAGCACGTCCGGGGGCGCTCGAAACGGCGGCAGTTGACGCACGAAGCATGCCGCATGCGAGGGCGCGGGTGTGCATGGACGGCCGTGCCGGTCTTGCCTAAGATCGGGTCATGACCACCGCGTTCGTCCGCCACCGCGACTGCCTGCTGCACGACATGGGGCAGCACCACCCTGAGTCTGCAGACCGACTGCACGCGATCGAGGACCAGCTCATTGCGTCGGGATTGATCGGATACCTGCAGGAGCACGAAGCGCCGAAGGCGGCGCGCGAGCAGTTGACGCGGGTGCATGAGCCAAGCTACGTGGAGGCGCTCCTGCGCAGCGTGCCGAAGCACGGCCTGGTGCACCTCGATCCGGATACGGCGATGTGTCCGTTTACGCTGGAGGCGGCCTTGCGCGCCGCCGGCGCGGCGGTCCTGGCCACCGATCTGGTCCTGCGCGGCGAGGCCAGTACCGCCTTCTGCAGCGTGCGGCCACCCGGCCACCACGCCGAACGGGGCCGGGCGATGGGCTTCTGCTTCCTCAACAACATCGCGGTCGCTGCGGCGCACGCCCTGGATGTCCATGGGCTGGACCGCGTTGCCGTCGTCGACTTCGACGTACATCATGGCAACGGCACCGAAGACATCTTCCGCCACGATCCGCGCGTGCTGATGGTGTCCAGCTTCCAGCATCCGTTCTATCCCTACAGCGGGGTGGAGGGCCGCTCGGAGCGCATGGTCAACGTGCCGCTGCCGGCCTACTCGGATGGGTCGCGTTTTCGCGCCTGCGTGGAGGAGCACTGGCTGCCTGCCCTCGAGCAGTTCGCACCGCAGATGATCTTCGTGTCGGCAGGGTTCGATGCGCACCGGGAGGATGACATGGCCTCGCTCGCGCTGGCCGAGGCCGACTACGCGTGGGTGACGCGCCGGATCAAGGACGTGGCGGACCGCTGCGCGGCCGGACGCATCGTATCGGTGTTGGAGGGCGGCTATGCGCTGAGCGCCCTGGGCCGCAGCGTGGTCGCACACATCCGCGAACTCGCCGACCTCTAGACCGGAGGCGCCTGGGCGGGCGTCTCGATCAGCAGCGCCGCCCCCACCCTGCGCTGTTCCGCCAGCAGAATGTTGTAGGTTCTGCACGCCGCTGGCGTGTCCATCACTTCGACGCCGGTACCGGCCTCGACCACCACGCGCATCAGGGCCGGATGAGGGAAGCGAATGTGCTGCCCGGTGCCGAGCAGGAGGACCTCCAGCCCGAGCTCCGCCAGGGTCTGGAAGTCGCGCTCGGTCAAGGCCGCAAACGAGGTCACCGGCCAGGGGACGAGCCGGTCCGGGAGCACGATGAGGCTGTCGGCGTGCTGCGCGCCGTTGATGGACACGTAACCGGCGCCGTAACCGGTGAACTGGTTCTGCCCGCTGATCCGGGTCTGGTGGAACTTCATGAACGTGGCGTCGAACCCGAGGCGGCGAATTGCCGCCTGCTTCCCCCTTGTATACCATTCAAGGTTTTTGCGATCAAATCCTTACCGACCGGTGCCTCATGGAGCAGTTCCCTCGAATCAAGCGTCTGCCGCCGTACGTCTTCAACATAACGGGCGAACTGAAGGCCGCGGCGCGTAAGCGCGGCGAGGACGTCGTCGACTTCGGAATGGGCAATCCGGACCAGCCAACGCCCAAGCACATCCTCGACAAGCTGATCGAGACCGCCCAGCGCGGCGACACCCACGGCTATTCGGTCTCGAAGGGGATCCTGCGACTGCGTAAGGCCATCTGCAATTGGTACCGGACGCGCTTCGGGGTGGAGTTCGACCCGGAACGCGAGGCGATCGCGACAATCGGTTCGAAGGAAGGCATTGCCCACCTCGCCTTGGCGACGCTCGACGCCGGTGACGTGGTGCTGGTCCCCAATCCCAGTTACCCGATCCACATCTACGGCCCGGTGATTTCGGGGGCCGACATCCGTCACGTGCGCATGTTGCCTGGCATCGACTTCTTCCAGGAGCTGGATCAGGCGATCAAGGACAGCTATCCGCGGCCCAAGATGCTGATCCTCAACTTCCCCAGCAATCCGACCAGCCAGTGCGTGGAACTGTCCTTCTTCGAGCGCATCGTGGCCATGGCCAGGGAGTACGGCATCTACGTCGTGCACGATCTGGCGTATGCCGACATCGTGTTCGACGGCTACAAGGCGCCGTCGATCATGCAGGTGCCGGGGGCGAAGGACGTTGCGGTCGAGTTCTTCACGCTCTCGAAGAGCTACAACATGGCCGGCTGGCGCGTGGGGTTCATGGTCGGGAATCCCGATCTCGTCGCCGCGCTCGCACGTATCAAGAGCTACCACGACTACGGGACCTTCACCCCCATCCAGGTGGCCGCCATCGTCGCGTTGGAAGGTCCGCAGGACTGCGTGGAACAGGTTCGCCAGACGTACCAGCGGCGCCGGGATGTCCTGGCTGCCGGGCTGAATGGGCTCGGCTGGCCGGTGCAACTGCCGCGCGCGAGCATGTACATCTGGGCCGAGATCCCCGAGGCGTATCGGGCCATGGGCTCGCTGGAATTCGCCAAGAAGCTGCTGGTCGATGCCCGCGTGGCGGTCTCGCCGGGCATCGGCTTCGGGCAGTACGGCGATACCCACGTGCGCTTCTCCTTGATCGAGAACGAGGCGCGTACGCGCCAGGCCGTGCGCGGGATCCGCGACATGTTCCGCAAGGACGGAATCCTGAGGCTCGCTGCAGCGGGTTGACGATGCTCGAACTCATCGCGATCACGGATGGCGAAGGCGCGGTGGTCGCTCCGAAGTGGTTGCCACAGGCAGAGGCGGTGCACCGGCAGCTGCGCCCCGGTCTCCCGGTCGATTATGTGGCGGCGATGCACGAGATATTCCGCGATGGCGGGCGCATGTGGATCGCAGTCATGCGCGGCGAGGTGGCGGGCGTGGCGGTGTATCGCTTCGTGCGCAACACGCACTCGGGCCTGAAGCTCTACGTGGACGATCTGGTCACCCATTCGAACGCGCGCTCCCAGGGTGTCGGCCGTGCGCTGCTCGGTCGCCTGGAGCTGCTCGCGCGCGAGCGCCAGGCGACTTCCCTGGATCTCGATTCCGGTACGCAGCGCCATGGCGCACACCGGTTCTATTTCCGAGAGGGTTTCGTCATCACCTCGTTCTCCTTCAAGAAGGCGCTTACATGAGACCGATGCACGTCGGCCTGCTCGGACTGGGGACGGTCGGTGGCGGCACGTTCGAAGTGCTTCGCCGCAACCAGGAGGAGATCCGCAGGCGCGCAGGACGCGACATCACCATCTGCAAGGCGGCGGTGCGCGACCTCCAGAAGGCACGGCAAGTGGTCGCCGGCTCGGACGTGGTCCTGACCCAGGATCCATTCGAGGTGGTGAGAGACCCCGACGTGGAGATCGTGGCCGAGCTCATGGGTGGAACCGGTCTGGCGCGTGAACTCGTGCTGGCGGCCATCGACAACGGCAAACACGTGGTGACGGCGAACAAGGCGTTGCTGGCGCTGCATGGAAACGAGGTGTTTGCCGCCGCGCAGAAGCGAGGCGTGATGGTGGCGTTCGAAGCCGCGGTGGCAGGCGGAATCCCGATCATCAAGGCACTGCGCGAGGGACTCACCGCGAACCGGGTGGAATGGATCGCCGGCATCATCAACGGCACGAGCAACTTCATCCTGTCGCAGATGCGCGATACCGGCGCCGGTTTTCACCAAGTCCTGGCGGAGGCGCAGCAGCGCGGCTATGCCGAGACCGACCCCACCTTCGACATCGAAGGGATAGACGCCGCACACAAGCTCACCATCCTGGCCGCCATCGGCTTCGGCATCCCGATGCAGTTCGAGCGCGCCTACACCGAGGGCATCTCGAAGCTGACGCGCCAGGACATCCGGTACGCCGAGCAACTGGGCTACCGGATCAAACTGCTGGGGATCGCGCGCCGCACCCCGCACGGGATCGAGTTGCGCGTGCACCCGACCCTCATTCCGCATCGGCGGCTGATCGCAAACGTCGAAGGTGTGATGAACGCGATTCTCGTCAAGGGCGATGCCGTCGGTGCGACGCTGTACTACGGGGCCGGGGCAGGGGCCGAGCCGACTGCATCGGCGGTGGTGGCGGATCTGGTCGATGTCACCCGCTTGCACACGGCCGATCCCGAGAGCCGAGTGCCGCACCTCGCATTCCAGCCGGGATCGCTCTCCGACGTGCCGGTGCTTCCCATGGAGGCGGTACGAACCGCCTACTACTTGAGATTGCGCGTGCTCGACCGGCCGGGCGTGCTCGCGGACATCACGCGCATCCTCGCCGACCGCGCCATCTCGATCGACGCGATGCTGCAGAAGGAGCCCGACGAGGGCGAGGAACAGGTGGACATCATCATGCTCACCCACGTAGCGCTGGAGCGGGACATCAACGAGGCGATCGCGCGCATCCACCAACTGCCGACCAACTTGGCTCCGGTCACCCGCATCCGTTTGGAGGAACTCGGCTCGTGAGCGAGACCATGCGCTATCTGTCCACCCGGGGCGGCATGCCGCCCAGGCGATTCCGTGACGTCCTGCTCGAAGGGCTGGCGCCCGACGGTGGTCTGGTGGTCCCCGAACGCTATCCGCGAATTTCCCTGGCGGAACTCGAACGATGGCGACCTCTGAGCTATGCTCAGCTCGCGCTCGAGGTCCTGAGCCGGTACGTGGACGACATCTCCGGGCAGGATCTGAAGGCCCTGGTAGAGCGCACCTACACTCGCGAAGTGTTCGGCTCGTCCGACATTACGCCGGTCCGCACGCTGCGGCCGGGCCTGCACATTCTGCAGCTCTCCAACGGGCCGACCCTGGCGTTCAAGGATCTGGCAATGCAGCTCCTGGGTCACCTGTTCGAGTTCGTACTCGCGCAGGCGGGACAGGAGTTGAATATCCTCGGCGCGACCAGTGGCGACACCGGCTCCGCCGCCGAGTACGCGATGCGCGGCAAACGCGGCGTCCGGGTGTTCATGCTCTCGCCGTACGGGCGAATGAGCCCGTTCCAGACCGCACAGATGTATTCGCTCCAGGATCCGAATATCTTCAACCTCGGCATTCGGGGCGTATTCGACGATTGCCAGGACATCGTCAAGGCGGTCAGCGGCGATGCGCTGTTCAAGGCGCGCCACCGAATCGGTGCGGTGAACTCGATCAACTGGGCGCGCGTGATCGCACAGGCGATCTACTACTTCAAGGCCTACCTGGCTCTGGCGCCGAAGATCGGCGATCCGGTCTCGTTCTCGGTGCCCTCCGGCAATTTCGGCAACATCTTTGCGGGGCACATTGCACGGCAGATGGGGCTGCCGATCGATCGCCTGATCCTCGCCACCAACGAGAACGACGTCCTGGACGAGTTTTTCCGCACGGCACGCTATCGCGTGCGCAAGGGAAAGGAAGTGCACCAGACCTCCAGTCCGTCCATGGACATCTCGAAGGCGTCGAACTTCGAGCGCTTCGTCTACGATCTGTGCGGTCGCGATCCGGTTGAAGTCCGCCGTTTGTGGCAGCAGGTGGAGGACGCCGGCGGATTCGATCTGTCCGGCAGCGAATTGGCTGGCAGGCTGGCGCAGTACGGATTCGTTTCCGGATCGAGTTCCCACGCCGACCGGATGGAGACGATCCGGCACATCTATCGCGAGTACGGCGTCATCGTCGACACGCATACGGCAGACGGATTGAAGGTTGGCATGGAGCAGCGCGACCCCAACGTTCCGCTGGTGTGCCTGGAAACGGCGCTGCCGGCGAAGTTCGCCGCTGCAGTGCGCGAGGCGCTCGGCACGGACCCCGACGTGCCACCTGCATTCCGCGGCATCGAACGGCTGCCACAGCGGGTCGAGGTGATGGATCCGGATGTCGAGGCAGTCAAGGCGTTCATTGCCGCGCATTGCGGAGGCTAGGCATGGCCGAAGGATTCGACGACGCGCGAGCGTTCTGGGACACGCGATACGCAACCAGCGAGTACATCTTCGGCCGCGAGCCGAATCGTTTCCTGGTCGCGCAGCGGGCCCTGTTTACGGCCGGCGCGCAGGTGCTCGACGTGGCAACCGGCGAAGGACGCAATGCACGGTGGCTGGCGCAGCTAGGCTGCCGCGTCACCGCCATCGACGTTTCGCCGCTTGGTCTTGCCAAGGCGAGGCAATTGGCCGTCGAAAGCGGGTTCGACATTGCGTTCGAGGAAGCCGATGTGCGGACCTGGACCTGGCCGGAGGGTCAATTCGATGCCGTCGTGGCGATCTTCATCCAGTTCGCCGCACCCGCTGACCGGGAGCGCGTGTTCGAGGGCATGAAGCGCGCCCTGCGCCCCGGCGGTGTAGTCGTGCTCCAGGGCTACACGCCCAAGCAGCTCGCGTACAAGACCGGTGGACCGCCACAGGCAGAGCACATGTATACCGAGCGGCTGCTGCGTGATGCGTTTGCCGACATGGATATCCTGCACCTGCGCGAGCACGAGGACGTGCTCGCGGAGGGAAGCAAGCACGTCGGGCGCTCGGCCCTGGTCGACTTGGTTGCCCGCAAGCGCGCTTGAACGCCGGCACCAACCGAAGCGGGTGTCACAGGAGTGCTTGCAGTTCTTCGAGGCTGTGCAGGATCTCCGTCGGGCGTGTCCCCAGGTAGTCGGGACAGGCGCCATTGCGATCGATCCAGAACGTCCGGAATCCGAAATGGCTTGCGCCCGAGATGTCCCAGAAATTCGACGACACGAAGGCGATCTGCGCAGGCTCGACACCGAGGCGATCCACCGCGCTCTGGTACACGCGGGGATGGGGCTTGTACACGCATAGCGGGTCGACGCTCAGCACCGCGTCGAAGTATTGGGCCATGCTGTTGTGTCTCACCAGAGGCTCCAGCATGGCCGGCGACCCGTTCGACAGGATGGCACGGCGGTGATCGTTGAGCTGTGCGAGTGCGCCGCATGCCTCCGGGTAGGGGCGTAGGCGAAGGTACTCATCCAGCAAAGCGTCCCGAGTGGATTGCGTCCAGGCCAGCCCCAGCGCCTCGCAAGCGAATTGCAGGGCGGAGGCGGTGATGGTGTCGAAGCTCTCGTAGCGCTCCATCAACGTGCGCAGCCACGTGTACTCCAGCTGCTTGCTTCGCCACAGCCGGCTGAGGGCGCTGCCTTGGCCGGGAAAGATCGACTCGCAACGCGCAATCACCGAGTGCACGTCGAACAGCGTGCCGTAGGCGTCGAACACGATCGCCCGGGTCGCGCTGGCCACGGGTGTCACTGGCCGAGGAAAGTCTTGACCGTGACCGCTCCCCGCACCTGGCCGGGCACGTAGCCCGTGGCGCGATCGTGCGGGTACTCCTGTTGCAGGCGCATCCGCACGGATTCCGGGATGGATGCACTGCCGCCGTGGCAGGCGACACATTGCGGCTGCAATGCGATGGCCTTCATGTACCGGAAGAAGCGGCCTTGCGGCTCCGCGACGATCTCGGCGTATTCGAGCTCCCCGGGCGCCGACCCGGCAGCCGCGCGTTGTTCGAAGCCGGCCAGCACCGACTGCTCCCAGGCGTCGGGGGTGCCCAGCAGGGGGTTGCGTGTCCTGAGGCTGACCCGTGCGACGCGGGAACCGGACTCACGCGACAGTTTGCTCGCAATCTCCGGCGCAGCCTCCTTGCAGACGACGATCGCCGCCTCCGGCCCTCCCGAGGTCATCTCCTGCTTGAGCCGCGCACCCAGTTCCTGCATCAGCACCTGCGCCTGCGCGCGCGCCTGTGCCGTCAGTTTCTCCACGTCCTGTGCGTGAGCCGCCGCCGAGGCCAGGCCAAGAACAAGAACGAGTCCCAGCGCGGTGATCCGTGCGTGGGCCGCCGCCGTGGCCAGGCCAGGAATGAGTTCCAGCGCGGTGATCCGTCTCATCGACATGTCCTCTTCGCGTGTACGCCGGACTCTGCCACTCCTGCCCGTCCGATGCAAACGCCCCGTTGAAATGCATGCTGCTATCCCCATTTGCGCGGCAAGGACACACCCTATCGCCAGAGGCCCCGATGCGCTTCGACAAGCTCACCACCAAGTTCCAGCAAGCCCTTTCAGACGCCCAGAGCATGGCGGTGGGCAGGGACAATGCCTATATCGAACCCCAGCACCTGCTCATGGCCCTGCTGGATCAGCAAGATGGTGGCTCGTCCGCGATCCTTGCGAAGGCCGGCGTCAACGTGCAACCGCTGCGCGAGGCGGTTCGCGCCAGCCTGGATCGGCTGCCGAAGCTCGAAGGACACGGCGGCGAAGTCGGTCTGTCACGCGAGTTGAACAACCTCCTGAACCTGACCGACAAGGAGGCCCAGAAGCGGGGCGATCAGTACATTCCGTCGGAACTGTTCCTGCTCGCATTGCTGGAGGACAAGGGCGAGACAGGGCGCCTGCTCAAGCAGCACGGCGCCAGCCGTCAGCATCTGGAGCGCGCCATCGAAGGGGTGCGCGGCGGGGAGACGGTGTCCAGTCCAGAAGCGGAGGGGCAGCGAGAAGCCCTGAGCAAGTACACACTCGATCTTACCGAGCGTGCCCGTTCGGGCAAGCTCGACCCGGTCATCGGCCGCGATGACGAGATCCGGCGGACGATCCAGATTCTGCAACGACGTACGAAGAACAATCCGGTCCTCATCGGAGAGCCCGGTGTTGGCAAGACCGCCATCGTCGAGGGACTCGCGCAGCGCATCGTCAATGGCGAGGTGCCCGATACGCTGAAGGACAAGCGCGTACTGGTGCTCGACATGGCGCAGCTGCTGGCAGGCGCCAAGTATCGTGGCGAGTTCGAGGAGCGCCTCAAGTCTGTTCTCAAGGAGGTGGCGCAGGACGAGGGCCGAACCATCGTTTTCATCGACGAGATCCATACGATGGTCGGGGCGGGCAAGGCCGAAGGCGCCATCGATGCGGGCAATATGCTCAAACCCGCGCTTGCGCGCGGGGAACTGCATTGCATCGGTGCCACGACGCTCGACGAATACCGCAGGTATATCGAGAAGGACGCCGCGCTGGAGCGGCGATTCCAGAAAGTTCTCGTGGACGAACCGTCGGTCGAGGATACGATCGCCATCCTTCGCGGCCTGCAGGAGAAGTACGAAGTCCATCACGGCGTCGAGATCACCGATCCGGCGATCGTCGCCGCGGCCGAACTGAGCCACCGCTACATCACCGACCGCTTCCTGCCGGACAAGGCGATCGACCTGATCGACGAGGCGGCGGCTCGCATCAAGATGGAGATCGACTCCAAGCCCGAGGAGATGGACAAGCTCGAGCGGCGGCTGATCCAGCTCAAGATCGAGCGCGAGGCCGTCAAGAAGGAGCGGGACGAGGCATCCCGCAAGCGGCTCGGATTGCTCGAGGAGGAGATCGGATCATTGGAGCGCGAGTACGCCGACCTGGAGGAAATCTGGAAGGCCGAGAAGGCACAGGTGCAGGGTTCGCAACACATCAAGGAAGAGCTCGATCGGCTCAAGGTCGAGATGGATGCCGCGCGTCGCAAGGGCGACTGGCAGCTTCTCTCCGAGCTGCAGTACGGCCGCATGCCGCAACTCGAGGCGCAGCTCAAGAAGGCAGAGAGCGCTGGAGAGGGCGGGCAGGGCGTGCAGCACAAACTGCTTCGCACCCTGGTCGGCGCGGAGGAGATCGCAGAGGTCGTCTCGCGCGCCACGGGCATACCCGTGTCGAAGATGATGCAGGGCGAGCGGGAGAAGCTGGTTCAGATGGAGGAGCGTCTACACCAGCGCGTAGTGGGACAGGACGAGGCGGTGCGTCTCGTTTCGGATGCCATCCGTCGCTCGCGCGCCGGGCTGGCGGACCCGAATCGTCCCTACGGCTCGTTCCTGTTCCTTGGCCCGACGGGGGTCGGAAAGACCGAGCTGTGCAAGGCGCTCGCCGCGTTCCTGTTCGATTCCGAAGACCATCTCATCCGCATCGACATGTCCGAGTTCATGGAGAAGCATTCGGTGGCGCGGTTGATTGGCGCCCCGCCGGGATACGTCGGCTACGAGGAGGGTGGTTATCTGACCGAGGCGGTGCGAAGGAAGCCCTACTCGGTGATCCTCCTGGACGAGGTCGAGAAAGCGCATCCGGACGTGTTCAACGTTCTGCTCCAGGTGCTGGACGATGGGCGCATGACCGACGGGCAGGGACGCACGGTCGATTTCAAGAACACGGTGATCGTGATGACCTCCAATCTCGGGTCGCAGATGATCCAGCAGATGGCCGGCGACGACTACCAGGTGATCAAGCTCGCCGTCATGGCGGAAGTCAAGACGTACTTCCGACCGGAGTTCATTAACCGGATCGACGAGTTGGTCGTGTTCCACGCGCTCGATGAGGCGCACATCAAGTCGATCGCCCGCATCCAGCTGGCTTCGCTCGAAAAGCGGCTGGCCGCCATGGAGATGAGGCTGCACGTGAGCGACGCGGTGCTCGGCGAACTGGCGAAAGTGGGCTTCGATCCCCTGTACGGCGCACGCCCGCTCAAGCGAGCGATTCAAGCAGCCCTGGAGAATCCGCTGGCCAAGGAGATCCTCGAGGGACGTATCGGCCCGAAGGACGTGATCGAGGTCGACATGAAGGATGGGCGCATCGTGTTCAGCGGCCGCCCGATGCAGGCGGAAGAAGCGGCCTGAAGCCGCGAACGGCCGGGCGGGCGTTCGCTACCTGCCCAGGCCCTCCGCCCACACGAGCGCTTCGAGTTGCGCGCGGTTGAGCGACTCGGGCGTGATGCCGATCATCATCGCGAGTTCCGCAGCGCGGGCCGCATGATTCTCCATGCCGAGCGTCTCGCACAGCTTCACCAGTTCCAGAAGGGCACCGAACTGGCCCGTATGGTGGAACAGGGCGTCGGTAACGGCCTCCGGCAGCGCCACCTGTTCGGTGATCTTCTCGAGGGGCATCTGCAGGATCACGTGCAGGAGCGAGAACGCGCCGGTGATGAACAGGTTGTCGCGGTCCTGCGCCTCGAACAGGCTGTGCCCGAGCAACTCCGCCAGCCTGCCGCGTGCGATCGCGGTGGTGACGAGTGCAGCGGACGTGTTCTGCTTGGCTGCCGTCACCAGCAGCAGGGCCAGCCACTTGTGCAGATTCTGATATCCCAGAACAGTCACCGCGTGGCGAAACGACTGGATCTCGCACGACAAGCCGAAGCCCGCGCTGTTGATGTAGCGCAGCAGTTTGAACGACAGGGCCGCGTCCCGCTTCAGCACGTCCTCGATCTGCTTGATCGGGGCATCCTCCTTGGCGAGCTTCATCAGCGTCACGATGCTGCTGTAGGTGGCGTTCACCGCTGCGGCCTGGTTGCCCGTGGGTTCGGTGAAGAAGTGGCCCTGGACCATGTCGAATCCGGTGCGCACGGCTTGGTCGAAGCGCGCATGCGTGTCGACGCCCGATGCGATGCGCTTGCCTGCGAATCCTGGCAAAAGGGGTGGCGTGTCACCCGAGCCGATCGGCACGCGCAGGTAGGCGGCCTGTTGCGCCACCTCCGCCGGCCACGTCGAGGCGTCCCCCGCATCGAGGCATAGTCCGAATCCCGTGCCGCGCCAGGTGCGCGTGCGTTCCGCCAGGTTCTCCAGGCCATGGTCGGTTCGCAACGACAGCACCAGTCTTCCCTGTGCCACGCTTGGACGCTCGGACTCGACCTGTCCGCAGTCGGCAATGACGAAGCGACCAGGGACTCGTTCGAAGAAATCGTCGTCGGGATTGCGGCCCACGAGAATCGCGTAGATGCCGCCGGCTGCTGCGGGCTCACCCTCCTCGCTCAGTAGCGAGAGTGCATATCCGACCGTTTCACGGTTGCGGTTGACGACAGGTTCGCGCAGGAGAAGATGGGATTGGCTCATGGCGACCTCAGGCGGCGATCTTGAATAGGTCCTGGCGCGTTTCGCGCAGCGGGCCGGCGAGCAGTTGCTCGATGTCGAGAACGAGAACGACAGAGCCGTCCCCGGACAGGGTGGCGCCTGCCACGCCTCTTGGCTTGATGTCTTCCATCGGCTTGATGACCACGTCGTCGCGTCCCACGAACCCGTCGACCGCCATCACGAACGAGCGCACCGAGGTCTGCATCAGGACGCCATATGCCGGTGCGCGCTCCACCGGCCATCCGATCATGCTTGCGAGCGATCGGATCGGTAGCACCTCGTCGCGGACCATCATCGTCGCCCGGCCGGACACTTCCTTGATCTGATCCGGTTCCATCACCATGATCTCGCGCACCATCGAGAGCGGTGCGGCGAACGGTTGATCGCCGACCTTTACGATCAGGACAGGAAGAATGGCAAGCGTCAACGGCAGGTAAATGGCGAACCTGGTTCCCTGGCCGATCACCGAGCTGATCTCGATCCGGCCGTTGAGCTTCTGAATCTTGGTCTTGACGACATCCATGCCGA
This sequence comes from Pseudomonadota bacterium, assembly GCA_023430065.1. GTDB lineage: Bacteria > Pseudomonadota > Gammaproteobacteria > Burkholderiales > SHXO01 > SHXO01. Next base: position 7,271 of record JAEZCG010000012.1, on the reverse strand, counting down.
CACCGCGGCCCGAGACGTCGCTGGCCTGATCCTTCGTCGAGAAGCCTGGCATGAACACGAGTCGCATCGCTTCCTGATCGTCCATGTTCGCAGCCATCTCGGACGTGATCAGCCCCTTTTCGACGGCTTTGCGACGCAGAACGTCCGGCCGCATTCCGCGACCGTCGTCCACGATCTCGATCAGGATGCTGTCGCCGATCTGCGCGGCCGACAGCCGAACGATGCTCTTCTCGGGTTTGCCCTGCGAGCGGCGTTCCCCGGGCGTCTCGACGCCGTGGTCGACGGCATTGCGCACCAGGTGGATGAGCGGATCGTTCAAGTCCTCGATCATCGTCTTGTCCAGCTCCGTATCCTCCCCGATGAGCTGAAGTTCGACCTCCTTGCCGAGGGAGCGTGCGAGGTCGCGCGCTACGCGTGGATAACGCTGAAACAAGCGGCCGATCGGCTGCATGCGCGTCTTCATCACCGCGTTCTGCAGATCGCCGACCAGCAGATCAAGATGACTCACGGCCTGGTCGAGGGCGCGCAGTGTTTCGACATCGGTGCGACCCTGCAGCAGATCGGTGCGCAGGCAGTTGAGTCTGTTCTTCGCCAGGCCGATTTCACCCGAGAGATTGAGGACCTGATCGAGCCGGCTGGTGTCGATCCGGATGGTGGTCGGCTCTGCCGAGGTCACCACACGGTCGCTGTCGCGCCGACCGGCGTGTGCACCGTCACCGCCGGGTTGGTCGCCGGCGCGCCGACCTGCTGCCGCGGCGCGCTTCTCCTCGACCGGATCGTTCGCCGGGGACGAGGTCGGTCCAAATGCAGGTGGCGCGGAACGGCCCAGCACCGCGTCGTATAGCGCCTGCCAGTCGACCTGCGGCGCACTGCGGCCATGTTCCGAGCGTGCTTGGGTCGAGCTGGCAGCCTCGGCACCGGTGAGGGCCTGCCCCGCCTCGGCGTACTTGCCTGCGATCGCATCCTCGAGGGACTTGAGCAGGCGCGGATCGGCCGGGCGCAACGAAGCGGACTGGGACAGGCAGTCGAACATGTTTCGCACCGCCGCCGTGGCCGCGAGGATGACGTCCAGAGTGTCTGCGGTAAGAGGTATCTGTGCGTTACGCAGCAGATCGAACAGGTTTTCTGTCAGATGGCACAGCGCGACCAGTTCGGCAAGGTTCAGGAAGCCTGCGCCACCCTTGATCGTGTGAAATCCGCGGAAGATCTCGTTGAGAAGCTGCTTGTCCTGCGGATGCTTCTCGAGATCGACCAGCTTGTTGTCCACGGCCGCCAGCAGCTCGGCGGCCTCGGTGAGAAACTCCTGCAGCAAGTCGTCCATTCGCGTTGCTCGATACAGAGGCGGTCAGAATCCGAGGCTATCCAGCAGCTCGTCCACCTGCGCCTGACTGGTGACGACGTCGTTGCCGCCGCGGGGGTTGATGACCGGACCGTTCAGCAGTCCGGCCGACTGTGCTGCGACGCGCCGCTCGGCGGGTGCGTGGTCGATCAGCACCTTCAGCAGCTGATGCTCCACGTCCTGCACCATCTGCGTGATCTTCTTGATCACCTGTCCCGTCAGATCCTGGAAGTCCTGGGCCATCATGATGTTCGTGAGCTGTGCGTTGGTGGCGGCCGCAGCCTCGGGAACCTTGTCCAGATAGTCGCGCGTGCGCAACGCAAGATCGCGAAACTGCTCCATCGGCATCTCGCCCTGGAACAGGCGGTCCCACTCATGGGCCAAGCCCTTCGCTCCCGTGCCCAGTCCCTCCTGTAGCGGCTTGGCGGTCTCGATCGCGTTCAGGCTGCGTACGGCAGCCTGCTCCGTCATCGTTGCCACGTAAGCGAGCCGCTCGCGAGCGTCGGGGAACGCGTCGGCTGCGTTCTGCAGCATCGTGTCGTAGCCGAGGGCACCCAGGGCATCGTGCAATCGGCGCGTGAGCTGGCCGATCCGACAGACGACTTCGCTCGCTTCCGTCTCGGTCCCGGGCACGGTCTCCGGGTCGCGACTTGCCGCTGCGATGCTGTCGAACAGGGCTTCCAGTTCGGGGGAGTCGTGCGTGTCTTGCGACGGGATCAGGCTGCTCATCAGGTGTTTGCTCCCGACTTCTGCATCGATAGGAAGATCTTGTTGAGCTTCTCGTCGAGGGTCGCCGCAGTGAAGGGCTTGACGATGTAGCCGCTGGCGCCGGCCTGCGCCGCTTCGATGATGTTCTCCTTCTTCGCCTCGGCCGTGATCATGAGCAGCGGGAGGGTGCGAAGCGAGGCGTCCGCGCGCACCTGGCGCAGCAGTTCGATGCCTGTCATGTTCGGCATGTTCCAGTCGGAGATCACGAAATCGAAGCTGGCGGCGCGAAGTTTCTGGAGGGCGTCGACACCGTCTTCGGCCTCCTCCACGTTGGTGAAGCCAAGTTCCTTGAGCAGGTTTCTGACAATGCGGCGCATCGTGGAGAAGTCATCCACGACGAGGAATCTCAGGTTCGGCTTTGACATGGAACGACGTTGCTCGGTAACTGGTGCTCGTTAAACAGCGAATGCGATGTGCAGGGTCAGCGAGAGAGCAGGGGGCGCAGTGTGTCGGCGAGAACCATTGCATCGAACTTGGAGACGTAGGCGTCGACACCGACGTGCCGCCCCATGGCGTGATTGGCCTGGGAAGAGAGGGAGGAGTGCATTACCACCGGCACGCCCGCGAACCGTGCGTCCGCCTTGATGTGGCGCGTCAGGACATATCCGTCCATTTCCGGCATTTCGGCATCGAGCAGGATGACGTTGAGCTGCTGGCTCAGCGGCTCGCCGTCCTGCGCCGCGCGCGTCGCCATGGCCTGCAGCCGCGTCCAGGCTTCGGCTCCGTTGTTGGCCTGGTGGTACTTGACGCCCAGGTGATCCAGCACGTGGCCGATCTCCTTTCGAGCCACCAGCGAGTCGTCGGCGAAGAAGACGACGGCTTCCTGCCCCATTTCCACAGGCTGCAATTCCGGTACGCGTGGCTCGCCGAATGCATCGGCCAACACCTGTTCCACATCGAGGACGGATATCAGCGTACCGTCTGGCAGTTCGGAGATGGCGGTGATCAGGTTGTCGTGACCGGTAATCACGCTGTCGGGAGAGCGCACCTTTTCCCAGTCGACCCTGACGATCCTGTCGACGGACTCGACCAGAAATCCCTGCGTACGGCGACTGTACTCGGTGACCATCATGGTGCCGCCCAATTTGTCCCCGGTCTTTCCGATGAAGCGTGCGAGATCGATGACGGGGATCACGCTGCCGCGCAGCGAGATCACGCCCTCGACGCCTGCGGGCATGTTCGGCGTCTTCGTGATGGAGGGCGTCTTCGTGACTTCGCGAACCTTGAACACGTTGATGCCGAAGATCTCGTGTGTTCCCAGGGTGAACAGCAGGATCTCCATCTTGTTGGAGCCCGCCAGGCGGGTACGCGCATCGATGGCATCGAGCAGATTCTGGTTGTCGGTTTCGGACATGGCGTGGCAGGAGCGCGGTCAGGCGGCCAGGCGGCGGGTAAGGGCCTCGGCCAGCTTCTGCGGTTCGAATTTGGAAACGTATTCGTCCACACCGACCGACATGCCGAGGTGCTGATTCTGCAGGCCCGATAAGGACGAATGCATGATCACGGGAATGTCCGCGAAGCGTGGATCGCTCTTGATCCGCTTGGTGAGCAGGAAGCCGTCCATTTCCGGCATCTCCACATCGGTCAGCACAGCGTGCACGAATTCGCAGGCACGGCGCTTCGCTGCATCCGCGATGGCGGCGACACGCTCCAGTTCGCGCCAGGCCTGGTTGCCGTTGACGGCGCTGATGTGCCGGATCTGTAATGCATCGAGCGTGCGCTCGATCTGCTTGCGCGCTACCGAGGAGTCGTCCGCGAAGAGGATGGTCTTTCCGTGATCCTGCAACGGCTGGAGATTCTGGAATTCGTGTTCGTTGTCGTAGTTTGTCGTTTCCGACAGGATGCGCTCGACGTCCAGCATCATGACCAGACGACCGTCGCTCAATTCGGTCACGGCGGTTACCAAACCCCCCGTTCGTTTCACCAGCATCTCGGGTGGAACGCGCATACGCGCCCAGTCCAGCCGCAAAATCGTATCCACGGCCTCGACCAGAAATCCCTGTGTGTGGCCGTTGTACTCGGTCACGATCATGATCTCGGGTGTTTCCTGAATCTGCGCGCCGGCGTAGCGTGCCAGGTCGAGGACCGGGACGAGGGCGCCGCGCAGGCTCACCATGCCCTCCACGGCGGGCGGCATTTCCGGAGCGCGCGTGATAGCGGGCGTGCGCATCACCTCGCGCACCTTGAACACGTTGATCCCGTAAGTTTCCTTGCGACCCGTCCGCGCATCTTCTCCGAGCGTGAAGAGCAGGATCTCGAGCTTGTTCGCCCCTGCGAGCTTCGTCTTGGCGTCTATGCGCTGCATCAATTCCGACATGTACTGCTCCGGTAACCGTGTTGGCAAAACGCACGGGTTCGCTCTCGCCCCATTTCGGCACAGGCGAGGGAAACTTGACTCGGCGGGTGCGCGTCCGCGCACGGGCATGCGGGTTCCGGGAGCGGGGCCAATTGAGGGATAATTCCGTCCCATTCCGTGACTCGCAGCGCTGCACTTCTGCCATGCATTCCAACATTCAATGAGTTACGAGGCTGAGGTCGACCGACGGGAGGATGTGAAGCTTCCGGTCGCGCTCTTGTACGGTGAGCCCCTTCCGGAGATCCCGGCGGATCTGTTCATCCCTCCTGACGCCCTGCGGGTCATCCTGGAGGCGTTCGAAGGCCCGCTGGATCTGCTCCTGTACCTGATTCGCAAGCACAACCTGGACGTGCTTGACATCCCCATGGCGCAGCTCACTGCTCAATACATGAGCTATGTGGAAATGATGCGCACGCATCAGCTGGAGCTGGCTGCGGAGTACCTGCTGATGGCGGCCCTGCTGATCGAGATCAAGTCGCGGATGCTGCTCCCGAAGCCCGCACCGACGGCCCAGGAGGAAGCCGACCCGCGTGCCGAGTTGGTCAGGCGGCTGCTCGAGTACGAGCGGATGAAGGCGGCGGCACGCCGGCTGGATGAGCTTCCCCAGCGAGGTCGGGACTTCACCGTGGCTGGCGTGTTCATCGACCGAATCGCCAGGGAGCGGTTGCCCGAGGTGAACGCCGAGGACCTGCGCATGGCTTGGCTAGCGCTGGTGAGCCGCGCAAGGGCGAATCGGCATCATCGTGTCACGCGCGAGCAGCTCTCCGTGCGCGAGCGGATGAGTGCGGTGTTGCGCAGATTGCAGTCGGCGGGCTTCGTGAACTTCGAGGACTTGTTCGAACCCGAGCGAGGGATCCCGGAGTTGGTGGTGACGTTCCTGGCGATCCTCGAACTGGGCCGTGAGTCGCTCGTAGAGATCACCCAACAGGCCTGCTTCTCCCCCATTTACGTAAGGCTGAAGGATGGAAGCATCGTTGGATGACGTGGCGCAGCTCAAGCGCATCCTGGAGACTGCATTGCTGACCACGACCGAACCGCTCTCGGTTGCCGATCTCGGCAGGATCCTGGGAGGCGAGTTCGGCGCGGACGTGGTGCGCCGCCTGCTGGAGGACCTCCGCGGCGATTGGCAGGGCAAGGGGGTCGAACTGGTGGCCGTTGCGAGCGGCTGGCGGTTTCAGGCGCGTCCGGAGTTCCAGGTCTATCTGGACCGGATCAATCCGCAGAAGCCTCCGAAGTATTCCCGCGCCGTGCTGGAAACTCTGGCGATCATCGCCTACAGGCAGCCGGTGACACGGGGGGATATCGAAGCCGTGCGCGGCGTCGCGGTGTCTCCCAATATATTGAAGGCGCTGGAGGGTCGCGGCTGGATCGACGTGGTCGGGCATCGGGAGGTGCCGGGTCGTCCGGCCCTTTATGCCACGACCCGCGCATTTCTGGACGATTTGGGGCTGCGGGCCCTCGACGAACTGCCTCCTTTGGAGGAGCTGGGTGCCCTGGTCGAGCGAAGCCCTCAACCCGAGTTGGCTGCGGCCGATACCGTGGCAGGCGAGGAATCGCAGGCTCCACGGGACGCCGAGGTGGATGATCGGGAGGGGGCAGCGGCGATAGTCGTGGAGTTGGAGCCGCCCACGGTCGACGGCGACCCCGGCGCGCCGCAAGGCGGGCCGGGGGAGATGGGAGGCGGATTGGGCGAAGCGGAAGGCGAGGAGAAAGTTTCTTCCTGAGGGGGTGAGCGTGCGGGCGGTGTTGGTGGCAAATCCCAAGGGGGGCAGTGGGAAGACGACTGTCTCGACCAACGTCGCGGGAGGATTGGCCCACGCAGGCAGGCGGGTGCTCCTACTCGACCTCGATCGCCAGCGCTCGGCGTGCACCTGGACTTCCATCCGTCCGGGGCATCTGCCGCCGGTTCATGCGTTCGGCCCGCACCCGTCGACGCAGCCCCCGAAGGGGGACTGGCTGGTCATCGACTCGCCGGCGGGCATGCACGGCAAAACCCTGACGCATGCACTGAAACTGGCCGATAGCGTGGTAGTGCCCGTGCAACCGTCGCTGTTCGATATGTCCGCCACGGCGGCGTTTCTCGCAGATCTGGTACATGAGAAAGCGCTTCGCAACGGGCGAACGCGGGTGGGCATCGTGGGCGTCCGGGTGGATGCCCGAACCAGGGCGGCGTCTACGCTCTCGGCCTTCCTCGCTCAATTCGAATTGCCGGTGCTCGGCTATCTCCGGGATGGACAGATCTATCCGAATGCCGCGTTCAACGGGTTGAGTATCTTCGATCTGCCGCCATCTGCATCGGAGCGCGACCAGGCCGAGTGGCAGCCAATACTGGACTGGGTTACGGCCGGCGCTTGAGGCGTTTTGCGCCGCAGTATCCCCGCTGTTACGCAATGTTGACGTAAGGCGGGACGCCGCGTAGAATGCTGCCTCTCTTGAACGGGCGCGGGGTGGAGCAGTCTGGCAGCTCGTCGGGCTCATAACCCGAAGGTCGTAGGTTCAAATCCTGCCCCCGCAACCAACTTCGCTCTTTAAAAACTCACAGCCGATAGGTGTGGGCGCTTGGTCGGTCCGAAGGCGTCTTTGTTGGGTGTTTGGTCTGGTGAATAGCTGGGCTGAAGCGCCTGACGATAAGCTTTGGATAGAGAAGTGCTCGCACGGTAGATAGGTTTGAGGTTCTGCCTGGGGTTTGGATTCTGGGTGGGATTTCGAGTCAGACATTCCGTCGAGTTTTAGGATTTGAACTGAAGAGTTTGATCCTGGCTCAGATTGAACGCTGGCGGCATGCTTTACACATGCAAGTCGAACGGC